>JBIITV010000020.1:0-43360 GCA_044340325.1 Lysobacteraceae bacterium
ACCTTCCTGCGCCTGCGCAAGCCAGGTCTCACTGAGCGGACTGCTGCTCAACAAGTGCGATAGATGCCACTCCGGTTTGCCGACAACCGGCGACCCTTCAGAAAACGTCGCAGTCGCTTTGTGGTCGCTCAGGCGTGCTTCGACTGTGAGCAGATAGCCGCGTCGCGGAACGGTGCGGATCAGCGGCTTGTCGCCATCGGTGTCTTGGAGTGCGCGCCGAAGGTAATAAATGGCATTGCTCAGCCCGCTGTCGCCGACCAGCGCATTGCCGTTCCAGACCAGCTCGATGAGCGCTCGGCGGGTGACCACCGTCTCCTTGGCGCTGACCAGACAGGCCAGAACTTCCAGATGCCTGCGTATGAGCGGAGTGCTCTCATTGTTGTAGCTGACCGAACCGCGGATCGGATCGATCAGCCGACCCGATAGCGCGTAACACTGGTCCATGTAGCGATCTTCGATGCTGGCGGCTTCATTCATGGCGACGTCTCTCCTTGGCTTACCAGATCCTGCCTGCACTGATGCGCTCTGCCGGTGTCGTAGAACGCTTTCCAACACATAGCCCCTCTACTGCCCGGGCCAGCACTTGGGATGTTGTGGGGTGTGCCGGATGCCGTCAATGCTTTCGTGGTGATCCACCACGCGATGGCGCTGCTCAATCAACGATGCAGTGCGACCCCCAACCTGCATGAGAAGTCGATCTGCCGCCCTTAATGTGTGAGCGGCGTCCCATGTCGATCAAAGCAATCGCCCTTCCGACAATACCGCATTCGTCGTTCCCCGATGCGTGAGCGTTGAAGCGACGCGTGGAACAGGCAGGTCCTGCCCTGTACCGGCACCGGCACCGGCACCGATGCTGTCGAAGCCACACCTTGGGGCAGATCACATCGGCGCCACACCCAAACAGGGTCAAGCTCACTTTGTCGGAAGTAAACCTGATCCGTGTGCGGTGATGCCTATGCGACGTGGCCAAGAAGCCGCGCATCCGCCTTTCCGAGGTCAACCAAACTTCATTTTTTTCTCCATTTCAACCGCCCATGTACAGAAAAATCAAGCGGTTATGTCGCGTTCCGATTTATTCATTTCTATTCATCCTCTCTTAACTTCCATTCTTCTCCATTCCACCCACCTCAGGGTTGATCGATGCGTCGCCGGTGCTAGAACTGCACTGCGGTCGCGATTCACGGGTCACCAGCCAACCGTTTCGTCCGACTCGAAACGACAAGGTCGGGACATGGCCAGGATGACGTTGGTATTACGGATGGCGCACGCAGGGAAGGATCAACCTATTCAGTCCAACTTAGGAGTACAGAACGATGAAACGTCAAATCAAACGAAAAGCCCTCGTCGCAACGATCACAGCGCTCTGTGTGTGGTCCAGCCAAGCCAGTGCCATCGACGCAAAGGACGGGATCTTCAATTGCCATGTCTATAGTCAAGGCCCGGGTTCGGTCACCAGGTACTACTTGCGTGTCAAGCCCTCCACTGTTGCTGGGGCCACACTGGGTTCGTTGCAATACACAACGAACATCGCACTTGCCACGAGATTCGCTTTCACACGGAAGGACACATGGAAACACGACACTACAGGGACCTCGTACTACATGACGGGTGGACCGGGAGGTGGCTGTGTTGGTCTTCCGTCCAGTGGGACCGCGGATGTTGGCACTGTCGTCCAGTGGAATTACAAATGTAGTGATCACCCCTCAAAGAAAGTTCTCGTCGATTACTACGATAACCACAATCTTATCCTGGGCGTCGAGAGCGCGAAACGTTTTTACTTCAACGGCTGGGGTGGGCTGGCTTCGGGAAATTCCATCAGGTTGAATACAGCCCCGAGTGTCCACCAAGCCAACCAGAGGTTTCTCACCTCGGGTTGCAGGGCATCGGACGGTGGAGGTCATCGACCCAAAGTCGGGACGGACAAGCAGTTTCCCCGCTGATGACAACGAAAAGCCGAGAGACAACCCAAAATCACTATCATTTTACAAGGAGTTTTGTCATGAAACGCAACGAAAATCACGTGAATATCCTGGTACTGGATGAGGCTGAACTGAATCTGGTCGGTGGTCGTATCGTCGGCGGCGTCAGTTTCCAAGACGCCCTCTACATGAGTGCTGCTGCAGCGGCGCTTTTAGGTCCCGCCTTGGGGTACTGCTATTGGCTGATGAACCCCGCAAATCGCAGGACTTGCTGGAGTATCTTCATGTCGAATTTCAACCGCCAGACGGTAGCGTCGATTACCCAGGCGGCCGCTACGGCATCGACGACGCCTGTGAGCGCGCGAGATGACCTCGCCCAAGTGGCTTCAACACTGACAGGCTCTGGTTCAGCCTCTACGATATTTCAATCTTGCCTGAACATCCTTGATGACCCAAACGAGGTATGACGTGACCGAGTCGTCTCTTTCGGCGATCAGGCTCGGATCGATGCCGCCGCAGCGCCTGCGGATACTGCGGCGGCATCGACATCATCCAGTCCGAGCAGGTCGACCGGTGCAGGCTTCAGACGATGCCGGTTCAATCGTGTTGCCGGCGGATGCAGTTACATGGAGGAGACTATGTCCAGAGTCGAGAAGGCGCGTGAATGGATGATGCGAGGTGCCGATGCAAGCACCTCGAAAAGGCTTGGAATGTTCTTGCGGCCTGTCTTTCTGGTGTCGATGATCGTCCTGGCGCTTGTGGTTGCGTGGCTGTATCCGGATTCGCGACAGGAGGCGCGGGCCTTGCCGCTCGCATCCGCCGCGCATCCGCCAGCAGGGCTGACCGAGCAGACGACATCGAAGCTCCCATTTCGACGGCAGTTGGGCGCCATCATCGCCGAGCCCCGACGCCGTAGCCGGGACCACAGTCTGGAATCCGCGTTCGCGCAGCTCGCCGCTGATGCCGACGCTGGGGATCGATTTTCTTCCTGTCTGCTGTCGAGGGCGCTTGCGCTATGCGATGAGGCTGAAAGCTTGCGTCGTTCAGAGCAAGATTGGACAGAGATCGCCGTTCGCGCAGACCACGGTTCTTCGGAAGAGAGTTACGCCATTTCGAAAATCAGTCGAATCACCGAACCGGTTCGTATTTCTGCGGTGCTGTGCAAGGGTCTCTCACCGGATCGGCTGAACGAAACCGCTGAGCGCATGCTGCAATCCGCCAAGCTTGGCGATCCGCGTGCGATGGCGCACTTCGCTCTGTATTCGCGGCCGCCGGAGAATACGCCGGAAGCGCAGACGGAATACGAACGAGAGTATCGCGAATATGCCGTGACCATGCTGGAGCGCAGCGCGTCGTTGGGCAACTTTCGGGCCATGCGTTCGTTGTACGAGGTGTATCTGCATGGGGTTTCGCCGAACAGGAGCGAATCCATACGCGTCGATCCGGATCCTGTGTCCGCGCTCGCGATCGGCACGGTTCTTCTGCAGAAAGTGGCTCCGCAGGAAAAAGGATACCTTGCTGCAACAATGGACAGCATCGAGAACAAATTGGAGTTGATGAGTTCTCGACGTTACGTGAATTTGCTGGCCAAGTATTCCAGATACATGGATGAGATATCGATGCGTGGGTTCGACGATAGTGGCATGAATCTGGATCTCGCATCCTGCAAGTACGCTCAATGATGCGATCGTCTGTGGTTTTCATCTGAGGCAACACGGAGCAACTCCCTGCTGGGTTTGTTCAGGAGTTGCGAGCACGAAATGGATTCAGGATTGCTCAAGTCTAGTGAATCAAGTACGCGATCGATCGCCGATCGGCACATCCCTGTGCCGCTGTAGCGCTGATCCAATAAGAGATTTGCTGACTTCACACAGCGTGATGACGCTTACCAACAACGAGGCTACACATGACATCGGACGCAGACATGGCAGTGGTTTTTTCATCGAACGCGAAGCAGGGCTTGGCCGGGCGTCGCGACCTGGGCTTTCGCGCGGAGGCGGTCGCCAAGAGCGCCGGTTCTCTGGTTGGCAGCACGACGCTCGCCGTGCCTCTGCCCTTTCGCTGGTATTCGCTGGCCGCCCTCTCGCTGATCGCGATGACGATTGGATTTCTCGCGCTGGGCAGCTACACCACCACTGAAGTCAGCCAATCGGTGATCCTGACGGAGGGAGGGTTGTCAAGCGTCAAGGGCAGTGGCAATGGCGTGATCGCGAAACTGCATGTTCGCGAGGGGGATCGGGTGCAGGCGGGAACGCCGCTGGCCGATCTTCGTCTCGAGTCTGAAGAAGATGGAGCCGTCGACGATCCGGGTCTTGTCGATCCCGCCGTAGGTGAGCCCGGGTCGGAAAGCGGAATCTCCGTCGTCAAATCGCCGACCACCGGCGTGGTTTACCAATTGCCCTTGAGCGTTGGCAACGCGTATATGACATTCCAAGACGTCGCCATGATCGCGACTGAAGGCGACCTGGCTGTCACGGCCCAGGTGTCTGCGACCGCGCAATCGAGACTCAAGATCGGCGACCGCATCGCGATGACGCTGGATGCCCACAAGGGCAGTCCGCGCGGACGACTGATGGGGCGCGTCTCATCCGTCGCGCTTTCTCCGACGGAAGTCTACTCAAGACAAACGGGGATCACCGCGCGCACTTATAAAGTCAATATCACGCTGGATACGAACACATCCGAGCATGCGCAGGGCGCGCTACTCGGCAAAACCGTATCGATCAAGATTCCCGTGCAGAAGCGAAAGATGTACCAGTGGCTGTTCGACCCGCTGAAGACCCTGTTCGGCGATGGATGATCCACGAGGCCGATCCATCGTCAATCAAGCCATCACGCCATCACGCCATCACGCAAATCTATCGAGGGGTCTCCTGTGCACACGCATCCTGAGTCAATGGCCATCTCCGGCGGTCTTCCGAAAATCAATTTCAATCCATGGCAAGCGATGGGTCGTCTGCCTGCGATCGTGCAAACCGAAGTCACGGAGTGCGGTATTGCCTGCTTGGCAATGGTCAGCAGCTACTTCGGCCTGCGCACCGATCTTTCAGGGATGAGAAGCCGGCTGGGTACGGCCCAGGACGGCATGAACCTGAATCAGATGATCGTCCAGGCCGGCCGTGTCGGGCTGTCTTCACGCGCCTTGAAGCTCGAGCCGGAATCCCTGCGTCACCTCAAGACACCCTGCGTGCTCCATTGGGATCTGAATCATTTCGTGGTGCTGAAGAAGGCAAGCGCTCGCAAGATCGTGATCCATGATCCTGCGGTCGGCATGGTCAAGATGAGCTACGCCGAGGCGTCCGGACATTTCTCCGGATACGCCGTCGAATTCGAGCCTAACCAGAATTTCGTCGCTCGCGATGAGCGCAAGCTGCCGACGCTGAAATCGATCATCGGACGGACGGACGGCATCCCCGGGGCGCTTGCGCACATTTTCACACTGGCGCTGTTCTTGCAGATCATCGCTTTGCTCTCGCCAGCGACGATGCAATGGATGATCGACAACGCGTTCACGTCAGCGGATTCGCGCTTGATCATCACCATCGTGGCCGGCATGGCGCTGCTGATGCTGATCAATCTGACAGTCGGCACCATCCGAACGTGGATGGTGACCTATCTCACGACGACCATCAGTTACCAATGGTCGTCCCGCGTGCTCAATCATTTGCTGCACTTGCCGGTGGATTTCTTCGAGCGCCGCCACATCGGCGACATCATGTCGCGCTTCGGCTCGGTGTCCGCGATCCAGAGGACCGTCACCACAGGTGCACTCGAAAGCATCCTCGACGGTCTGTTGAGCATCGTCACACTGACCATGATCTGGCTGTACAGCCCGAAGCTGGCCCTGACCGCGATCGCTGCACTGGTGGCACTGACCCTGTTGCAGCTGGCCACTTTCGAGATGGTCAAGCGCAATGCCCGCGAGTCGCTGGTCGCGGACGCCCGGGTTTCATCGAATGTCATGGAGAGCATTCGCGGCATCCGCCCTATCAAGCTCGCCGGCAGGGCAGATCATCGTCGTGCCGCGTGGCAGAACCTGTCGATTGAGGCCATCAACATCAAGATCAGGGGCCAATGGATGGGGATCGCGATTGGCGCGGCAGGCTCATTGATCACCGGCAGCCAGCGCATCATCGCGATCTATCTCGCGGCAAGCCTCATTTCGCAAGGCCAGTTCACCGTGGGCATGCTGTTCGCCTATCTGAGTTATCAGGACCAGTTCATGGGCAGTGCAGGCCGTCTTGTCCAGTACTGCTTCGAAGTGCGCATGCTGCGTTTGCACTTCGAGCGGCTCGCGGATATCGTGCTGACCCAGCCTGAAGGATTGACGCATCTGGCAACCCCTGGGTCGGATGATATCGAGGAGGTAGAGGCACCATCTTCGACGGCCACGAGCGATGTGCCCAAGGGCCCGGCATCCGTGCAGTTCATCGATGTGTCCTTTCGCTATTCCGAGTTCGCGCACAAGGTGATCGATGGCCTGAGTTTTACGACCGCCGGCTCCAACTGCACGGTGATCATCGGTAAAACCGGCGTCGGAAAGACGACCATCGCCAAGATGCTGCTCGGTATCCATAAACCGGCCGCCGGACAGATCCTGTTCAATGGAAAGCGGATCGAGGAGATCGACATCAATGCTTTGCGCAGGCATCTTGCTTGCGTACTGCAGGGCGACACCCTGTTGGCAGGATCGATTCGCGACAATATCGCCTTCTTCGACACCGAAGTCGATCAAGCGTGGATTGAAGAGTGCGCAAAGGTCGCCTGTGTTCACGAAGATATCGAATCGATGATGATGGGATATCACACGCCCGTCGGTGACATGGGATCAGCCCTTTCCGCCGGGCAGAAGCAGCGCATCCTCATCGCCAGGGCGCTCTACAGAAGGCCAAAAATACTGCTGCTGGACGAGTCCACGAGCGATCTGGACGTGGCAACGGAAGAGCAGCTGAATCTGAATCTGTCCGGGCTGGGCATGCATCGCATCTATATTGCGCATCGACCGCAGACCATCAAGTTTGGCGACCGCATTGTTGAGCTCTTGCGCCATGCGCCTGCCGCGTTCCCTGCACGATGAGCGACCGCGACTGCACGCATTTAACGATGAAGAGTCAGGGCAACCTCAAGCGTGCGATCGGTGGCTCCTGTCGCGCAATCAAACAGGCCAGGTACGTACACCGCTATCCGAAGGACCAGGGCACCCAAAAATTTATTCTGAATTCAAAGGCGCACCCATTCTGAAAGACTTGGGCACCTGCAGTTTGTCCGATAACGGACAATATCGGCACACCCGCATTTTTTGAATTGCAGGCGTACCGATTCAATCGGAAACCGAGCAATGGAGTTGAGTGCTCCGTGGTCAAGCGCCATCGATCAGGCGCCGCTACGAGTCCCGATTCACAAGCCACGTTTCCTCTCTCGCAAGATCCACAATCAATGAAGGAGTATTGAGATATGAACGCAACAATCAAACTTGGCCTGTCTTCCGTTTTGCTGATGGTTGCCGGTGGGCTTGCCGCCTATGCGCCGGCTGCCTTTGCACAGACTTCACAGATCAAGAACGTAGGGATCCCCGGTCGCTGCCTCGCGGTCCGTCTCACAGACAATACGGCCCGCAACGAGAATTGCACTGGCGCTGCGAATCAGCTTTGGACTCAGGTGGCCGTCACTGGCGGCGTTGTGCTTCAAAATGTCGGTACAGGCCGATGCTTGCTCAGCACCCAACAGCCCTCGACAGGCGCCCTCATCGCTGTGGCTTGCTCATTCGCGACGACCCAACAGTGGCAAAGGATCGGCACCGGAACGGTGCGTTTCAGGGCCGTCAGTGGCGGTAGGTACCTGAACGCCATTGTGAGTGGGTCGGTTTCCACCTCTGTGTCGGGCACCGTTGGGACCTCAGGCTGGCAGTACTAAGGGCGACATGCGGGGCGGATGAGTCCGCCCCGCATTGGTGATCGCTTCACGATCATCATCGGCGCAGCATCTTCCCTCGTGGCTCATGGCACTTAGAAAGACGTGGGCACCTGCAGTTTGTGCGACAACGCACAAAAATCGGCACACCTATAGTTTCTTGAACTGCAGGGCGTACCGATTCAACCGGAAACCAGCCGAAAGAATTGTGCACTCCGTGGTCGTTCGCCAACTGTCAGGCGCCGCTACGAGTCCCGATTCGCAAGCCGGATTTCCTCTTTCGCAATATCCACAATCAATGAAGGAGTATTGAGATATGAACGCAACAATCAAACTTGGCCTGTCGTCCGTTCTGCTGATGCTTGCCGGTGCACTCACCGCCTATGCACCGGCTGCGTTGGCGCAGACATCGACGCTCAAGAACACAGGGAACGGTCGCTGCCTTGCGACTAATGCCAGCGGTGCCGCCCTCACCCAGGTATGCAATGGGGCCGCCATCAATCCTCAGGTATGGACTCAGATCAACACTGCTGGCGGGATCCTGATCAGGAACACCGTTACCCTCCGTTGCTTGAACATCAACTCCGCAGGCGGCGTCGTCACCTCGCCGTGCAATTCCGCTATCGCAAGCCAGCGATGGCTGAGGCTGAACGCCTCAGCCAATACGGCGCGCTTCAAGTCCGTCGGCACCAACCGGTACTTGGGCAGCAGTTCGAGCGGAGCGGTCCTCAGCAGTCTTGCACCGGGTGGCGCGCTGCAGATCTGGCAGTTTTGAATCCGGCCCGCATGGGTGATCGCATCAAACGGGACCAGGTTCACTTCGAGAGAAGTGAACCTAGTCCCGCCTGTTCCTAAAAAACGACTTCCTAAAAAACGACTTCCTAAAAAACGACTTCCTAAAAAACGATCAAACACGATCAAGGACACACGATCAAGGACACGCACCAAGGAAAAATGCCCAATTCTGATGTTAGTGCGTAGGGTGGAGTGAGCGCAGCGATGCCCACCAAAACCGTCGAAAAACGTTCGATGTGTCCCGCGTTGTATGCTTCGCTCGATGCCTTCCGCGCCTTCCGCGCCTTCCGCGCCTTCCGCGCCTGGCGTGTCGGGATGGTGGGCATCGCTGCGCTCACCCCATCCTGCACGTGGCAAGAGATGCATATGAAGAAGCGCCGGTCACCCGGCGCTTCTTCGTTGCGATGGCGAGAGGAGTGGGGCACCCGCAATCTTCGTGATGTTTGGGCGCGTGCGATGAAGTGAATTGATGAGGGTGGATTGCGCCCAGAGACGGACGTCGGCAAGTGAATCTGATCACTGAGGGCCGGTCGATCGGCCGGATCCTCGATAGGGCGCTGCCCCTGCACACCGCCGGCGCGTGAACCGTCGCGATTGAACGCCTGTCGACGCGATCGTCTGCATGATGCAAATCGGCATCAAGGAATGGCTTGCGATGCTCGCCCGAATGCTCAGGCGCTTCCAGACATCAGAGTTGAGCACGGCCAACGCACCCCGGGGTGAGCCAGGCGGACCTTATTCCGTGGATCCCGGAATCAGCAGCCAGTGCGGCTGCGTGGTCCATCCGAGGAACACGCGGGCGCCTTCAGGCGTTGCGTCGTGCTGGGGCAGCCGTTGCCCCGCTGCGGCCAGCCGCAGTCCAAGCATGGCCGGCATGAATCGCTTGCGAAAGACTTCGGGCTGCGCCGCGAAGTGCGTCTCGATGGCAGCGATGGCGGACCGCTGTTCGGGTTCGTCGAGCATGGACAGGTAGAACAGCATCTGCCGCCAGGCGTACGCGGTGTTCTTGACCATCACCAGTCGCGCGCGATGGCCTTCGATCCGCATGCGCTGACGCGCGCAGATCCACTCGAAGCAGCTCAGCGCGAGCATGTCCAGTCGCGTGCGCAGCAGGGTTTTCAGATCGAGATCGCCGAACAGCGGCGCCAGATTCTGGGTGGTCAGGATCTGTTGCTGTTCGAGGATCGTGCCATTGACCGCAGGGCGCCAAGTGCCCAATTGTGCGTTCGCGCGTCGCGCGCACAGGGCCGCCAACGTATCGCGACCGGACGGCAGGCGCTGCCACCATGACCGCTTCGCACCCACCGGCGGCTTGTCGGGCAACGCGATCAAAACGTCCGTCTCGATGGCGTAGTAACGCGCGTACAGCGTGCCGCTGACAAGTCTCGCCGCGCGCCTGGCCGCTGCGGTGAATTTGTTCGAGAACGTGCCCATGAAAATATCCGCAGCCACCTCATCCACGAACGGCAGCTCCAGCTGCGCGGTATTCGCCAGCGCGCGGAACTCCTGCAGCAGCTTGTTCGGCACGATTGCGTACGGGAAGGCGGACAGCGTCAGCGCCGCCGATTCGACCAGCGACTGACGGGCGGCATCCGCGATGATCGCATCCGGTTGACGTTCGTGTTCGACGACCGCGACCCAGGGCAACTCGCCTATCTCGACCTGATGCTGCAGATGGAGCAGCAGCAGCGAACGTCGACGGCGGAATGCGCGATAGGTTGCCGCGTACAGCATGCGCAGCGAAACATCGCGGAATCCGGCGCTGCTGATTTCCGCCGTCAGCGCCGGCAAGACCCGCGCGATGGTGTCGCCGGAGGTGATCACGCCGCATGCGATCAATTCGGCGATCGTGCCGCTGCGACAGCGTTCGAGCCGTCGACGGATCGCCGGCGGAAGCGTCGTGCCCTCATCCACAGCGAACGCTTCTGCTTCCTCGGCGGTGATCGGTACCGACAGCGATGCGAAATCGGAAATCCCGGCGTTGTCCGGATGATGCGCCAGACGTGCGGACACCGCCCTCGCGATGAGGTGATGCGCGGGCGCCGCCACTTGTCGACGTTGTCCGGCGCGATGCATGCGATGGCCATCCGAATCGGGATGACCGTGTTTGCGGACGAAATCGTCGACGATCCGACGGATACGCCCGACATGGCGACCGGTCAGCGCGGCCGGGTCGCGGGCGCATTGCGCAAGCAGCGCGAACAGCTCCGCGACACGATCCTTGCCCGTGCGGCCGGCGCGAACAACGTCCTGATGGGTCGCATCGAAGCGCGCGCAGAGCGCTGCCGCTTGCTCGTGCCATCCTTGCGGATATTGCCGGCAAGGCCAGCCGTCCTTATACGTCGCCAGGACCTGCGCGATCGCCGCGTCGTACAGCGGCAAACGGACTTCGATCGCCCGCTTCTGCGCGGCCAACCGCGCCTGCCCCGGCAGCGTCGCAAGTCGCTGCCGGACATCGCCGGCAGCGAACACATGCACGTCCGCAGCCGAAACCGGCAGCCCCTGCGCAGGCGGCGGGAAAAAACGCAGGCGGTCGAAGAACGGTGCGATCGTCTCGATCAACACCCTCGCTTCCTCAGCGCGCCCTTGCCCCAGCAACCACGCTACTGTGGGCAGCGCCGCTTCTTCCGGCACATCGATCCGATAGTCGCCGCGCCGCAGACGATGCTGCAACGCCTCGATGCCCGCGTCCGAGAGATGCCATGCATTGAGATCCAGTCGCTCGACGCCGTCACGGATGCCCGGTATCGATGCGGCCAACGCGCGCTCGTCTTCGGTCGTTTCCCCACCCGCCAACAGATGCCCGGTCGCGAAGCCACCGGTCGCGACCTCCAGTGTTGCCCACGCGGGAACATCCGCGAAAGGCATGCGCGAGCCGTACTGTGCCGTTCCGTTCATGGCGTGGACCACGACCTGCTGCCATCGCGCGATCCGCTCGCCGGCGCGTACACGTGCTTGCGGATCGGGGTCGCTTTCTTCCGCGATCAAGGCTTTCGACAACTGGAACATCGCATAGCCCGCACCGATACCCGGTGCTCCGTCGGATTCGGCATCGCGTGTGGACATAGGCGCCTGCAGTCGAACGATGAAGTGGGTCCGGGGGCTGGATTCGAACCAGCGCCCACCCGGTAGGAGCCGAGCGTTCTGCCACTGAACTACCCCGGAGCAGTCGACGTATCTTGCCTCGCATCGGCAGGAAAGCAAGCGGTGGAACATGGAAGCCTGCTGGGTCCGGGAGCCGGATTCGAACCGGCGCCCACCCGGTTATCAGCCGAGCGTTCTACCGCTGAACGATCCCGGAGCGGAGCAGTGGATCATCGAGCAAAACAGGCTGCGCGCAAACATGCATGGCGGGCCATCGCCGGCGACCCGGCTCCGGCAGCCGGCTCATCACGAACGCAGGGCGCATACGCCAAAAGCGTCATGCGCCGCAGATATCGCAGCCGTCGCGTCGTTGAAGAATGTGCATGACGATTCAGCCATGCACCCAGCAAAACCATATTCGCCTTGCGGCCTTACCGTCGCGGCAAGGTTACGTTGTCTCCCTTCTCCCCGCACAGCGGGGAGAAGGTGGCGCGAAGCGCCGGATGAGGGGCGCTCTTCGCGATGCGAAAGAAGCCGCTGAGGTCGACCTGTATGGGTGGCTCGATCTGCGCGCAAAGCCCACTCTACCGCCCCACGAAATTCCGTTCGGTCTGAAAGTCGATCGGCCACATGCTCGATAGGGTGCTGCCTTGGCGCACCGCTGACGCACGACACGGCGCGGTTGAATGCTCATCGACGCGATGATCGGCCTGGCGCATATGCATGGGAGTCGCGGCGTTGTAGATTCGTAGGGCGGGTGTTGACCCGCCAATTGGCGAACAATCGCTTCGCATGCAGCAACACCGCAAAGTTCGCCCGTCTTGCGGATAAGAAGCGGCCGATTCATTTCGATAGGCGGGTCAAAAAAAACCCGCCCTATGAGGAACTTCAATCCGCCTTACGGGTTATAGTTACAGTTTTTCATCGTCAAAAATAATATTGGACAAATGGGCTAGATATTGATGGTGAGGAAAGTCTTCAAGGGCTGCCTTCACCAGCGTACTTAATCGTATCGCCGCGCCGCCACCGCCTTGTCGGAGTGACTTGAGAGCAGCGAACCAGTTTGCACGGCCATTACCAGTCAGACGAAGCTGGGATAAATCGCCTCCTGCGCGTGCCCAGATTTCCTGTTCAATGGGCCCCAGGGGGTATAGATCTGCAAGAACATCTTCAAATTGGCGCCACAGTTCCTTGCGATTTTCTACTGGGATTTCAAGACCAACGCTTTTCATGCCTCCTCGATCAAGTGCAATAGGAAAATTGTCCTCTAAATCGCTGGCCTTGAAGATAGGATGCTGCAGCCTTGGCGCAGCGCCACGGACTTTCTCGGAAACATAGTTGAAAACTTCAAAAATACGAACAAACCCATCTCCGCTCGTACGGCCATTGCCGCGCAGAGCGTCAAGGAGGTGTTGTGTGAATAAGCTGTTAGATGCGCCTGCCAGCACTCGTGATACCTCTGATGCTCGGGATGAAGCAATGAATACGCGACCGGCTCCCTGCACTAGCCGATCTAAAGATTTCTCGCTGAAACCAAGGTCAACGGGCTTGGGTCCACCATTACCCTTAAAACTACTTACACCGCCAGAATGGCAGGCGTCTATGAAAACGACAAGACGCTGTGCTTTTATGCGCGCAAGCGCGGCGGAGAACTCAGCTTCAGATAAGACTGTCGCTGAAAGATGCTTGGGATCGCAGTCAATTGGCACAAGTCCACTTTCTTCGTTGCCAGAACTTTTGATAAGAGCACCGTGGCCGGAAAAGAAAATAACTACTGTGTCGTCGACGCCAGATCGTTCAGCCAGCGCATCTAGCTCATGGCGTAGTGCCTCCAAAGTGGCTTCTCCGTCGAGCAACATTCGGACGTTGTTCGGAGCGTAACCACAATGGGATTGCGAGGTAAGCACCGAAGTGATGTCGCGCGCATCATTGATGACTGCAACCGGTAATGGTGTGACTGTCGTGTAGGCTGCAATCGCTACGACCAGCGCATGTGCTGTCGAAAATCCGGTGTTATCGCTGGAGTTTTTTGGACTATCCACGTTTAGCTTTCATCTCTTGGTTGTATGTTACCGATAGCTACTGGAGAAGTAGCTATCGCCTGCAAGATAACGGACGCGATCGTTAGCGGGGTAGTCAATACTCATCTCGCCAAGTACTCTCTGCATGCGAGGCCCCTTGCCTCGGCGAAGCTGTGAAATCGCGTCATGCCATCGTGATTTCCCGTTTCCGCGAATCTGTAAATCCGAATCCCGGCCGCCAGCCCGATCCCACAGGCTGTTCTCATCAGGCCCACGTGGGTAGAGCTCTGTAGCCAGTTCCTCCAGAAGTCGCCATTTCTCGTCATTGGTGATTGACGACAAACCTAGTGTAAGAGTATCCCAAATGCCGATGATATCTTTGCAGATACGTAGTGCCTGCTTTACATCGTTTCGTCCTTTACGGGCGGACTGAATTAGGAGATCAATGACTTGCTTCCAACGCCGACGAAGTACAAGGCGGCCTAATGCCTCGATATCTTCTACCGCAAACGAGCTTTGCACACTTAAAAGAGTGTCCAGCCATATAACGAAGCGTGTTTCATCATAATTCGTCAGTTTATCGACTATGCCAATGGCTGATAAAACGTCATTCTTTGCCAAAGCGTGAAGTTGATGATCAAAATCTTTCACGTCAAGAATAGCAGCTTCAAGCTTCGGTTCCGGCGAGTCAACTAAGTGGCCGGTTACTGCGCGTTCTACCCAGCCGGCTGCGGTCGCTTTGAGCAGATTTGCGCGCACTGGCTGGCTGATACTCTCCCATACCGCCCTACGCCGTGGATGATCGCTGAGATCAGCAACTGGCGTGCGTGCTAATGCCGCAATCAACTCCATGTTGCATGGCCCGCCTTCGAGCATCACATCGATCATCGCGCTGAAAGACCCATGCGGATCAGCTGGGCCTTTCCATGCCTCAGAATTAATCGTAAGAGCATTAGCCCAGAGCGTCTTGGCGGAAGCGCGGCCGAGATCAATATCCTTCAGGAGGTTCGGCTTGCGTGCGGCTTCCTCGGCTGCGAACCGCATGACACGGGGCTCGCCTAGGTCAAGCGCAATCGCGATTGTTTCCCGCGGCGTCGCTCGCCCAAGCGAGGCTTTAACGCCCTCAAGGCACTTTGGGTCAGCGTCAATCTTCAATTGCTGGACAACGGCATTGCGAGGCGAAAGGTTGGCTGCAACGGCACTGCCGTGTAGTTGCAGCCAGCCTTTCGACAACGCTTGCGCCCTTGCCGTTTGTGCCGCGTGGTCACTTATCTTGTTAGGCACTGCTTCGCAGAGGCTACTCTCAATATCACGACTTCCGGGCAGTCTTTCCATCAAGTTCGCCAGTGTTTCAGGCCGCGCGTGCGCCCATCGCCAGAATGCTCCAGAGAATGGTGATGACTTTAGCTGGATCGCTTCTTTAACGCCGCCAATGATCGCGTCTTGCCACGCCAAGATTGCCGACGATGGGGAGAGTGCATCGTCGAATACCGATAGCATGTCTTGGTCATCGACTTCCGCGAAATTATTGGTCACGGCCCAAGACTCCAGACCTGACCACAATGTGTTCATACCTGAAAATCCAGCAGCGCTTAAATTTCTTAGTAATAGAACCTCTCGAACAGAAGCTCCAGATAAGCGCGATGTTAGACTCTCAAGCAACTTTCTCTTTTTCTCGATGCCTGCCTCAATGTTGGGTGATAGTAGATCGACGATACGGACTGTGCTTATGCACTCATCAAATTTCGGCATCTCAAGTGTTGCGAGTTCGTAGGCCTGAAGAAGCCTATGCAAACCTGAAAATGTATCAAGCCGTGCGCCGATCTCGCGCGCGAAGTCGAGCACTGGCTTGGCGCCGACTCCGCCGCTCAAGATTGCCGTCGCACGCGATGCAGTCGCGGGAGTCTCAGTCTCAATCAGTCGATGGCCTGTCCAACGAATGGCCAAACTTGTGGGGGTGCAGACGAGTGCTGGTTTGGGTTCTTCTACGATGTCTTGCGGCGAGAAGCTGAGACGGAACGCAAAGTTAGAGCGGAGTTCCGGCCAAAAGTGAAACCACAGTGAAGCCACCAGCTCTTCGAAGCCCTGGGTTCCAATCCTAACAACCGGGCTTTTTCCTCGCCCTGTCAGAGCTTCCGCAGCAGAGAGTAGATCACGCGCTTCCGGTGCTGCCCCTACTGATGCTGAAACAACGCAGCTCTCCAGAATCTTTGGTGGCTCCGGCGTCGCAATTAGCAACGCGAGCAATGGCCTCAAGTCGCTCATCGAAACTATAGCTTCGAGCGGCGCGATCACCGCATGCGAAAGAACCATGCCTGGCCGTGTCGCCGTAGTGTCCGCAAATGTACGCGCAATCACGTAGTGATCACCGTAGCGAAAACCGCTCAGAAAGGGCGACCAAACCGTGCCGGGAGGAGCGGTGTCAGGCAGATCAAGTCGCGCGGTAAGCTCAGTCGAAATCCGCCCGCCATCACTGGACACCCGGAGCCCGTGCCCACTGCGGACTTCGCCATAGATCGCCTGCTCGATCTTCATGGTCGACGTACTGTGGCACTCAAAATCTTTTTTCCAGAAGGAGTTGAATCGGTAGAGTCAAGTCCGTCGACCGCGTGCCATCAGCTAGGACTACATAGCCAAACTGTTCGGGGCCGCGCGCCGCGTAACCATCATCGCAGCCAACAGGCGTAAGCGGGCGTTCGAGAGCGGAAAGTCCAAGAATGGATGGGTCGGCCCAAGTGCTGGTCAGGTAACTCGACAACATAGGTAGTCTCTGGGCCAGGACAGTAGCCGGCACATCATCGATTCCGAGTTCATCCCAGCAGCTCAACAGCACGCAGAGCGGACTGTGCAGCGGTTCAAGACTCGTGGCGCCACGAATGTAGACGAGCATCTGCATCAGTTCGATCAGTCTGGCCTGATCCGAAACCTGAATCTCGCGATTGTCGCATCCTGATCCCTTCAGCTCGCTAAGTGGACGTGACAGTATGTCGTCGCTAATACGAGATTGCTGGAGTCTTAGAAGCAGAAGCCACATCGGCGCGGCTATGATGCGCTCGCGCCATGCAGCGGGAATCCGCCGTTTGGCGGACATCGCCTTGACCTGCTCACCACCATAGTCAGGCCATACAAGCTGGGCATTGCGTCCTTCAACATCGATGATCGGCCAGACGCTGTCAGCGTAGGTGCTTATGGGTGTATGGTGCGCAGCCTTCCCTTCGTTCAGGCTGTCCATAGCAGCTTCGAAGGGCTCCAGATTGGTAGCTGCGCCATTCATGCGCAACGAACCGTCGCCCTTCATCAGGCGCTTCAATAGCTGGGCACCGTAGTGTGTCTTTCCTACTCCAGACTCGCCGATCAGCAGGATCGAAGTGTCACTTGCGCTCATGAGTGTCTCCCGCCGAACAGGAATAGCGGATCTGAATTAGTGACTCTCGTCAGCGGTAAATTGACACGTTCGCGTCGAACGCTCAGAGTCCAATCGAGTAGTTCAAGAAAGCCCCGACCCTTGTCACTCGGATTATCTGATCCGGGCAAAATACTGACAGAAAACTGCGCTGCGTCAGGCATCAGCCCAAGTACGGTATCTCGAATGGACGCTTCCATTTCAGGCGAAATGGCAACATCCGATTTCGTCCATACGAGCGCTAAAGGACGGGCACCCCGCTCGGCGGCTATGCGCTGTGCAAGCAGTTGCAGCGCTCCGCGGGCTGAGCCTTTGTTGGTGCCCGATAGAGCTTCGCAGTCTGCTATCAGCAACAAAACATCCGCATGCTCGGAAACCCAACGAGCGCCTTCTCCTTCGATTGCGTTGCGATTTATCGCCCATTTTTGAAACCACTCTCCAGGCGCATCAGTGAACAGATAATCGCGTGCCAGCCCGTCAGTATCCCGAAACGTGAAGTGAAGTAGCCCGGGCGCACGGCTTCCACGGCTTGTCGTATGCGGTGGAAATCCAGGCCGCTGGCCCGGTGCCCAGCGAAGTGCGCTTGCAACTGCTTCCCAACCGGCAAGCGAGTAAGACCCTGCAAAAGACCGTCGGACGGCCTTAGCATGACCTTGGCAGATCAGCAGATACCAAGCCGCGAGCAACGTTGACTTGCCGGCGTTTTGAGGTCCGGCGATGCCGACGACAAGCGGCTTGGCACGTCCCGCCACGAAGCCGATATCAACAAGCCCAAGAGCGCTACCAGACCACGGGAAAAGAACTTCGTCCGCTTCGCCCTGATCGGATGGAGTTGCACGTTCGTCTTGGCTACCTTTCCAAGAAAGACAATCGGCGCGATTTAAATGCCCCAGATCACAGCTGCTGTCTGGTGCAAAGCAGGTCTTTCGCGTACAGGCACTCATTGGGCTTTCCGTGCTCGCTTCTTCGGTCCCGGACTATCTTGGGCAGCCCGAGCGGCCTGCAGTTCCCTAAAGAGCCATGTCGCCCATTCGGCGACCGTCAACGGCGTCACGGCTGCTATACCGAACTGGTCGCGGAATGGTTGACCATCGGGCACAGGATGATTTGAAGAGTGCCCAAGGAATCCGATGATCAGATTGCGGCCAGCGGGCTCGAACATCAATTCAGCGGCAGCGTCGCGCAATGCTGCTAACTCCTCAGAAGTCGAGGCTTCACTCAAGAGCTCTCGCAGCGTGCGCCTATCAGTTGTGTCGAGCAGCGGTAAGCTCAAGACGGTCTCATGAAGAAAAGCTGCAACACTCGCGGGTGAAAATGTTGGAACTTGTTTATGGAGGTCGAATGCCATCAAGGCAGCAGCAATATGGGTCGGCATTCCGCGATAGCTGGCTCTGGCGCTCGGTGAGTACAGCGCCTCTTTCCACCAAATCAGATTTGTCCGCCGCTGAAGGCCCGCAGTTGCGGCACTCACTGACTGAAGCGCGCCATCCACATGCTCAGACACGGATTTAGCCAGCTCACCGAGCGGGCCAGAGAAGTCGACCGGATTGACCTTTAGACCTCCTGTCGTTGCGTTAATGGTTTCTGTGAGGAGCTCAATGAACTTCGGCGTAAATTGGTTGGCCCAGTTCTGACCGCTATTCGGCCAGTACGGGTTCCCCCCAGTAGCTTCTCCAGCAGCATTATTAGGGCCCATCGCCGCTTCGACCAGCTTGGTCAGAACTGGTACTTCGACAAGTGGTGTAGTAGTCGCTATTTCAACAACTTTGGAAGCTGAGAACGTCATAGGTTCGACGGTGATCGACGCTGGTGTTGCCCATTCGGTCTCGGCTCTGGCATCAACGCGCTGTTCGATCTGGCAAATCACATCAGCCCATATCATGCGCTCGTTTCCGACTTCCATGAAGGGAAGCACATTGCGGGCACAAGTCGCGAAAGCGAGGCCAACCTTATCGTCGTCATTCGCTGCTTGCACGAGTGCATCCAGCAAGATTGCCCTAATCACTTCGATGGGCGTACTGGAAAAGGTATTGACGTAGGTCGTCCAACGATTCCGCAGGGCATCAATGGCCTCTCTGACGACAGGGTCGTTGGTTGGAGCTTCGGGGTCAAAGGCAATCAACGCGAAGGGCGCGGCCTTGGATGGATTTATTTTGAGGGTGGCTGCGAGATCGGTCGCCGTTTCTCTGAGCTTTTCAAGCTTGGCGTCGTCTCCGCCCACATTGATGAGGCCTGCACTTAAAAAGCGGATAAGGATTTCTGTAGCCACTTAGCCCCCATGAAATTCATTAGAAATGTAATGTTTTTACTGTTAAGAACTAACTTGAGCTCACTTGAGCTCACTTCTATGGACAGCATAAAGCCTTGCGTAAAATACAGGAACCTGCAAGCGGCTATTACTGTGAGTTTAACGTTGGCAAGGGTCGTAGGCAGAAATTCCCCAAAACGCATAGCTGAATACGACCCTGTCACTTCTGACAGGTCAACTATAACCACCCCCATGCGTAACACGGCCACAAAAAAAGCTCATGCTCCCTTGGGGACACAGGAAGAGTTACAGCGACACCCATCAGGCAAAAGCAGCCGTCAGCATGGTCAATCTCAGCGTTAATCCACCACCTTGACCGCCTCACCACCATCCGCCTGCTCTCGCCAATGGCGATAACCGGGCTACGAGAAGCCAGACATCGATTCGTCTCGCGACAGCATGTACTTTTCGAAAGACATCCTCATGGTCTTGCTTGGTTGCACACTGGCTGCAAACGGTGCTCGTTGCGTTACGCCGTGGAATGGATGTTCCGGGTAAAATCCCATCTCGCATCATGGCGCCCGTAAGACTGATCGCAGGGGCTTCAAGGCGCTGTGTATCGCGAAGAGCGCCCCTCATCCGGCGCTTCGCGCCACCTTCTCCCCGCTATGCGGGGAGAAGGGAGTCTGGGATATTGCCGTTGCAGACTTTGTCAGCGTGATCCGGACACCTACAATTCAGAAAATCCCGACAAACCGCTGTCCTCTTCTTTGACAGGATTCACCACTACGGTCGCTGATGGTCACCGCATTGCCGTTTCGAATCATAGGTGCCCGGTACCATTGCTATAGCCCGTAGGCTGGGTCATCGACCCAGCCCCACCGGTAATATCCCAGCGAGCTGGGTCAATGACCCAGCCTACAAAATCAGAAGGCACTGTCTGCCGGCAATGAAACACAAGCAGTGCGCCAACGCAGCACCCCATGAACACGGCAGCGGTGCGATGGTGGGGTTCGCTGCGCTCACCGCCACCCTACGTTGGCGGTGAGTCGCAGCCACACGCTCCGCTTCAACGCTTTTGCAACTGCGCCGGCACAAACTGCTCCCGTACCGCCTTCGCCAGCAGATCCGGCGGCAACATCCCCTGGTCCAGAAGGAAGTTGTTGAAAGCGAGCCGGTCGAACTTGTCACCGAGCGCCAGTTCGGTTTCCGCACGCAGTTCCAAAATTCGTGCGTAGCCGTAGAAATAGCTGCCGGCCTGGCCGGGAGCGTTGAAGGTGTAGCGGTCCAGTTCCTGGCGCGCCATCGCTTTGGACAGGCCGACATCCTCGATCAGCACTTTCTCGGCGCGCGTGCGGTCGATCATGCCGAGGTTGAGCATCGGGTCCAGCATCGCCCGCGCCGCGCGCATCAGCCGGAACTGCAGGGCGATGAGCTGGCCGTCCAGCGGTTCGTACGGAATCATTTCCGCTTCGGCGTACAGCGCCCAGCCTTCCACGTTCACCGAGTTGAACGCGAACAGGCTGCGCGCCAGCGATACGCCGCGTTCGACCATCGCGGTGAACTGCAGTTCGTGGCCCGGGCGGCCTTCGTGCGCGGACAGCGTCCACGCCACCGATGGAAAATTGAAGTCGTCGTAGGCGTCGTGTTTGTCGCTCAGCGCGGGATTGCTCAGCGGCAGCACGAACTGGCCCTGCTGCCCGGTGTTGCCGACCAGCGGCGCGGGCAGGAAATGCGGCGCCGGCTGCGCTGCGCTTTCGGCTGCCGAGCCCAGGCGCATCACCATCGGCCGCTTCGGCACGTCGACGATGCGTTCGCGGACGATGATCGGATCGATCGCGTCGATCACGGCGCGATAGCGCGCTTCCAGCTGATCGTTCGGGATCGTTTCGCGCTTCAGCGCTTTGATCACGCCGCGATAATCGTCGGCGTCGATGCCTTTCTCTTTCGCCACCAGCGGCGCAAGCCGTTCCATCGCCGCGCGGGCTTCCATGAACGCCAGCCGTGCGCGCTGGATCAACAGCGCCGGCGGAATATCGATGCCGACCTGTTTCAGCTGCAGCGCGTAGAGCTCCGGCGGCAGGCGGGTGTCGGTGCGCGCATGCGGCAGCACCTCTTTGCGCGTCCAGGCCACGTAGTCGTCGAACTGTTTGTCCAATGCGTCCAGTGCGGCCTCGCCGCCGGCGATGCCGTACTGCGCGAACAATTTACGGATGCCTTCGATGTAGGTGTCTGCGTTCGCCAGCGCCTGTTCCACTTCGAGTTTCGTCGGGCGCAGCAGTCCGGCGTTGCCGGCGCGCTCTTCGTAGCGCTGGCGCGCCAGTACCGTGATCGGCGTGGTGCCCGGCGCGATGCCGGTATAGGCCTTGAGCCGGTCCAGCGCCTTCGCGCGGCGGTCGGGCGGCGTCTGCTCGGAGAGCAGGCCCTTCAGGCCCTGGAACACCAGCTGCGGCGCATCGGCGAACGGCAGCACCAGACGCTCGTTGACCAGGGTCGATTCGATGTTGTCGTCGGCCGCCTGGATCATGATCTCCAGGTCCTGGCGCACATTCGGGTCGCGCTCCAGCTGCAGTTTTTCCTGCAGCGCCGCTTTGGCCTCGGCGGTGGCCTTGCGGAAGCGCGCGGCGTAGTCCGGGCCCAGGTCCGCAACCTTGTCGTCGTAGCCGGGAATGCCGAAGAAGGATGCGGACTCGGGCTGGAAGCGCAGCTGCGCCGCGAGCAGGATCTGCGCGTAGCGGTTGCTGGTCTCCACCCAGGCCCGGGTGGCCTTGGGCGCGGGTGCGGCGCTGGGTTTTGCGGCGGGGGCGGGCGTCTGCGCGAAGCTGCAGGTCGGTGCGCCGATCGCCAGGGACAGCGCAAGCGTGAGGATGAGGGGTTTCATGGGGGATCCGGTCGGAGGAGGGGGCAAAGTACGCCCCGGCGCTGCGCGTGCACAGCGTCGAAGGTCATGGCGACGATCTTCCGACAGGATCGGCGCAGCCGCTGAGATCGCGCGTGCGCCGCCGCGCGCCACCGCAGTCCGCCTGTTCAGGCAGGAGAGCGATGGCGCCGTGCGCTGGGCAACGGTGGAGTGAACGTTGCGCTCAGGGTTTGAGGCACCGCGCGAAGAACGATTCGGTCAGCCGATAGCGATGCAGCAGATCCGCACCGCGCAGGCCGTGCTTGGCGCCGGGATAGGTCATCAACTCGAACGGCGTCGCCTGCTTCTGCAGCGTGCTCATCAGCTTGGTCGAATTGCTGAACAGCACATTGTCGTCGGCCATGCCGTGGATCAGCAGCAGCGCATTGGGCTTGATGCCGCCGACGTGAGTGAACACGCTGGCTTCGCGGTAGCCGTCGACGTTCGCCGCCGGCAGATCCATGTAGCGTTCGGTGTAGTGCGTGTCGTACAGCGCCCAGTCGGTGACCGGCGCGCCTGCCACGCCGCAGGCGTAGTCGTCGGCGGCCTTGCCCAGCAGCATCAGGGTCATGTAGCCGCCGTTGGACCAGCCGTAGACGCCGATGTGTTTGCCGTCCACCCACGGCTGCGCGCGCAGCCATTCCACGGCCTTGCGCTGATCGTCCACTTCCACCGTGCCCTGTTTGGCGTACAGCGCGCCGCCGAACGCCGCGCCGCGTCGCGGCGTGCCGCGGTTGTCGACGGTGAACACTACATAGCCCTGCTGCGCCATGTACTGGTTGAAGAAATGATCGCCGCGTCCCGGCCAGCTGTCGGTGACGGTCTGCGCGGCCGGGCCGCCGTAGACGTAGACCATCACCGGGTATCGCTTCGTTGGATCGAAGCCTGCGGGCTTGATCAGCCCGTAATGGAGCGGCGTGCTGCCGTCTGCGGCGGTGAGCGTGCCGAATTCCACTGGGCGATGCGCACCAAGATACTTCGCATAGGGATGTCCGGGCCTGGTCGGATCGTTGTCGACAAGCTTCGCCACGAAGCTGCCATCGGCGCGATGCAGCGCGATCTGCGGCGGGGTGCGCGCGTTCGACCAGCTGTCGACGTAGACGCTGGCGTTCCTGGCGAAGCTGGCGCTGTGCATGCCGGGTTCGGTGGAGAGCGTGCGGATCCTGCCGCCTGTCAGCGGCACCGCATGCAGATGCGACTGCCGCGCATCGGCCTTGCCATCGGGCGTGCGGCCGGCGCTGAAGTAGACCAGCCCGTTCGCTTCATCCACCGCAAGCAGCGCATCCACCGGCCAGTCGCCGCGGGTCAGCGGCGTCAGCGTCTTGCCGTTCCCGCTCGCGAGGTACAGATGCTCGAAACCGCTGCGTTCGCTCGCCCAGACGAAACGGCCGTCTTTCAGGAAGCGCAGGTCGTTGTGCAGCGGCACCCAGGTCTTGCTGGTTTCGGTGATCAGCGTGCGCTGTTCGTTCGACGCAAGCTCCACCTCGATCAGTTCGAGTCTGCGCTGGTCGCGCGACTGGCGCTGGAAGCTCAGATGCTGCGGGTCGCGCCAATCGACGCGGGTGAGATAGATGTCGGGATTGCCGCCCAGATCGATCCACTGCGGCTTTGCATCGCGCCTCGGCGCGATCGTCGCGAGCTGGATCGTCACATTGGTCTCGCCGGCCGCCGGGTATCGCTGCTCGACCACCTCGGTGCGGTCCGGATACACCTCGTAGCGCTTCTGTATCGGCACCTGCGCTTCGTCGATGCGCGCGAACGCGATGGCGGAATCGTCCGGCGCCCACCAGTAGCCGGTGTGGCGGTCCATTTCCTCGTCGGCGACGAACTCGGCGACACCGTTGCCGATCGTGTCGCTGCCATCGGTGGTGAGCTGGATCTCCTCGCCGCCGGCGAGATCGATCACCCACAGATTGCGCGCGCGGATGAAGCTGACGAAGCCACCCTTCGGCGAGACTTTGGGATCGGTGGCGAAGCCCCGGCCGGTGGTGAGCTTGCGCACTGCGGTCTTGCCCGATCCTGTCGAGGACGCTTTCGCCAGATCGTAGAGAAACAGCTCGCCGCCCAGCGGGAACAGCAGCGATGCGCCATCGGGCGACCACTGGTAATCGACGATGCCCGACAGCGCGGCGGTGCGCTGGCGTTCGCGCCGCGCTTTTTCTTCGTCGCTCAGCACTTCTTCGCCCGGCAGCACGTCGCTGGAATCGACCAGCAGTGCGGCCTTGCCGCTCGCGACATCGAAGGCCCACAGATCCAGACGATTGCGGTCGCGATCCTTGCCGCGCAGGAACGTGACCCGCGAGCCGTCGGGCGCGATCTGCGGCTTCAGCAGGGTCGGGCCGGACAGCGGCGCATCGCCGGTGATGGCTTCCAGCGTGAGTTTGCCCGTCTCCGGGCTGGCGGCGTGCGCGATGGGCATGGCGAGAAGGCTGCAGAGAAAGACGTGAGTGAGGCTGCGGATCATGGCTTCGCACCTTGTCCGAACAGAACCTTGCGCTGTTCGTCGGTCAGCGGCTGGCCGGCGGTCGGGCTGATCTGTTTCGTCCACGCATACGCGCGTTTGGTCGCGGGACGCGCGGCGATGGCATCGCGCCAGCGCCGGACCTCGGGATACGGTTCAAGATCGATCGGTGCGGTCTTGTACGGATCGATCCACGGGTAGCAGGCCATGTCGGCGATGGTGTAGTCGTCGCCGACGATGAACGCGCGATTCGCCAGGCGCTTGTCCAGCACGCCCAGCAGACGGTTCGCTTCGCGGGTGTAGCGGTCGATGGCGTAGGCGATCTTGTCCGGCGCATAGACATTGAAGTGCCCGTACTGGCCGGTCATCGGCCCCTGTCCTGCCATCTGCCAGAACAGCCACTCCAGGGTCGCGGCGCGGCCGCGCGGATCGGCGGGCAGGAAGCGGCCGGTCTTTTCGGCCAGATACAGCAGGATCGCGCCGGACTCGAACACGCTGATCGGCGCGCCGCCGTCGGCGGGCGCAGTGTCGACGATGGCCGGCATGCGGTTGTTCGGCGCGATCGCCAGGAACGCCGGCGCGAACTGCTCGCCGGTGCCGATGTTCACCGGTTTGATCTCGTAGGCCAGCGGGGCGCCGGACTCGGCCAGCTCTTCCAGCAGCAGGGTGATCTTGTGGCCGTTCGGGGTAGGCCAGTAATGCAGTTCGATCATGGCGGTCGGGCCGATGCAGGGAGTCCGCGCAGTGTAAGCCGTGCGTGCGGCTTGGCGCAGGCTGGTGCGACAGCTACCCTAATGGCCGGATTTCTCCGCCCTGCGCAGCGCCCAACCATGTCGAAAGCCACGCCCCCATCGCTCAATCCGCTGTCCCGCCTGATCTTCGCCTCGCGCTGGCTGCAGCTGCCGCTGTATCTGGGTCTGATCGTGGCCCAGGGCGTATACGTATTCCTGTTCCTGAAGGAACTGTGGCATTTGATCCACGATGCCAACACGCTCAGCGAGCAGGGCATCATGCTGATCGTGCTCGGTCTGATCGACGTGGTGATGATCTCCAACCTGCTGGTGATGGTGATCGTGGGCGGTTACGAAACCTTCGTCTCGCGCCTGAACCTTCAAAGTCATCCCGACCAGCCCGAATGGTTGAGCCACGTCAATGCCAGCGTGCTGAAGGTGAAACTGGCGATGGCGATCATCGGCATTTCCTCGATCCATCTGTTGAAGACTTTCATCGAAGCCGGCCAGCTCGGCCTGCCGCTGTGTACGCCCGTGCTGACGCAGGCGGGGGCGCTGTGCACCAAAGCCACCGAAGCCGGCGTGATGTGGCAGTCGATCATCCACGGGCTGTTCATCCTCTCGGCCATCGGCATCGCCTACACCGACAAGCTGATGTCGGCGACGCCATCCAAACAGCATCACTGACGCCGTAGGCCGACGACGTTCGCGGAAAAGCCGGGCGTCGCCGCGTCATTGCCCCTAAAATGCCGGGATGGATGTTTCCCACCTGCTCGACGGCCTGAACGCCGCGCAACGCGACGCGGTCAGCGCCGAATCCGGTCACCTGCTCGTGCTCGCCGGCGCCGGTTCCGGCAAGACCCGCGTGCTCACCCACCGCATCGCCTGGCTGCACGAGGTCTACGGCGTGCCGATGCACGGCATTTTCGCGGTGACCTTCACCAACAAGGCCGCAGGCGAAATGCGCCATCGCGCCGACGCGCTGCTGCCCGGCGGCAGTCGCGGCATGTGGATCGGCACCTTCCACGGCCTCGCGCACCGGCTGCTGCGCCTGCACTGGCAGGACGCGAAGCTGCCGGAAAGCTTCCAGATTCTCGACAGCGACGATCAGCTGCGGCTGATCAAGCGCGTGGTGCAGGCGCTGGAGCTGGATGAAGCGCGCTTTCCGCCGCGGCAGATCGCGTGGTGGATCAACGCGCAGAAGGACGAAGGCCGCAGGCCGCAGCATATCCAGCCCGAGAAAGACGAGTGGGCCAGCGTGATGCTGCGCGCCTACACGCTGTACCAGGAGCGCTGCGAGCAGTCGGGGCTGGTCGATTTCGCCGAAATCCTGCTGCGTGCGCACGAGGTGCTGCGCGATCATCCGGCGCTGCTGCAGCACTACCGCCATCGCTTCCAGCAGCTGCTGATCGACGAGTTCCAGGACACCAACAGCTTGCAGTACGCGTTCATCCGCCTGCTCGCCGGCGACACTGGCCAGGTGTTCACGGTCGGCGACGACGATCAGGCGATCTACGGCTGGCGCGGCGCGAAAGTCGAAAACGTGCAGCGCTTCCTGCGCGATTTCCCGGGCGCGCGCACCATCCGTCTGGAGCAGAACTACCGCTCCAGCGCCAACATCCTCAACGCCGCCAATGCGGTGATCGCGCACAACCCGTCGCGGCTCGGCAAACAGCTGTGGACCGACAGCGGCGAAGGCGAAGCGATCGATCTGTATTCGGCCTACAACGAAATCGACGAAGCGCGGTTCGTGATCGAGCGCATCCGCGCCTGGGTGCGCGATGGCGGCAGTCATGGCGAAACCGCGATCCTCTACCGCAGCAACGCACAGTCGCGCGCCTTCGAAGAAACCCTGCTGGGCGAACAGATCCCGTTCCGCGTCTACGGCGGCATGCGCTTCTTCGAACGCGCCGAAATCAAGGACACCCTGGCCTATCTGCGACTGATCGCCAACCGCGACGACGATGCGGCGTTCGAGCGTGCGGTCAATACGCCCACGCGCGGGATCGGCGAGCGCACGCTGGACGAAGTCCGCCGGCATGCGCGCGCCCACAGCGTGTCGCTGTGGAAGGCGGGCGCACTGGTCTCGCGCGGCGATGCGCTGCCCGGGCGGGCGCGCAACGCACTGGCGATGTTCGAGGGCCTGATCGACAGCATCGCGGAGGAGTCGTCCGCGTTGCCGCTGAAGGACAAGATCGACCACGTGCTGGCGCGCTCCGCGCTGCGCGACCACTACGCCGCGCTGTCGAAGGGCTCGCTGGATTCGCGCACCGACAACCTCGACGAACTGGTCTCGGTCGCCTCGCGCTTCCTGAAGGGCGACGACGACGAGTCCGCTGCGCTGCCGGAGCTGGTCGCGTTTCTCGCCTACGCCGCGCTGGAAGCCGGCGAAGGTCAGACCGAGGCCGGCGAAGACGGCGTGCAGTTGATGACGCTGCACAGCGCCAAGGGTCTCGAATTTCCGTTGGTGTTCCTGGTCGGCATGGAAGAAGGGCTGTTTCCGAACAATAAATCGATCGAGGAAGCGGGACGGCTGGAAGAAGAGCGCCGGCTCGCCTACGTCGGCATCACCCGCGCGCGGCAGAAACTGGTGATCACCTACGCCGAAGCGCGGCGCCTGCACGGCCAGGAGATGTACGGCCTGCCGTCGCGCTTCCTGCGCGAGATTCCCGCGACGCTGATCCACGAAATCCGCCCGAAGATCCAGGTCGCGCGGCCGATGTACAACCCCAGCGCGCGCCGCGACGCCTGGCAACAGAATCGCGGCCACGCCTCGCTGCAGGAAAGCCCCGGGTTGGGCATCGGCCAGAACGTGACCCACGCGAAGTTCGGCAGCGGCGTGGTCACCGACATCGAAGGCAGCGGCGCGCACGCGCGCGTGCAGGTGAATTTCGAGGACGAAGGCAGCAAGTGGCTGGTGATGGCGTACGCGAATCTGCAGCCGGCGTGAACGCCCATCGCCGCCGCTATCTGATCACCGGAACCGGCGGCCGCGTGGGTCGCGCGATCTGGATCCGGCTCGCGCGCCGCGGTGATCGCCCGCAAGGCTTGGATCGTAGCCCGGGCTCGGCAGTGCAATGGGTGGCCGATCTGGGCGACGAAACCGTCCTGCGCCGGGCGCTGGATGGCGTCGATGCGCTCGTGCATACGGCCGCGTTGCATGCGCCGCATGTCGGTCATGTATCCGATAGCGAATTCCAGCGCATCAATGTCGATGCCACGCGGCGATTGCTCGATCTCGCCACCGCAGCGGGCGTCTCCCGGATCGTTTTCACAAGCACGACAGCGCTGTACGGCGATGCAGTCGACGCGCCGGATCGTGCGGCATGGGTCGACGAAGCGCTCGAACCGCAGCCGCGTACCGTGTATCACCGCACGAAACTCGCCGCCGAAGCGTTGCTGCACGAAGCTGCCGGGCAAGGCGGACCTTCGCTGCGCATCCTGCGCATGTCACGCTGCTTTCCGGAGCCTGCGAACGCCATGGCGGTGTTGCGCCTGCATCGCGGCATCGATGCCCGCGATGTTGCCGACGCGCACGCTAGGGCTGTGGATCATGCGGGCGCACCCAGCGAGACTTTCGTGATCTCCGGCGCCACGCCGTTCCGCCAGGCAGACGCGGAGCGGCTGAAGCGCGACGCACCGGCGCTGATCGCGGAGCGTTGCCCCGCGCTGGTCGAAGCATTCGTTGCGCGCAAGTGGCCCATCCCGCAATCGATCGATCGCGTGTATTGCGCCGAAGCCGCCATCGCCCGGCTCGGATGGAGCCCTCGATTCGGCTTCGATGAAGTGCTGCGTCAGTACGACGAGGAGTCGGGTGAGGTCTTGCCGCCGGAGGCTGCCTATGCAGTGGATGGCGCGTTGAACGAATGACCGACGGTTGTAGGGTGGGCCCTGGCCCACCATTGCAATCTTCCCGCTGTGCACAACAATAAGCGAAACCGTTCCGCTGGGTCTGCAGAGCGAACGGTAGCGCAGCGATGGTGGGCCAGGGCCCACCCTACTAGGGTTTTATGAGTCCACAACCATGATCGATCCCGACTTCCACCGCGTCCGCGATTACCTCACCGGTCTGCAGGACCGCATCTGTGCCGCGATCGAAGGCGCTGACGGGCAGGCCAGATTCGTCGAAGATGTGTGGGAACGCGCCGAAGGCGGCGGCGGGCGTACGCGGATCCTGCGCGACGGCGCGGTGTTCGAGCAGGCGGGCGTCGGTTTCTCGGATGTGTCGGGCACGAAGCTGCCACCGTCGGCCACCGCCGCACGGCCGGAGTTGGCCGGTGCATCGTGGCGCGCGGTCGGGGTGTCGCTGGTATTCCATCCACGCAATCCGTATCTGCCGACCACCCACGCCAACGTGCGTCATTTCCGCGCGATCCGCGACGGCGAGACCGTGGCGTGGTGGTTCGGCGGCGGTTTCGATCTGACCCCGTTCTATCCCTTCGACGAGGACGTGCGCCACTGGCATCAGGTGGCGCGCGATCTGTGCGAACCGTTCGGCGGCGAAGCGCGCTATGCCGCGCACAAGCGGTGGTGCGACGAGTATTTCTTTCTCAAGCATCGCAACGAGACCCGCGGCGTCGGCGGATTGTTCTTCGACGATCTGCACGAGGACTTCGAGCGCGATTTCGCCTACCAGCAGGCGGTCGGCGACGGTTTTCTCGACGCCTATCTGCCGCTGGTCGAACGTCGCAAGGCCACGCCCTACGGCGAGCGCGAGCGGCAATTCCAGCTGTATCGTCGCGGGCGCTACGTCGAGTTCAATCTGGTCTTCGATCGCGGCACACTGTTCGGGCTGCAGTCCGGCGGGCGCACCGAATCGATCCTGATGAGCCTGCCGCCGCTGGTGCGCTGGGAATATGGCTACACGCCCGAAGCCGACAGCGACGAAGCGCAGTTGGCCGAGTATCTGAAACCGCGCGATTGGTTGGGCTAAACCACCAGGGCTAAACCACCATGGCTATGGCGATGAGGGCTCGTGATCGGCCAGCACAATGCTGATCCGGCCATTGGTCTCCAGCGTCGCCACGCGGATCTTTTCGATCTCGCTGCATCCGGTTTCGCGCATCGCTTCGAGAAAATCCGCATTGCTGACCAGCTCGCGCTTGAGCACGTCGCGGAAGATCTTGCCGTCGCGGGCGAGCACCACCGGTTTGCCTTCGATGAAGATTCTTGCGCGCGGACTGCGCGCCGCGACGAACGCCACGCCGTAATTCAGCACGATCAGGCACACCGCCAGGATCACCGCGCCGGTCAGCGAATTGTCGCCGCCGTTCATGCCGTTCTGCACCGCGTTGCCGATCAGGATCAGCAGCACCAGATCGAACGGCGTGAACTGGCCCACCGCGCGCTTGCCCGACAGCCGCACCAGCAGCATCACCAGCACATAGACTACGACTGCGCGCAGCGAGAAATGCCACCACGGCGCGGACAGCTGGAACATCTCGTGCATCGACGGTATCCGCAGTGGCGACGGCCACAGTCTGGCCCGCGCGCCCGCAAATGGAAAGGCCACGAGCCCGCAGCGACGAGGCGTTTCTCAGTGGTCCGGTTCGCGGCTCAGCGGCAGCAGGATTTCGACGACCGCGCCCGTACCCGGCGGGCGTTTGACGACGTCGAGATGACCGCCGTGACGCTGCACGGCAGCGCGGGCGATCGCGAGCCCCAGGCCGTTGCCCTGCTGCTGACGCGGGCTGTCGCCGCGCGCGAACGGTGCGAACAGCCGCGACAGCGCGTCGGCCGAAAAACCGCTGCCGCCATCGGTCACACGGATCCGGGCATCGTTGCCCTCGCGCATCAGGCTCACCCTCACGTCCGCGTTCCCAGGCGTGTGCTGCAGCGCGTTGCGGATCACGTTCTCCAGCGCGCGCAGCAGCAGTTCGCGATCGCCATCGATCGCGATGACCTCACGGCTGTCGTCGAAGCCCAGTGCGCGCGGTTGGCCGGCCATCTCCAGGCGCGCGTCGTCGATGATCTCGGACAGCAATTCGCCCAGATCGACAGTAGTGCGCGACAGTTCCGAAGCTGGCGATTCCAGCCGCGCCAACAGCAGCAGTTCGCCGATCAGGACATCCATGCGATCGGTGTCGCTCTCCATGCGATCCAGCAGCGCCGCACGCGGCTGGTCGCGCATCAGCTCCAGCGCGACGCGCAGCCGCGCCAGCGGCGAACGCAGTTCGTGAGATAGGTCGAGCATCAGCTGACGCTGGGTGCCGATCAGCGTGCCGATACGGTCGGCCATGCGGTCGAAATCCGCCGCAAGCGCGCCGAATTCATCGGTGCGTCCGCGCAGTGCGGTGCCGACCCGCGAGTCGAGGTCGCCCGCAGCGAGCTGGCGGGTGGCGCGGCGCAGATCGTCGATCGGAGCGACCAGATAACGCGCCGACACCGCACTGAAGAAGCCTGCGAGCAGCACCGAAAACAGCAGCGGCGCGAGCATGGTTCCGAGGATCAGGTTGATGCTCGGCAGGGGCGGCCCGATGGCGCTTCCGATCACGGTGTACTCGCCGCCATCAGGCGCGCGCATCCGCTCGCCGAACATCAGTGCGCCACCGCGCAGTGGCCCTCCAACCGTGAGTGGTGTCTCTCCCATGCCACGTTCGAAGCGACGCAACGCAGCCGGCAGTGGGCGGCCGAGCAGTTCGCGACCTGCGTCGTCGATGAAATAGATGGCCACATCGTAGTCGCGCTCGGCGGTGGCGACCGCGTCCGCGAATGTCCGACGGTCGACGCGGGTGTGGAGCTGCAGCAGGCTGTGGGCGCTGCCACGCAGCAAGGTTCCAACCCGTTCGAGCACCTGCTCCGGCACCTCGCGTTCGGCGATCACCGCGATCAGCAGCGAACTGCCCACCATCAGCACCGTGCTGCCCAGCCACAGCGACAGAAAGATCCGCCAGAACAGCGAGCGCATGCGTCCGGCTTTCATCGGCGTGCTGTCATCGATGCGCTTTCATCGCCGCACGAACTGATAACCGAGTCCGCGCACCGTGCGGACCAGATCGTCGCCGAGTTTGCGGCGGATGCTGCTGATGTGCATGTCGACGGCGCGGTCGAAGGGGCGCAACCGGCGACCCAGCGCATCGCGCATCAGTGCGTCCTTGGGCACGATCTGGCCGGCGTCGCGCATCAGCCGCTCCAGCACGTTGAACTCGGTACTGGTCATCTCCAGCGGCTCGTCGCCGCGGCTGACGCTGCGGGTGGCGGGATCGAGCACGACGCCGCTCACCATGAGCGCGCCGCCGCGCGGGCTGGCGCCGCCGTCGACACGGCGCAGGATGGCGCGGATCCGCGCCGCCAGTTCGCGCGGGTTGCAGGGCTTGGGCAGATAGTCGTCGGCGCCCAGCTCCAGACCGACGATCCGGTCGATATCGTCGCCGCGTGCGGTCAGCATCAGCACCGGTACGCGGCTGTCGTCGCGCAGAAGTCTCAGCACTTCGAAACCGTTGAGGCCGGGCAGACCGACATCCAGCACCACCAGCTCGATCCGTTCGCGGACGACATTCCAGGTCTCGCGGTCGAAGCGATGCATGGCCTCGGCGGCGAAGCCTTCGCCCTGCAGGAACGCAAGCAGCAGCTCGCACAGTTCCACGTCGTCGTCGATGAGCAGGATTGCCATGCGCCGATTCTGACATCGCGCCCGCACGAACAGCGCGGATCGACCCGGTGTTTACCGGAATTTACACAGCCTGACGTTTCCGGACGCGGCGCCGACCGCCGATGACATGGCGATCCGCAGAGTGGTCGGCACGCTCCTCCAGAGTCGCCCACGATGTTCAGACTGTTTCCGTTCGTCTTGATCCTTGCCCTCATCGGCTGTGCGTCCCGGCCGCCGGCCGCCGATGCCATGGACGCGCTGGTGCCGGTCGATCCGACCGCCTACACCGGCGAGTGGACCCCGGATCACGCCGCCAATCGCAAACTCGCCCGGGCGACGCAGAAGCAGATGCGGCAACGCATGGCGAAGATGCATCCGCCCGGCGGCGGCAAACCCCCAGGCGGCGGTGGGATGCCACCGGGCGGTCCGCCCGGCGGTATGGGTGGCATGGGTGGTCCACCGGGCGGTATGCCTCCCGGTGGACCGCCTGACGGGATGCCGGACGCCGATCCGCTCGCGATGCTGTCGGCGGTCGGCATGCTGCGTCCGGAGATGGATTTCGCCTCGCCGCTGCAGGGCGATCTGCGGATCGCGATGGATCCCGACGCCGGTGTCGAAATGGGAGCGGTCGATACCGTTCCGGTGACCCTGATGTTCCGCGGCGGCGCGCGCGATCTCGGCGACGGTGACGTGCGCGCTTTCGCCTCCCGCGAGAGTGGTCGGCTGGTGGTCGAGATCAATACCGACGACGGCACCCAGGTCACGCATACCTATCAGCTGGAAGCCCAGGGCAAGCGGATGCGCGTGAAAACGCTGGTGGTCAGCAGCAAAGCGCCGATGCCCGGCGGCATTCCTTTCGAGCGGCTGTACAACCGGGTCGACGCGACGCCGGCGGTCGCGCCATGAGCGCTCCGGCACCGACGCAGCGGACCACAGCGTCGCCCGTTGGCGCCGCGCCTGGGTCGTCTGCGCCGTCTTTGGCGGTCGCACGTTTCTTCCATGCATCGTCGGCATCGGCGCCGGATGAGACCGCGTTGGCGACCTGGTGGCGTCGCTTCTGCGACCCGCAGCTGGATCGGTTGATCGAAGCGACGCTGGCGCAGGGCTATGAAGTCTGTGCGGCTGCGCTGCGTCTGCAGTCCCGCTGCGCGCGCGCTTCGGGACCGGATGCGGCAAACGCGGCTGCCGGAAAGGCCTTCGTCGAGGCGGCCGATGAGGCCGCGCTCTACGATTTCTACAGCGTGCGACTGCGACAGATCGCGATCACCGCGCGCCATTATTTTCTCGCGCTTGCGCTGCAGGAGCGCATCGCCTGCACCGATGCGGCGATCGCGGCCGAGGCCGCGACCATGCGCCGCGCGCAGCCACACCACGACGCCGATGCCGCCGCACATCACGGCGATCCGCGTCCCGCGATGCTCGCCGATCTGCACGCGCACCGGATCCGGCTCCGCGCGCAGTGGGATGCGGCGGTCATCGCGCTGTCGCACCAGACCGCAGAGCCGCTGCCCGTGCTGATCGCACGCATGCGCGATCGGCGGCTGCCCGGTGCCTGTGCCGAATCGCCGGCACTCGGAGGCCCCGACCGCGTCCGTCTGCGGCGCCCGGATGTATTGGCGCAGAGCGAACGTGCCGTAGTGCCGGACGAGGACTGCTACGCGGTGCGTCTGGCTGCGCTTGCCTGCGAGCAACGCGAGGATCAGGCGCTGAAGGAAGTGGAGCTGGCCCTTGCCACACTGGCCGCAACCCAGGCCGAGCTGTTGCCGGTGCGCGCGTCTGCGGCATCGGCGGAGGCGCAGTGCCAGCGCTTGCGCCGATTCCGGACTACCGAGACGCGCGCGCAGGTCGAGTGCATGCGCACGCTGCATGCGTTCCGCGACCGCGAGATCGAAACCCGCGGACGAACTTATCTGGCGCTGGTCGACGCGTTCCATGCCGCCGGCTGCGGCTGGCCGGTACTGGTCGACCCGGGGCTGTTCGCGCACGAGGTTTCGGCATGAAGACCCGAATCCTGCGCCGACGTTCGCTGTTTTTGGCGCTGTTGTTGCCGATGATTGGGGCGATGCCCGAACCCGCGTGGGCATCGTCGTCCGGCGCAGCGCCGGCATCGACGGACAGGTCCGGATCGCAGATGACCGTCTCCGACATCCGCATCGACGGCCTGCAGCGGATCGGTGCGGGCACGGTCTTCACCTATCTCCCGATCGAACGTGGCGACAGCATCGACGCCACGCGGATCGGCGAAGCCATGCGCGCGCTGTACAAGACCGGTTTTTTCGAAGACATCCGCATCGATAGCATCCGCGTCGATAACATCCGCATCGATCGCGAAGGTGCCGATCCGGGCAGCATCATTCTCGTCGTCCAGGTCACCGAACGTCCGGCGATCAATACGCTCAAGCTCAGCGGCAACAAGGACCTCAAGACCGAGGACCTGCTCGCCAATCTGAAAGACATCGGCATCGTCGAAGGCGAGACCTTCGACCGTCTGGCCTTGGACCGGGTGACGCTGGAGCTGAATCGCGCCTACAACAATCGCGGCAAGTACAACGTCACGATCGATCCGACGGTGACCCGCCTCGATCGCAACCGCGTCGACATCGAGATCAACGTCGATGAAGGCAAGGCTGCGCGCATCCGCCATATCAATCTGGTCGGCAACGCGAAGTACGACGAAGAGGCACTGCGCAAGTCCTGGGAGTCCAACGAAACCAGCTGGCTCAGCTGGTATCGCCGCGACGATCAGTACTCGCGCGAGAAGCTCACCGGCGATCTCGAGAAACTCAACGCGTTCTATCTCGATCGCGGTCATATCGACGTCAGTGTCGACAACACCCAGGTGACGATCAGCCCCGACCGGAAGCAGATGTACATCACCGCCAGTGTGAACGAAGGCGAGATCTACACCTATGCCGGTATCGACATCGTCGGCGATACGGTGCTGTCGCGGACGCAGATCGAGCGCTATGTGCTGGTCAAGTCGGGCCAGACCTTCTCGCGCACGCTGCTGGAGCTGACCTCCGACTCGATCGTCGCCGCGCTGGGCAACGTCGGCTATGCATCCGCGCGGGTCGAACCGGTGCCCGAGGTCGATCGGGACAAACGCACCGTCGCGATCAGATTCCAGGTGATTCCCGGGCCGCGCGTGACCGTGCGCCGGATCGCCTTCAAGGGCAATACCCGCACCACCGACGAAGTGCTGCGTCGCGAAATGCGTCAATTCGAGGACGCCTGGTATTCTCAGGCGGCGATCGACCGCTCCAAGGTGCGGCTGCAGCGTCTTGGGTTCTTCGAAAGCGGCTCGATCGCGATCGAGACCGTGCCCGTGCCGGGCAAGAACGATGTGGTCGATCTGGCGGTCAACGTCACCGAGACCAGTTCCGGCCAGTTCCAGGCCGGGCTCGGTTTCCAGCAGGAGAGCGGTCTGACCGTCAACCTGCAGGTCTCGCAGCGCAACTATCTGGGCACCGGCCGCGGCTTCAGCTTCAACGTGGCGCGCAACGACACGACGCGACAGGCCGGGTTCTCGGTCACCGAGCCGTACTTCGAGGATCACGGCATCGGCCTGGGCTATTCGGTGTACACCGCGCGCACCCGCCAGAGCAGCGACGACGACAACAGCTACGACTCCGACCAGGCGCGCGCCAACATCACCGCAGGTCTGCCGCTCTCGGAAAACAACACGATCGAACTGGTTGCCGGCTGGGAAACCCAGACCCTGTATCTGACCGAGGGCTACTACCCGCAGTCGTCGCTGGATTATCTGGATGCGCTGGGCAGCGATCGCATCGACACCTTGAAGCTCAGTGCGAACTGGGGCGCGGACACCCGCAACGATTTCCTCACGCCCACCGCCGGCACGTTCCAGAATTTCGGCGTGCAGCTCGCCCTGCCGGGATCGAGCGCGCAGTACTTCAGGGTGGACTATCGCTACGGTCGTTACCTCGGGCTGGGTCCGCTCAATCTGTTCGCGCGCGCCGAACTCGGATACGGCGACAGCTACGGCACCGCACCGGTGATGCTCGAATGCCGCAGCGAGGGCAGTCCGCCGCTGCAGCGGCCGCGCAAGGGACCCGCCAAAAGCTATAGGGATGCCGACTGCGGTCCGGGTGCGACCCTGGATCGCACCCTGATCGCCGATGGCCTGCCGTTCTACGAGAATTTCTATCTCGGCGGTGGGCGTTCGCTGCGCGGTTTCCGCGACAACTCGCTCGGCCCCTGCGAATACGTCAGCGCCTACGACGACTGCAGGCCGACCGGCGGCTCTCTGAAGACGTTCGGCAGCCTGGAACTGATCGCGCCCGGCGTTTTCGGCGGAAGCATGCGCGGCACCCGGATCGCGCTGTTCCTCGATGCCGGCAACGTCTTCGACGGCATCGATGGGTTCGACAGCGGCGAACTGCGCGCATCGACCGGTGTTTCGGTGCTGTGGCGCTCGCCGATGGGGCCGATCTCGATCAGCTATGGCATGCCCTTGCGCAAACAGGAGGGCGACGACATCGAGCGCCTGCAATTCAGTTTCGGTAGCCAGTTCTGAGGATCAGATGTCGACCACCCCGCACGCCGCACCGAAAAAAATCTTCATCACCCGTCGACGCGCGCTGTGGATCGCTGCCGCATCGGTGGCGGCCGTCGTGATCGCAGGGATCTTGCTGCGCCCATCGCCGCCGCCGACACTGTTGACCACGGTCGTGACACGCGGCGACATCGTTCGTACGGTAGTGGCGACCGGTACGGTCGAAGCCACCGATCTGGTCAGCGTCGGCGCCCAGGCTTCGGGACAGATCCGTTCGCTGAAGGTGAAGCTCGGCCAGAAGGTGCGCGCGGGCGATCTGATCGCGGAGATCGATTCCACCAACCAGCGCAACGCTTTGCGCAATTCCGAAGCCGCACTGGCGAACGTGCGCGCCCAGCGCGCGGCGCAGCTGGCCTCGCTGGTGCAGGCGGAAGCGGCGTTCAAACGACAGCAGACCATGATCGCGGGCGAGGCGACATCGCGGGCGGATTACGATGCGGCCCGCGCCAGTCGCGATGCGGCGCACGCCCAGCTGCAGGCACTGGACGCGCAGATCGCACAGACCGCGACGTCGCTGGATACCGCGCGCGCCAATCTCGGCTACACGCGCATCGTCGCGCCGATCGACGGCAGCGTGGTCGCGATCGTCGCCTCCGAAGGCCAGACCGTGAATGCGGTGCAGTCCAGTCCGACCATCGTCAAGCTCGCGTCGCTGGACGTGATGACGGTGGAAGCGGAGATCTCTGAGGCCGATGTCATCCATGTGCGTCCGGGGTTGCCGGCTTCCTTCACGATTCTCGGCGACCCCGACCGCCGTTTTCCCGGCACGGTGCGCGATGTCGAGCCGGCGCCGGAATCGGTGTCCGAAGACGACAGCCGCAGCACCGGCACCCAGAGCAGTGACGAGGCGGTGTACTACAACGGTCTGTTCGATGTGCCCAATCGCGACGGCGTGCTGCGCATCGGCATGACCGCGCAGGTCGAGATCGTGCTGGCGCGGGCCAGACAGGTGCTGGTGGTGCCGTTCGCGGCGCTGGGCGCGCGCGCCGGCGACGGCAGCTATACGGTGCGCGTGCTCGACGGCGAAGGCCGCGCAGTCGCACGCAAGGTGCGCATCGGCATGAACAACCGCGTCGATGCGCAGGTACTCTCGGGTCTGCGTGAAGGCGAGCGCGTGGTGGTGGGCGAAGCGAGTGCTCCGGCGGCGTCCGCATCGACGTTCCCGCCGCAGCCGCCGAACGTTCCGGGCGGCTGAACCATGTCTGCCCTGATCGAACTGCGTGGGATCAGTCGCGTGTATCACGCCGGCGAACTGGCGCTCACGGTGCTGGATGACGTCGATCTGGACATCGACGCCGGCGACATGGTCGCGATCATCGGCCCATCCGGCTCCGGAAAATCGACGCTGATGAATCTGATCGGCTGTCTCGACCGACCCAGCGCCGGGCAGTATCGAATCGACGGCCGCGACACCGCCGAGATGGATGCCGATGCCCTGGCAGCGCTGCGCCGCGAGCGCTTCGGCTTCATCTTCCAGCGCTATCAATTGCTGCCGGATCTCGATGCGCAGGCCAATACCGAAGTGCCGGCGGTATATGCAGGCATGAAAGCCTCGGAGCGCCGAACGCGCGCACGCGCATTGCTCGAACGGCTCGGCATCGGCGACCGCAGCCATCATCGCCCCTCGGAACTCTCTGGCGGCCAGCAGCAGCGCACCAGCATCGCCCGCGCGCTGATGAACGGCGGCGAGATCATCCTCGCCGACGAGCCCACCGGCGCGCTGGATACCCGCTCCGGCGAAGAACTGATGCGGCTGCTGGAACAGCTCAATGCCCAGGGCCATACCGTCATCATCATCACCCACGATCCGGAAGTGGCGGCGCACGCGCGTCGCATCGTCGAAATCCGCGATGGCCGAATCGTGTCTGACCGCATCGCATCAGGAAAGCCGGCGTCGCTGCCGCCGAGACCGGCGATCGCCGCGCCCTCGGATGTCGACGGAAGATCGCTGCGCGACCGCCTGGGCGAAGCGTTCAAGATGGCGGTGATGGCGATGGTTGCGCACAAGCTGCGGACCTTCCTGACCATGCTCGGCATCATCATCGGCATCGCGTCGGTGACGACCGTCGTTGCATTGGCCACCGGTGCCCGAGGCAGCATCCTCGACCAGATCAGCGCGCTCGGTACCAACACCGTCGACATCTATCCGGGCGAGGATTTCGGCGACAGCCGCTCCGGCCGCGTGCGTACGCTCGTGCCCGACGATGCCCGCAGCGTGGCCGGGCTGCCGTATGTCGACAGCGTCACACCCAGCGTTTCGACCAACGGCACGCTGCGCTACGGCAATCTGGAAGCGACGGCGCAGATCAATGGCGTCGGTGCGCAGTACTTCCGCGTGCGGGGTACCGACATCGCCGAGGGCGGCCTGTTCGACGAGGCGTCGGAACGCGGCATGGAGCAGGTGGTGGTGATCGATGCGAATACGCGGAAGCAGTTTTTCGCCGACAACGACAATCCGATCGGACGTATTCTGCTGTTGGGCAAGGTGCCGTGCCGGGTGATCGGTGTGACCGAGAAGAGCAATGGCCGTTTCGGCGGCGGCAACGCGCTGAACGTCTGGGTGCCGTACACCACCGCGATGGGGCGGATCCTGGGCCGCAGCGATCTCTCCGGCATCACCGTGCGTGTCCGCGACGGCACGCCGGTGGACGCCGCCGAAGAAGCCCTGACCCGGATGTTGACTCTGCGCCATGGCAGCAAGGACTTCTTCACCAGCAACAGCGACGACATCCGCAGCACCATCGAGGCGACCACCAGTGTGATGACGATGCTGATTTCATCGATCGCGCTGATCTCACTGCTGGTCGGCGGTATCGGCGTGATGAACATCATGCTGGTCTCGGTGACCGAGCGCACCCGCGAGATCGGCGTGCGCATGGCGGTTGGCGCGCGCCACAGCGACATCCTGCAGCAGTTCCTGATCGAGGCGGTGATGATCTGTCTGGTCGGCGGCGCATTCGGCGCCGGCTTGGCGCTGCTGGCGTCGTTTGTCTTCAACGGCCTGTTCGACAGTTTCAAGATGAACATCTCGATGCTCTCGCTGGCCGGCGCGTTCGCGTGCTCGACGTTCGTCGGCGTGGTGTTCGGTTTCCTGCCCGCGCGTCGCGCCGCGCGGATGAATCCTGTCGAAGCCCTGGCCCGGGAATGACCATGCGCAGTCGCACGCCGCATACGAAACACATGTTCGCGATGATCCCTCGACTGGGTTTGCTGGCGACCGCGCTGTTCTGCGCAGGGTGCGTCACGACGTATCGCCCGCCGGACGTGGCGGCCGCAGCGCAATACGGTTCCGCCGTCGACGGCGGGAGCGACGCCGCGCAGACGATGCCGATCGGCAGCGCCGCGTCGTATCGGCGGCGCGATGCGGATGCCGATCCGTGGTGGCAGGGCTTCGAGACCGCCGGTCTGGATCGACTCATCGAGGATGTGCTGGCGCGCAACCGCGATCTGAACACTGCGGCGCTGCGCGTACAGCGCGCGCGACTGCAGGTCGGTCAGGCGCGCAATGAACGCCTGCCGGTGGCGAGCGGCTCGGTGTCGGACAGTTCACGTGAAGCGATCCGCGGCGGCGCCCCCGACCAGAACAATGCCAGCGCGCAGCTGTCGCTGAGCTATGAGGTGGATTTGTGGCGCCGCCTGCAGACTGCGGAGACCGCCGCCGACTGGGGCGCACGCGCCAGCGCCGAAGACCTCGACAGCACGACCCTGCTGTTGATCGCGAATGCCTGCGATCTGTATTGGCGCCTGGCCGATGTCAACGCACGCATCGCGCGCGGTGAAGTGGCGGTCGCCACTGCGCGTCGGACGACCGCGTTGATCGATGTGCAGTTCGCTGCGGGTGCGGTTTCCCGTGTTGAAACGGCTGAGGCAGCACAGTCGCTGCAGCAGCGCATCGGCAATCAGGCGCGGCTGTTGCAGCAGCGCAGCGAATTGCGCAGCGCGATCGCGGTGCTGCGCGGAGGGGCGTACTGGCCCGAAGCGGACGAGCCGCAGACCGTCGGCGCGTCGGCGCTTCCGATCGATGCGGGCGTGCCGGTCGATCTGCTCGGCCGTCGTCCCGATCTGCGCGCCGCCGAATGGCGACTGCGGCAAACGCTGGCCGACGCCGATCGCGTCCGTCTCAGCGCGTATCCGCAGTTGAGCCTGAACCTTGGCGCGAGCGGCAGCGGCACCAGCATCGGCGATCTGCTCGACCAGCCGGTGCGCACGCTGACCCGCAGCCTGCTGTTGCCGTTTCTCGATGTCAACGGCACCCGGCTGCGGATCGCGGTTGCGCGCAAGGACTACGACATCGCCGCCGAAGCGTTCGCGCAGCGCCTGATCGAAGCGATCGGCGAAGTCGAAAGCGCCAACGCCGCGCGCGCGCCGCTGGAGACGCAGGTCGTGTCTTCGCGGGAAACATTGCGTGCTGCGGAACAGGCCGAACGTCTGTATGCATTGCGATATCGGGCCGGCGCCGCGCCGCTGCGACTGTGGTTGGACGCGCAGCAGTCGCGGCTCAACGCCGAAGACACGCTGTCGCAGGCCGCACTGGCCCAACGCCGCAACGAGATCGTGCTGGTGAAAGCGCTTGGCGGCAGCCCGCGCGTGCCGGTCGCGTCCGTTTTGTATCTTTCCGAACAGGAGTGAGCCATGCATACGAACCTGTCGGCGGCCATCGCCGCTGCATCATTGCTGTTTGTAGACTTCGCCACCGCCGCGTCGCCGTCGCTGATGAGCCTGGATACCGACCGTGACGGCTTTGTCGTGCGCGACGAGTTCACTGCCGCGTTGCGCCAGCGTTTCGACACGATGGACAGCGATCGCAGTGGTCGGGTGTCGAAGTCGGAGCTGCGCGGCTTCGCCTTCAGGCAGATGACGGCATCCATCCGCGATCCGCTGTTCGCTTCTGCCGGGGGCTCACGGCCCGGAAAGCCTCCGTTCGAGGTCAAGGATGAGATGGATTTCGAGAGCTTTTCGCGCGATCTCATGCGGATGCGTTTCGACACGCTCGACCGCGACCGCGACGGGCGTCTGTCTGTCGCCGAGGCCGTCGAATAGACCGGTTGGCATATTGCTCGGCGAAATATTCAATCGCGTCGCCGCCGGTCGTTGATCGACGACAAATCGCAGGCAATAAAAAGCCCCGCAGGTGGGGGAACCGGCGGGGCTTGGAACGGGACTTGGGGAGAGTCTGACGTTCCGGCGACCAACCCTAGGGGAGAGGGTGGTCTGCGACAGACGTTGCATCTGTCGCGAGTAAGTTGACCATGATCGATGTAGAGAGTTCGTAAAGAAGACGGTAAGCAACGCATCGAATTCAGGATCGATTCACGGCTTGTGCAACCGGCGTTCAGTTTCGCGAAAAAACCCGTGAAAAACCTGTCTGAAGTTGCAGGTTCGTCGGCTGTTCGCAAGGTTAGCGTCTCAGCTAGTGCGCCTCGTCCCGCGCCAGATTGATTCCAGACCGTTGCGAGGACGAACGCATCGCCATGCGTGTTGGGCTGGAAGCGCGGTTGCTAGTGCGCCTCGTCCCAGTTATCCCCAACCCCCGTATCGATCACCAGCGGCACCCGCAGCTCGGCCGCAGCGGCCATCCGCGCAGTCGCCTCGCGCACCAGCGTGTCGGCGAAATCCGCGTCGCATTCGAACACCAGTTCGTCGTGCACCTGCAGCAGCATGCGCGCGCGGTCGGCATGCTTGGCGATCCAGCGGTCGATGTCGATCATCGCGCGCTTGATGA
>JBIITV010000246.1:0-3304 GCA_044340325.1 Lysobacteraceae bacterium
CGCACGAAGGCCTCGCTCATCCGCGCGATGCTCGACGGCTCGAACAGCTCCGCTGCGTACAGCCACGACAGCTGCAGCCCATCGTCGGATTCCGTTGCCGACAACTGCAGATCGAACTTCGACTGCTCGTAGCCCGACGACAGCGGCGACAGACTCAATCCCGGCAGCGACAGCTCGGGTTGCTCGTTGTTGCGCATCGACAACAACACCTGGAACAACGGCGTGTGGCTCAGACTGCGCGCGGGCTTGAGCTCCTCCACCAGCATCTCGAACGGCACGTCCTGATGACCGTATGCCGCCAGCGCCGTGCCTCGCGCCTGCTTGAGCACCGCATCGAACGTCGGATTCCCAGACAGGTCGTTGCGCAGCACCAGCGTGTTGACGAAAAAGCCGATCAGAGGCTCCACATCCTGATGCAGGCGCCCGGCGATCGGGGTGCCGATCACGATGTCGGTTTCTCCGCTCCAGCGCGACAGCAATACCGCGAACGCCGCTTCCAGCACCATGAACAGACTGGCGTCGTGCTGACGCGCCAGCCCGTTCAGTCCCGACAGCGTCGCGGCATCGAGCGTCTGCTCGATACGCGCGCCATCGAAGCGCTGCCGCACCGGCCGCACCCGATCCAACGGCAGATTGTGCAAAGTCGGGAGATCGGAGAGTTGCCGGCGCCAGTACGCCAATTGCTGTTGCAACGCGTCGCCGCGCAAGCGCTCGCGCTGCCAGACCGCATAGTCGGCGTACTGAACCGGCAAGGCGTCGATCTGCGGTATCCGAGCGAGCGAAAATTCGGCGTACAGCCCGGTAAATTCCTTCACCAGCACCGCCAAAGACCAGCCATCGGAAGCGATGTGATGCATCGTGAACAACAGCGCGTGCTCGTTGTCGGTCAGCTGCACCAGCGCTGCCCGCAACATCAGGTCTTTCGCGAGATCGAATGGGAGGTCGGCATCGCGCTCGATCAGTGCAAGCAACGTCTCTTGCCGCGCCGCCTCGTCCAGATCGCGTAGATCCTCTCGTCGGATGGCGACCGGTTCCGCAGGACGTGCGATCTGCACCGCCTCGCCGTCGATGTCCGCATAGACGGTGCGCAATACCTCATGCCTCGCAACCAACGCATCGAGCGCATGTTGCATGGCAGTCAAATCGAGACGACCACGCAAGGTCATCGCCATCGGCAGGTTGTACTGGCGGCTGTCGCCTTCCAGCCGATCGATGAACCACAAACGTTGCTGAGCGAACGACAGCGGCAAGGGGCGATCACGCGGCGCCACCGGAATCGGCGCGTATGCCTGCTGTGTTTGTTCGTCGAGGTACGCCGCCAGACCGCGCAAGGTGCTTTGTTCAAACAGCGCCCGTACCGGCACCGCTTTGGAGAACGTCTTGGCGATATCGCTGACAACGCGAGTGGCCAGCAGGGAATGACCACCCAACTCGAAGAAATTGGCATCGCGGCCAATCGACTCGAGCTTGAGCACGCGCATCCACACGGCGGCGAGCCGCTGCTCGGTATCGCCCTGCGGTGGCTCGTATTCGACGACTTGCAGTTTCGGCGCCGGCAGCCTGCTCTTGTCGACTTTGCCGTTCGCGGTCAGCGGCAGGCGCGGCAGTGAGACAAAGGCCGCCGGCATCATGTAATGCGGCAACTGCGCGTCCAGCAAGCGCCGCAACTCGGTGTGCAGAAGATCGTGGTCATCGCCGATGCTCACGAGGTAAGCGACCACGTACTTTTCCTCGCCTTCGCCCAACGCAACAACCACGGCTTCGGACACCTGCGCATGCTGGACCAGCACAGTTTCGATCTCGCCCAGTTCGATGCGGAAACCGCGCAGTTTGATCTGAGTATCGGTGCGGCCGGCGTATTCGATCTCGCCGTCCGGTCGCCAGCGCGCCAGATCGCCGCTGCGATACAGCCGTTGCGGCGCCGAATCGCCGATGACCACCTCGACGAATTTTTCCGCAGTCATATCCGGACGGCCAAGATAGCCGCGCGCCAATCCGTCGCCACCGATGTACAGCTCGCCGACGACGCCGATCGGTACGGGCTGCCGGGTCCTATCGAGAATATGCAGTTGCACATTGTCGATCGGCTTCCCGATCGACGGCAGCGTCGGCCATTGCGCGGGATCGCCGCTCAACAACCGATCACTGACCACGTGGCTCTCGGTCGGCCCATACAGGTTCAGCAGCTGGCAACCGCTGGCTGCGGCCCATTCGCGCACGACGGGGGGAATCACGAGCTGTTCGCCGGCGACCTGCATCAGCTTCAACGCGGGCAGGTTTATGCCGTCGGCAATCACGGCCTGCGCGAACTGCGGAAGCATCGCGGTCGGCAGATAGACGCGGCCGACCTGCTCGCGCCGCAGGATCGCGAGCAAACGCGGCAGATCGAGCCTGTCGTCTTCCGCAATCAGCACCAGCGCGCTACCGGTGAACAGCGCGCTGGCAATTTCGTACAACGACATGTCGAAGTTCATGGTCGCGAACTGCAGCGTCGGCAGTTCCGCCGCCAGTGCGTCGTGGCGCGCGAACAAGGAGAGCATCAGATTGACGATGGTCCGGTGCGGCAGTTGTACGCCCTTGGGTTTTCCGGTCGAGCCAGAGGTGTACATGACGAAGGCGAGGTTCTGCGCCGATACCGCGACCTGCACGGGATCGCTGTCGGGATAGGGCGACAGCGTTTCGCTCTCGTCCAATAGCAGCGTCGGCATTGCGCCGAATGGCATGCGCGGCCTGAGTCGAGACTGGGTCAGCATCAGAGCGATGCCGCTGTCTTCCAGCATGTACGTCAGACGCGCCTGCGGATAGTACGGGTCGAGCGGCACGTAAGCCGCGCCGGCCTTGAGGACCCCCAGGATGCCGACGACCAGGTCGAAGGAGCGTTCTACGCACAATCCGACGCTGTCGTCGGGCTTGACGCCCAGCGCGATCAGTCGATGCGCAACCCGATTGGCGCGCCGGTTGAGCTCGCAGTAGCTCAGACGCTGGCCGTCCTGCACCAGCGCGATGCTGTCGGGCGACTTCGCCACTTGCGCTTCGAACAGCGTGTGGATGCACGCTTCGCGCGGATATGCCCGCTCGGTCGCGTTCCATTCCGACAGCTGGCGGCGGTCACTTTCGCCCATCAGCGGCAGTTGCGCGATCGGCCTGTGCGGCGCCTCGGCAATCCCGCACAGCAAACGCACGAAGGCCTCGCTCATCCGCGCGATGCTCGACGGCTCGAACAGCTCCGCTGCGTACAGCCACGACAGCTGCAGCCCATCGTCGGATTCCGTTGCCGACAACTGCAGATCGAACTTCGACTGCT
>JBIITV010000127.1:0-12943 GCA_044340325.1 Lysobacteraceae bacterium
CTGACCGGCAGCCAAGCGGTGCTCAAACAGCAGATGGACGATGGCTCGCCGATGACCGCCAAGGCCGACCGCATCGACTACGACATGACCAGCGAAGTGATCCTGCTGACCGGCAACTACACCGTGACCACCCCACGTGGTACCACCAGCGGCCAGCGCCTGACTTACAACCTCAAAAGCGGTCGGATCGAAAGCGGCGGCGAGGGCAATGGCCGGGTCACGATGAGAATCCAGCCAAAATCCGCGCAGAAAGCTCCCCAGAACAAGCCCGCCGCAGCGGAAAAACCCTGATGCTGGTCGCAGAGGGGCTGCGCAAGCGCTACAAATCGCGCGAAGTCGTGCGCGATTTCGGCCTGACCCTGAATGCCGGCGAAGTCGTCGGCCTGCTCGGCCCCAATGGCGCCGGCAAGACCACCTGCTTCTACATGATCGTCGGTCTGGTGCCGACCGATGCCGGCCGGATCGTGCTGGACGGGCACGACATCACCGGCGAGCCGATGTATGCCCGCGCGAAGCGCGGCGTCGGCTATCTCCCGCAGGAGCCGTCCGTGTTCCGCAAGCTGAGCGTCGCCGACAATCTGCGGCTGGTGCTGGAACTGCGACCGGACCTGGACCGCGCCGGCCGTGAGCGGGAGCTGACCAGTCTGCTGGACGAGCTGCAGGTCAGCCACGTCTCCGAACAAAGCGGCGCCAGCCTGTCCGGCGGCGAGCGGCGCCGGGTGGAGATCGCCCGTGCTCTGGCCGCCAGACCGCGGCTGATCCTGCTGGACGAGCCGTTCGCCGGTGTCGATCCGATTTCGGTCGGCGAGATCCAGCGGATCGTGGTGCACCTGAAGAACCGGGGCATCGGTGTGCTGATCACCGACCACAACGTCCGCGAAACCCTGGGCATCTGCGACCGAGCCTACATCCTCAACGAAGGCGCGGTTCTGGCCCAGGGCGCGCCGGCAGCGCTGCTGGCGGATCAAGACGTCCGCCGCGTCTACCTGGGCGAGTCCTTCAGGCTGTAGCCTTGTCCCCTGCCAGTGGCCGGCACAGAAGCCGGTCATCTTTTCCGCAAGATTATCGACGCAAGGATCGCGCCAAGGGCAGTCAAGACCCCTCGACAGGCTCTAACATACGGACATGAAGCCACGCCTGCAGACATCGCTGGGTCAACAGTTGGTCCTGACGCCGCAACTGCGTCAGGCGTTGCACCTGCTGCAGCTGTCATCGCTGGAGCTGGAGAACGAGATCACTCTGGCTGTGGAAAGCAATCCGCTGCTCGACTGGGCCGAGGCGGACAGCGACGCTGCCGAAAGCGCGCCCGAAGGCATGCCACAGCAGGCGCCGACGCCCGACGCGACCGTTTCCGAAGAGCCGCAGGAACGGGACGCCGGCGGCGATGACGACAGCTGGGAGCCTCCGGACAGCTGGAACACCAGCAGCTCGGGCAACAGCAGCAGCGGCAGCGGCAGCGACGAAGACGGCATGGATCCGATGGACCGTCTGGTCCGCACAGAATCCCTGCACGACCACCTCTCCTGGCAATTGCACCTCACCCGCCTCTCGCCGCAGGACCAACGTATCGGCGCGGCACTGATCGACGCCATCGACGACGACGGTTATCTGCGCGAACCGCTGGACGCGATCGCCGAGATGCTGCGCCCGGAACTGAACGTCGACGTGGCCGAAGTGGCTGCGGTCCTCTGCCAGGTCCAGCGTTTCGACCCTTTGGGCATCGGTGCCCGCGATCTGCGCGAATGTCTCACCCTGCAGCTCGAACCGCTGTCCGAGGACACCCCGGGCAAAGCCATGGCGCTGCGGATCGTGGCCGGGCCGCTGGAACGACTGCCGAAAATCGGCGCCGAGGGTCTTGCCGCCGAGCTCGGCGCACCGGCGGACGAGGTCGCGATCGGTCTGCATCTGGTGCGCTCGCTCGACCCCCGACCGGGCGCGCAGCACGGCGCGATGGGCGTGGACACCTACATCACCCCGGACTGCGTGATCTGGCGCCATCAAGGCCTGTGGCGGGCGGCCCTGGCCGGCAGCCACACCCGACTCACGATCCATCGCGGCTACGAGGGCATGATCCAGCATGCCAGCAGCAGTGACGCCAGCTACCTGCGCGGCCGGTTGCAGGAAGCGCGCTGGCTGCTCAAACATCTTGAAGCGCGCGGCGAGACCCTGCTCAAAGTGGTGCGCTGTCTGATCCGGCAGCAGTCGGGCTTCCTCGAATTCGGCGAGCAGGCGCTGCGCCCGCTCACGCTGCGCGAAATCGCAGCGGAAGTCGGCCTGCACGAATCCACGGTCTCGCGCGCGATCGCGCGCAAGTACGCAGTCACCCCGCGCGGCACCCTGGCGCTGCGCAGTTTCTTCGCATCGGGCATCGGCACCGAAGGCGGCGGAGAAACGTCGAGCACCGCGATCCAATCGATGATCAAACGGCTGATCGAAGCCGAGAACCCGCGCAAGCCGCTGTCGGACGCGAAACTCGCCGACATGCTGAAATCCTCCGGCGTGCCGGTGGCGCGCCGCACCGTCGCGAAATATCGCGAAGCGCTGCATATTCCAGCCTCGCACGAACGCGTCCGCATGGCCTGAGCAGGCCCCTTCCAGCGTGACCTGCAGGCGTTTTTCTGTCGCCTGCACGCTGCACGGAGCGCGCGCTGCGGCATGCCGGATTTCTCGACGACATGATCTCGCGACGACATTTTTCGAAATGCCTGTCGAGTCACTTGCTTCCGCGCCGGGCTGGGGTACCCTGTCGATGAAGGGTGGTTCGCACGATCCCGGCCTTGTGTGAGGGAGAGAAGGACCCTACATCCCTTTGTACGGGGCTTCCGCAACGTGCGGGGGACCGGCATCGCAATCTCGGCCGGCTGGGCCCGATGTCGCGGTGTGACACCCAGGCCCGGCAACCAGAGGATATCGTCGATGCGTATCGAAACCCACGGTCACCAGCTCGAAGTCACCCCCGCCCTGCGCGACTACGTCGAAACAAAACTCTCGCGTCTGGGCCGTCATTTCGAACATCCGATGGATGTCGTCCGCACCCAACTCAGCATCGACAGGCCCGATCATCGCGCCGAGGCCACGATCCACATTTCCGGCCGCACCCTGCACGCCAACGCCAACGGCCAGGACATGTACGCAGCCATCGATCTGCTGACCGACAAACTCGATCGCCTGCTGCTGAAGCACAAGGAAAAAATGGTCGATCATCACCGCGGCGAGGGCCTCGCCCACAGCACGGATCTGGGCTGATCGCTCCACGACCCATCGTCCCCATCCCATCCTCAGCGCAATCTTCATCGCAGCCGGCGGCGCGGCGCATGCCGCCCGCCGGCGTGTTCTCCCACCCCCTTCGTTTCGCTCCCCATGAACGCAAGCATCCGCGCGCGCGACCTGTTCGATCAGCAACAAGAACGACTCGGTCTGCTTTGGATCGCGGGCGAACGCGGCGAACAGCGCATGCTCGAGGCGGTGGACACCGTGGCGCGCCGACCGTCGCTGGCCGGCTATCTCAACATCATCTATCCGAACAAGGTGCAGATCCTCGGTACCGAAGAGCTGGCCTGGCTCGATGCGCTGGATTCGCGTCAACGTTGGGAAACCATCGAGAAGATCATCCAGTTCCGCCCGCTGGCGATGGTCATCAGCAAGGGTCAGGCCTGTCCAGAGGATCTGCGCGCCGCCGCCGAAGAGTCCGACACGCCGCTGTGGGCATCGCCGCGGCGCGGACATGAACTGTTCAACCATCTGCAGTACCACCTCGCGCGCAAACTCGCGCCCCGGCTGACGGTGCACGGCGTCTTCATGGAGATCTATTCCATCGGCGTGCTGATCACCGGCGATTCCGGCGCCGGCAAGAGCGAGCTCGCGCTGGAGCTGGTTACCCGCGGCCATCGCCTGGTCGCCGACGACGCGCCGGAGTTCACCCAGATCGCCCCCGATGTCCTCGATGGCGCCTGCCCCGACCTCCTGCAAGACCTGCTGGAAGTGCGCGGCCTGGGCATCCTCAACGTACGCAACATGTTCGGCGACACTGCGGTGAAGCGGAACAAATACCTGCGGTTGATCGTGCATCTCGCGCGCCCGCAGCAACAGCAGGCGCCGCAGACCGACGGTTACGAACGGCTCGTCGGCGATCTCGGCTCCCGCCGTCTGCTCGATCTCGATGTGCCGATGATCACCCTGCCGGTGATGGCCGGCCGCAACCTCGCGGTGCTGACCGAAGCGGCTGCTCGCGCGCACATCCTGCGGATCAAGGGCGTCGATCCGGCCGCCGCGTTCATGGCCCGGCATTCGCATTTTCTGGAACGCGCGGAGTCATGAGCCCGACGACACTGGCCACCAGCGCTCACGATCCCAGCCTGATCATCGTCAGCGGCATGTCCGGCAGCGGCAAATCGATCGCGCTGCACACCTTCGAAGACCTCGACTACTACTGCGTCGACAATCTGCCGGCGGAACTGCTCGCCGAATTCGTGCGCGGCGCCACCGGCAAAGGCAGCGGCACGGGCGCAGACATGCCGCCGAAGCTCGCGGTGGGCATCGACGTGCGCAATCGCAACACCGATCTGTCGAAACTGCCGTCTTGGCTGTCGCAGGCGGGGGCACTGGGGCTCGATCCGAAGCTGGTCTTTTTCGACGCCAGCGACGGTGTGCTGCTCAAACGTTACGCCGAAACCAGGCGCCGCCATCCGCTGAGTCATCTCGGGCTCGCGCTGGCCGATGCGATCGCGCTGGAGCGACGCATCCTGAAGCCGCTGCGCGCGCTGGCGGATGTGATCATCGACACCACCGAACTCAACGTCCATCAGATGCGGCGAAGGGTGATCGCCGAGCTGGGGCTCACCGCCGACCGGCCGCTGTCGCTGCTGTTCGAATCCTTCGCATACCGGCGCGGTGTGCCTGCAGATGCTGATTTCGTCTTCGACGCGCGCTGCCTGCCGAACCCGCACTGGGATGCGAGCCTGCGCCCGCTGTCGGGCCGCGACCGCGAAGTGCGCGAGTACCTCGAAGCCCAGAGCGAAGTGAAGGAATACGTCGCGCAGGTCACCGCCTTCCTGGACACCTGGATGCCGCGCATCCAGGCCGATACCCGCAGCTACATCACCGTCGCCTTCGGCTGCACCGGCGGCAAACATCGTTCGGTGTACCTGACCGAAACCCTCGCCGCCCATGCCCGCGCAACCGGCTGGCGCGACGTGGCTACCCATCACCGCGAACTGGAATAAGCATTCGTGCACGAGTGCTTGCAGAGGCTACGCTTCTCAACCGCCGAATGGCAGGCCGAATAGCGACAGGTCGCGAAAAGATTTCTTGTAGCAACGACGGAAGTCGCGACAGCCTGCAGAAAGACTACAGCGGCACATCACGGCTTCCGCAGCGAACGAAAGACCATCGCGATGCCCAAGGCCACGAACGGCAAACTCAGATACTGGCCGACGCTGAACATCTGCCCCGCTTCATAGACCGCCTGCGGCGTCTTGAAAAACTCGACGACGATACGCGCCGAAAACACCAGCACCATCAGCAGGCCGAACAACAGCCCGTCCGGCGTGCGCTTGCCCATGCGCCGGTAAACGGCCATCAGGGCCATGAAGATCAACGCGTAGGCGAACGCTTCGTACAGCTGCGCGGGATGGCGCGGCAGCGCATCGACGGACTCGAACACCACGCCCCACCTGCCCGATGTGGGGATACCGATGATTTCGGAATTCAGGAAATTGGCGGTCCGTACGAACACCGCACCCAACGCGGCGGGAATCGAGACACGGTCGATCAACCACAGGAACGGCAACTGCGGCTGCGCGGAGCGCGCGGCGAACCACAGCGCCACCAGCATGCCGAGCGTGCCGCCATGACTGGCCAACCCGCCCTCCCAGACGCGCAGGATCGCCAGCGGATGCGACAGATAGTATTCGGGCTCGTAGAACAGACAGTGCACCAGACGCGCGCCGATCACCGCGCCCAACAGCGTGTAGATCATCAGCCGCTCCGCTTGTTCTCGCGGCACGCCCTCCGCCGCGAAGATACGACCAAGCAGCCATTGCCCGACGAAGAACGCACCGACGAACAACAGACCGTACCAGTGCACGGTCAGCGGCCCGACAGAGAAGAAAACGGGATCGAAGGACCAGTGGATCAGCATGGTGTGTTCGGTCGCATGGATCACACCCCTGCGGCATGCCGCCACAGCGCGCGGTTCAAGGGCGCGAGCCTACCGGCCAATCCGAGTGCATGCCCGCGCAGCAGCGTAGTGGCCACATCGTCGTTGGAAAACACGCGATTGATCGCACTGAAGGCGAAGGCCGATGCGGTGGCGTCGCTGCGGCGTGCGCGGGCCCAGCGCGCCAGACGATGCGGCGCGGCCCAGTCGGCGCGGCGCGATTGCGCGGATGCGACGGCATCGCGCAGCGCGGACACGTCGCGCAGGCCGAGGTTCACGCCCTGCCCCGCGAGCGGATGCACAACGTGCGCAGCGTCGCCGATCGCCAGCACACGGCCTGCGGCATAGGCATCGGCAAGCTGTCGGCGCAGCGGAAAAGCGATGCGCTTGGTCAGCGGGCGCACATCGCCGAGGCGCGAAGCGGATGCGCGCGTGATGTCTTCCGCGAAGTCCGCATCGCCCAGTTCGACGATGCGCGCGGCCTCGGCCTCGGGCAGGGTCCAGACGATGGACGAGACATTCGGCGCATCCGGCCATGGCGCGCACGGCAGGAACGCCAGCGGCCCGGTCGGCAGGAAGCGCTGCCACGCCGTGTCTTCGTGCGTGCGCCCGGTGGCGACGTACGCGACGACGCCACGCTGACCGTAGTCTTCGATCTTCGTCGCGATGCCGGCGAGTTCGCGCAGCGTCGAACGAGCGCCATCGGCAGCGACCGCGATGCGCGCTTCCACGCGCAGACCGTCGTCGAGTTCGAGCGTGGCGCTGTCGTCGTCCTGCTCCAGCGCGACCACGCGCGCGGGGCAACGCACGGTCACGTTCGATGACCGCAAAGCGGCCCACAGACGATCCTGCAGCAGCGCGTGTTCGATGATCCAACCCAGCTGTTTCACCGCGAACGCATCGGCGTCGAACCGCAGTTCATCGCCGCCTGCCGCATCCCATACGCGCATGCGCCGATAGGGGTGCGCGCGGGCGTCGCGAACACTGGCCCACACGCCGATGGCTTCGAACAGCGCGGCGTTGTCGGGCGCGAACGCATACACGCGCGGATCGGCTTCGATCGAGAGCCACGCCGGCGGTTCGGCCTCTTCGACCAGCGTCACCTGCAGCCCCTGCTGCGCCAGCGCAAGCGCACAGGCGGCGCCGACCACACCGCCGCCGACGATGGCGACATCGGCGCGGCGGCCGGCATTCGATCGACGGTTCATGCCGCCACCTCGCGACACAATTGCGGGATATCGCCGCGATAGCCCATCGCGCCGCCGACGATCTGCGCGCGCAGCGCATCGTCGTTCTCGATGGCGAACAGGCCGAGACTGCGCAGCGGCGAGACCAGCGGCGATGGATTCGAAGTCAGGCGCGCGAGGCCATCGGAAAATGCGATGGTGCGCTCCCGATCCTCGCGCCGGCGCTGCGCGTAGTCGGCGAGCATCGCTTCGCTACCGGGATCCTCGCCCCGCGCGCAGGCCGCTTCGATGCATTCGACCAGCGTCAGCGCATCGCGCAATCCAAGATTGAAGCCCTGCGCACCGATGGGATGCAGCGACTGCGCGGCATTGCCGACCAGGACCGCGCGCGGTGCGACGAGGCGCTGCGCGAGCGTGCGCACGATCGGATAGCGGCTGCGCGCACCGACCGACAGAAAGCGCCCGGCGCGCCAGCCGAACGCGCGCTGCAGCCGTTCGAGATACGCCGCGTCGTCGAGCGCCGCGACCGCATCGACTTCAGCGCCAGCGACACCGTGGATCACGCCGTAGTGGCCATCGCCGCGCGGCAGCACTGCGATCGGGCCGTGATCGGTCAGCCGCTCCCAGGCGGTGCCGTCGGGCGCACGTTCGGCGCGGACGCGGGCGACAAACAGGGTCTGAGCGTAATCGTGCCGATCGTTCGCGATACCCAGCGCATCGCGCACTGCGCTGGCCGCGCCATCGGCAGCCACTACCAGCTTCGCGGCGATCAGGCGTTCGCCATCGCGATCGCCATCAACATCGGCGACGCGCACTTGGCGAAGACCGTCGGTGGTGTTGTCGGCGAAGCCGAGAAAGCGTGCCGGACGATGGCGGATCAAATGCTTTAGATCGCCCAGTCTGGACGCCAGCGCATCGCCGAAATCGCGCGCCACCACTACTTGGCCGAACGCAGCGCGACCGTAGTCGGCGGCCTTCAGCAGCACGCGGCCGAAATCGCCTTCGCGGCTGATGTGGATGCGGGCGATCGGCCCGGTGGACGTACGCAGGCGCGGCAGCACGTCGAGTGCGCGCAGCGCGTTCACGGTGGCTTCGGCGAAACTGAGATTGCGCTGGTCGAACACCGCCGGCAGCGCGTCGGCCGGCGCTGCTTCCAGAAGGCAGACATTGAGACCAAGGCGGTCGAGCGAGATCGCCAGACTGGCGCCGACCAGGCCACCGCCGACGATCAGCACATCGTGGGTCGCCGAAACTGGCGCTTCGACAGGCGGTTGGGCGGGGGCGGGCTTGGACATTGCGTTATGCTAACCGTCCGTGTCCTTTTCCGCCTGCGACCGACGATGACCATTCACGCTTCCCCCTCCTCCTCCGGCCCCGGATCCGACACCCGCACGCTGCTCGCACCCGGTCCGCTGATGCTGGCCGCGATGATCGTGCTGGCCGCGCTGAGCCGGCTGCTGCCGCACCCGCCGAATTTCTCGCCGGTCGAAGCCATTGCGCTGTTCGGTGGCGCCTATTTCGCGAACCGCAGCTGGGCGCTGGTCGTCCCGCTGATCGCCATGGTGCTCTCCGACATCGCGCTTGGCCTGATCAACGGCGGCAGCTACATGAGCTATGTCGCCAGCCTCAGCTTCTGGTCGGTGTATGTCTGCATCGCGCTCTCGACGGTGATCGGCTTCGGCCTGCGCGGCAAGGTCGGCGGCGCCAGTGTGCTGGGTTACTCGCTGGCCGGCTCGGCGCTGTTCTTCGCAGTGACCAATTTCGCGACCTGGTTCGGCTCAGCCGGGATGTACCCGCAGACCGGCAGCGGTCTGGTCGCCGCCTACGTCGCCGGCATCCCGTTCTTCCAGTGGACCGTGCTGGGCACGCTGTTCTACTCGGCGATGCTGTTCGGTGGTTTTGCGCTGCTGCGTCGGCAGTTGCCGTCGCTACGGATGCAGACGGTCTGAACCTTACCGCGTGCTATGCGGGGCGGCCTTAGCCGCGATGAATTGCTTTCCCGCCATTCAAGGGCTTCGCGGCTGAAGCCGCTCCTACGAAAGGACTGATATGGGCAACCGCCTCTCCAAGATCTATACCAAGACCGGCGACGACGGCACGACCGGGCTCGGCGACGGCAGCCGGGTCGCCAAGGATTCGGCGCGCGTCACCGCGTACGGCACCGTCGATGAGGCGAATTCCGCCATCGGCGTGCTGTTGGCCTGCGACGTACCGGACGACATCCGGACGCTGCTGACGATGATCCAGCACCAGATGTTCGATCTCGGCGGCGAGCTGTGCATTCCCGGACATTCGGCGATCGACGATGCCGATATCCAACGCCTTGAGCAGCAGCTCGATCACTACAACGACCCGCTCCCGGCGCTGAAGGATTTCATCCTGCCTGCCGGCGGCGAAGCGGCAGCGCGCTGCCATCTGGCGCGCACCATCGTCCGCCGCGCTGAGCGCGAATGCGTGACGCTTTCGCATCACGACGCGGTGCGGCCGCAGGCGATCCGCTATCTGAACCGTCTCTCCGATCTGCTGTTCGTGCTGGCACGCGTCTTGGCTCGCCGCGACGGCCACGGCGAAGTGCTGTGGAACCACGAGCGTCGCCAACGACAGCAATGAGCGTCCCGGTCTTCAGCCACAGCGCCTGTCTGGCGCACGATACCGGGCCCAGCCACGCCGAGTGCCCGGCGCGGTTGACCGCAGTCACCACCGGCCTGCGCGAGACCTACCCCGATCTGGACTGGCGCGAGGCGCCGCGCGCGAGTCGCGGCCAGCTGTTGCGCGTGCACAGCGAATCGCTGCTGCATTCGGTACTGGAAACCAGACCCAGCGAGCGCATCTGGCTCGATCCCGACACCATCCTCTCACCAGCTTCCGCCGAAGCCGGGCTGCGCGCTGCGGGCGCGGTCGTCGCGGCAGTCGAACTCGTGCTCAACGGCGAAGCCAAGCACGCGTTCTGCGCCGTGCGCCCGCCGGGCCATCACGCCACCTGCAACGCGGCGATGGGCTTCTGCCTGTTCAACTCGATCGCGGTGGGCGCCGCGCATGCGCTGGAGAAATACGGCCTGTCGCGGATTGCCATTGCCGATTTCGACGTGCACCACGGCAACGGCACCCAGGCGATCTTCGATCTCGAACCACGCGTGGTCTTCGCCAGCTCGCACCAGATGCCGCTATACCCCGACAGCGGCCACGCCAGCGACCGCGGCGTCAACAACATCTTCAATGCACCACTGCCGCCGGGCGGAGGCAGCGCGCAGTTCCGCGACGTCTGGCGCAACCGGCTCTTACCGCAGCTCGACGCTTTCCGCCCGCAGTTGGTGATGATCTCGGCCGGCTTCGACGCCCACCGGCGCGACCCGCTCGCGCAGCTGCAGCTGGAAGCCGAGGACTTCGACTGGATCACCCGCGAACTGATCGCCATCGCCGACCGTCACGCCGAAGGCCGCGTGGTCTCCAGCCTGGAAGGCGGCTACGACATGCAGGGGCTGCGCGAATCGTGCATCGCGCATGTCGGTGCGCTGCGGGGCTGAACCCACACTGCGTCCCGCGCGTTGCCGCACCGGGACGGATGCGTCAAGCTAGCCGGATATGTCCAGACTCGGCCCGACCGTGCGAAAGAAACTCCATCTGCTGCCGCTGCCCTTCTGCATCGCTCTTTCGTTGTCCGCGCATGCGGCCGAGAATGGGCCCGAGGATTGGGGGCTGTGCCCGATCGAGGACGCGGTGCCTGCGTTCGCACCGGCGCAGGCACCAACCGAAGGCCTGAGCATCACTCCGACCGGCGACCCCACCCAGCAGGCCACCGACATCGACGGCGATACGCTGGACGGCACCGAGGGGCAGGTGCTGAACCTCAGCGGCAACGTGCTGCTGCGCCGCGGCGACCAGGTGCTGTCAACCGACCGCCTGAGCTACGACCAGGACAAGGAAACCTACACGGCCGAAGGCAGCGTGCGCTATCAGGATCGCGGCATGCGGCTGATCGCCGCACGCGGCAAGGGCGATCAGGGCAAGGACACCCATGAGTTGGAGGACATCCAGTACCAGCTCATCCGCCGTCGCGGCAACGGTGGTGCCGAACGCATCGCCATGCAGGGTCCAGAGGGATCGCTGTACGGTTCCACCTACTCCACCTGCCCGCCCGAGGCGCGACGCTGGGAGCTGCGCGCGCAGCGCATCGACGTGAACACCGAGGAAGGCATGGGCACCGCCCGGAACGCCACCCTGCGCGTGGGCAATATCCCGGTGCTGTATCTGCCGTGGTTCCGCTTCCCGATCGACGACCGCCGCCGCACCGGCCTGCTATATCCGGCGATTTCCTCTTCGGGGCGCAACGGCTTCGACTGGCGCCAGCCGATCTATCTGAATCTGGCGCCGAACTACGACGCCACCATCACGCCCCGGCTGATGAGCAAACGCGGTCTGCAACTGGGCGGCGAGTTCAGGTATCTCACCGAAACCGGGCGCGGCGTGTTGGATGCCGCATTCCTGCCGTCGGACGATCTGACCGCACGCGAGCGCGACAACGAAATCGCCGAGGGCATCCCGGCGGAGAACCGTCGCGATTCCAACCGCGGGTTCTTCCGCTTCGTCGGCAGCCAGAACCTCGGCCCGAACTGGCAGGCGCGCAGCAACATCGCCTGGATCAGCGACACCCGCTATCTCGACGACGCCAGCAACAACCTCAACGGCGGCGCCGCATCGTTCGTCACCAGCGACATCGGCCTGTACGGCCGTGGCCGCCATTGGGAAGCCTCGTTCATGGCCGACCACTGGGAGTTGGCCGACTACACCCTGCGCGAGGCCAATCTGCCGTTCGATCGGCTGCCGCGCGGCCATGTGCGTTGGGAGCAGCGTTTCGCGCGCCACTTCAGCGCGGGCGTCGACGCCGAGATCGTGCGTTTCGATCACACCGAGCTTGCGGGCGGCAGCCGTCTGGATCTGCGCCCCTTCGTCAGCATGCCGCTGGAGGGCGACAGCTGGTTTCTGAAGCCGACCCTGGCCTGGCGCTACACCGGCTATGCGCTCGAAAACGACCCGTCCCTGCCCGGGCGCGACGACAGCCCCAACCGCAGCCTGCCGGTGACGACCGTCGACGCCGGCCTGTATTTCGACCGGCACACGCGCTGGGGCGATGCCGACTATCTGCATACGCTGGAACCGCGGATCTTCTACTACAACGCGCCGTACCGCGATCAGACCGGCATCCCGCTGTTCGACACGCGCCCGCTCACCTTCGGCTGGGGTCAGCTGTTCCGCGACAACCGCTATTCCGGCGCCGACCGTCAAGCGGATGGCAATCAGCTCACCCTGGCGGTCTCGACTCGCCTGATCCGCGAATCAGACGGTCAGGAAAAACTCTCGGCCAGTGTCGGCCAGATCCGCTACTTCAAGGATTCGCGGGTCACGGTGCCGGGCGAAAGTCCGATCGAGCAGGGCAAATCGGCCTGGATCATGGACACCAATTACGCCCCCAACGACAACTGGAGCATCGGCGCCTCTTATCAGTGGGATCCGAAAGCGGGGCGCCGGGATCTGGCCAGCATCCGCGCCCGTTATCTGATCGGCGACAGCTGCATCGTCAACCTCGGCTATCGTTACCGCC
>JBIITV010000128.1:0-12713 GCA_044340325.1 Lysobacteraceae bacterium
CCGCACCCATCTGGTCGACAAGGTCGGCGTGTTCACGCCGAAGCGCAAAGAGCTGAAAAAACTCGGCGCGGGCGAAGTGGGCTGGATCAACGCCAGCATCAAGGACGTGCACGGCGCGCCGGTCGGCGACACCCTCACGCTCGCCAGCGACCCGGCCGAAAAACCGCTGCCGGGCTTCCAGGAAATGCAGCCGCGCGTGTTCGCGGGCCTGTTCCCGGTCGATGCCGAAGATTACCCCGACCTGCGCGAAGCACTGGACAAACTGCAGCTCAACGACGCCGCCCTGCGCTTCGAGCCGGAAAGCTCCGAGGCGATGGGCTTCGGCTTCCGCTGCGGCTTCCTGGGCATGCTGCACATGGAGATCGTGCAGGAGCGGCTGGAGCGCGAATACAACCTCAATCTCATCAGCACCGCGCCCACCGTGGTTTACGAAGTGCTGAAGACCGACGGCAGCGTGATACCGCTGGATAATCCGTCCAAGTTGCCGCCGAGCAATCATGTCGATGAAATCCGCGAACCGATCATTCGCGCGAACATCCTCACTCCGCCGGATTACGTCGGCAACGTGATTACCCTCTGCGAAGAGAAGCGCGGTGCGCAGATCGGCATCAACTACCTCGGCGGCCAGGTGCAGATCAGCTATGAGCTGCCGATGGCCGAAGTGGTGCTGGATTTCTTCGACAAACTGAAGTCGGTGTCGCGCGGCTATGCGTCTCTGGATTACCACTTTCTGCGCTTCGACGCCGGCCCGTTCGTGCGCGTGGACACGCTGATCAACGGCGACAAGGTCGATGCGCTGTCGATCATCGTCCACCGCAACTACGCCGATCGTCGCGGCCGCGAGCTGTGCGAGAAGATGAAGGAGCTGATCCCGCGACAGATGTTCGACGTCGCGATCCAGGCTGCCGTCGGTTCGCAGATCATCGCGCGCAGTACCGTGAAGGCGCTGCGCAAGAACGTGCTGGCCAAGTGCTATGGCGGCGATATCAGCCGCAAGAAGAAACTGCTCGAGAAACAGAAAGAAGGCAAAAAGCGGATGAAGCAGGTCGGGCGGGTTGAAATCCCGCAGGAAGCCTTCCTCGCCGTGCTGCAGATGGACAGCAAGTGATGTTTCTACCTTCTCCCGCCGGGAGAAGGTGCCCGCAGGGCGGATGAGGGTGCGATGAAGCGGCGAGCGTTGAATGTTCGCGGTTTTTCCGTACCTTACCCCAACCCCTCTTCCGTCGGGAGAGGGGCTTTCATATGGAGACTGTATGGTCTGGTTCGAACTCATTCTCGTCACGCTGACGCTGCTCACCGGCCTGATATGGCTGGCGGACCGGCTGTTCTTCGCCAAACGCCGTGCCAAGGCCGACGGCCTGCTGGACGAAAACAAAGAGCCGGTCGTGGTGGATTACGCGCGGGCGTTCTTCCCGGTGCTTGCGGTCGTGCTGATCCTGCGCAGTTTCATCGCCGAGCCCTTCCGGATCCCGTCCAGTTCGATGATGCCGACGCTGCTGATCGGCGACTTCATCCTGGTCAACAAGTTCTCCTACGGCCTGCGCCTGCCGGTGCTCAACAAGAAGGTGATCGAGATCGGCGAGCCCAAGCGCGGTGACGTGGTGGTGTTCCGCTATCCGGGCAAGGGCCCGGACGACCCGAACGCGGGTCTGGATTACATCAAGCGCGTCATCGGCATGCCCGGCGACAGCGTCAGCTACCGCGACAACCAGCTGACCGTGAACGGTACCCCGGTAGTCTACGAGCCGGTCGGCGAGTACGTGGGCAAAGGTCCCGGCCAGGACATGACCGGGGCCAGCGAAATCCGCGAGAAATTGGAAGGTCATCCGCACTCGGTCCTGGAAATCACCCAGCTTCCCGGTGTCGATCAGGGCGAAGGCGACTGGAACGTGCCCGCCGGTCATTACCTTGTGATGGGCGACAATCGCGACCGCAGCGATGATGGTAGATTCTGGGGCTACCTGCCCGAGGAGCGGCTTCGCGGCAGGGCGTTCCTGGTCTGGCTGAACTGCAAGGGCTGGTTCTGCAGCGACAGCTTCGATACGTCCAGGATCGGCAACGGCATTCCGTAGCGGCATCGGCCCTGTTTTGTTCTGCGCGCGGTCCGCGCGCCATCGACCACCATTCCATCGTTCCGGGGGATTTGCATATGCGACGCAATCAGAGCGGCATGACCTTGATCAGCTTCGTCATCGCGGCGGCGGTGGTGGGTACTGCCGCATACATCGGCATGAAGCTGTTCCCGATGTACCAGGAGTTCTACGGCGTGAAGTCGGCAGCCAAGAGTCTGGCTTCCGAAGCCGGCATCGCCAACGAACAGCCGGCCCAAGTCAAGGAAAAGCTGTTCAAGCGCTTCAACATCGGCTACGTGAACAGCGTCAAGCCCGAGCACGTCAAGATCGACAGCGCCGGCAACAGCAAGGTTCTGCGCATCAATTACGAAGTACGCGTGACCATGATCGGCAATCTCGATGCGGTGGGCAGGTTCGTGATCGATCAGCCGCTCGGCGGCGCGTCGTCGTATTGAGGATCGTGCTGCGGTGACTGCCGTTCTACCTTGCGGAACGCATGCCTTGGGCGGGCATGCGTTCCGCGACCCGGCTCTGCTGGAGCGGGCACTGACCCATCGCAGCGCAGCGGCGGTCCACAACGAACGGCTTGAATTCCTCGGCGACGCCCTGGTTGGGATGATCGTCGCCGAGGCGCTGTACGTGCGCTGGCCCAAGGCGGTCGAAGGCGAACTGACCCGCGCCCGCGCCGAGCTGGTGCGCGAGTCTTCGCTCGCCGCGCTCGCGCGCGGGCTCGAACTCGGGCAGCGCATCGTGCTGGGGCCGGGGGAAATGAAATCCGGCGGCCATCGGCGCGACTCGATCCTGGCCGACGTGCTTGAAGCGGTGGTCGCGGCGATTTACCTCGACGCCGGTTTCGAAGCCTGCCGCGCCGCAGTGCTGCCCTGGTTCGCCGGGGCCATCGATGCGCTGCCGCCGCCGCACAAGCTGGGCAAGGACGCCAAGACCCGCCTCCAGGAATGGCTGCAGGCCCGGCAGTTGCCGCTGCCGGCGTACGCGCTGGTATCTGAAACCGGCGAAGACCACGCCAAATCGTTCCGTGCCGAATGCGCGCTGAGCGACCCCCCGCTGAAATGCGAAGGCGAAGCCGGTTCCCGACGTGCCGCCGAACAGCTTGCCGCCGAGGCGGTACTCGCTGTTCTGGACGCCTGAGATCATCAATGCGAGACGACGCTGGGCAATCCAGTGTCGATGCCGCCTGACGACACGTTTCCACCGGTCGATGCGGTTGATTTGACGGATCCCGAAGCGGTCGCGCATCTGCGCCGATCGAACGCGGCACAGCATGTTGCCGACCCATCGATCGGCAGGCCATTGCGCCGACACGGCCGGTATTGCTGAAGCGAAAGACATCAATACGCCGGTGCCAGGCCCGGCGTCGGCAATGACGTGATCCTGTCTTGCCCGGTTTTCCGCTTCATCAGATGTGCCCAGCCGCTGCCGCATCGATTGCGGCAAGCAGAACGTGAAGGCAATGGCCATCAAAGGCCGTATGCCCGAGAAACGACTGCTGTCATTGGTCCGGGTTCTGGTACGTCAAACGGTCCGAGCTAGGGCCGAGACGAGTCGATGTGCGTTAAATCCCTTCATTGCATCGGTGCCGCCTCATGCCACGTGCGCTCGTCGTTTCCAATGTGTTGCTTGCCGCAATCGTACTTGCTCAGGCTTGGGCGTTGTATGTGGTGTATGTGCCCGACGAAGATGGAGGGGTGTCCATCGGCCTGCGATCTGCTGGCAGGGCCGATCACGCAGCAGGATCATCTTCTGGATCGCCCTCTGAAAAAGACGCTGATGCATTCGAACGCCTGGCCGACAGCCTTGCCAGGATCGATGCGCGACTGGCTGTGCTGGAGGGCAGTGGTTCGTTGTCGGATGCGCGGGCCGCCACCATCGTGCGGCCCGCGATTCCTGCTGCGGTCGCCGATCAGCGGCTTCGCTCGATGCTCAAGAGCAATGTGATGACGGGCGATGATGTGGCTGTTTTTCAGGCGCGTTTGGCCGGGCTGCCCAAAGAAGAGCGTTTCGCGCTGTCCACCGCGCTGGCGCGAGCGATCAATGAGAACCGCATCCGCCTGCGGCCCTGATGTGTTCAATGGCCCTGCCGGACTGCAGGGCTGATGTTGTGTTGCCGGACTGCGAAGGATCGCATGTTCGTGCGTTCAAGAACGGCCGTTCTGATCTGAAATCCATGTCGCCTTCCGGCGCGCCGCCGTCGGGAATCGGGCTGGATCCGTCTCGGGTTGATTCCGCAGGAAAAACGAAGGATGCGCGATGTCCCGCCCCTTATCCATTACCGTTAAACAGGAGATTCCAGTATGCGTTTGACCCATAGCCTCAACGTTCTGTTCGCACTCGTCCTCACCACAGCCCCGGCAATGGCTGCGCCGCCCGATTCCAGCGGCGGCGTGGATCCAATCAACAGATCAGTCAGGATCAGTGTCGAGGGTGCGTACGCGGTGGGCGTGCTCGCTCATGCCCGCGCAACCCAGAACATATTCGATGAACATATCGGTTGCAGGGTAGAAACCTATTGGACTGGTTTTGCCCACATGTCCTGTTCCGCCACCAGCGGAAGCGCGCAGGCGATTTGCGTCAGTCAGAACCCGGAATTCATTGCTGCCGTCGGCAGAATGACATCGGAGTCCCGGATCTTTTTCAGCTGGGAAGTGGATGGCACCTGCCGATACATGACGATCACCAATTCTTCGCTCTACAAGCCTGCCGCGACTGCGGGTTTCTGATCCTCGCTGCGACCAGCGTGCTGCCGTGGAATGCCGGAACGCATTCTGCGGCGGCCGCTTATTGTGGTCGAAATGTACTGGTCGAAATGCTCCCGTCGACAGGCAAGCCTGACGACGTACAATCCCCGGATGACCGAAACCCCCTATCGCGCAGGCCACGTCGCCGTCCTCGGCCGGCCCAATGTCGGCAAATCGACCCTGATCAATGCCCTCGTCGGCAGCAAGGTCAGCATTGTCTCGCCGCGGCCGCAGACCACCCGCCACCGCCTGCTGGGCATCGCCACCTTCCCGGAGGGGCAATTGCTGCTGGTCGACACGCCCGGCATCCACCGCGACCACGGCAAGGCCACCGCTTCGGCGATGCACAAGATGATGAATCGCGCCGCGCGCGGCGCGCTGGAAGGCGTCGACGCCGCGATGCTGGTGGTCCGTGCCGGGCAGTGGAGCGAGGAAGATACGCTGGCCTACGACGCATTGAAGGACGCCGGCATCCCGGTGGTGCTGGTGGTGAACCAAGTCGACCGCTTCCCCGACAAGACCGCGCTGCTGCCGTATCTGCAGACCGCTACCGATGGTCGTGCATTCGCCAGTATCCATCCGGTGTCCGCGCTCAAGCGCAAGGGTCTGGAGTCGCTGGTGAAATCGGTGCTGACGCACCTGCCCGAACAGCCCGCGCTGTATGCCGAGGACGAAATCACCGACAAGAGCCAGCGCTTCCTCGCCGGCGAACTGGTCCGCGAACAGCTGATGCGCCAGCTCGGCGCCGAGCTGCCGTATGCGACCACGGTCGAGATCGAAAGCTTCGTCGTCGACGGCACCATGCTGCGCATCGGCGCGGTGATCTTCGTCGAGCGCGAGAGCCAGAAGGCCATCGTCATCGGCAAGGGCGGCACCCGTCTGCGCGAGATCGGCACCAAATCGCGGATCCAGATGGAACGGATGTTCGACAGCAAGGTGTTCCTCGAAACCTGGGTGCGCGTGCGCGATGGCTGGTCGGACGACGAGGCTGCGCTGAAGGCGTTCGGGTATACCGAGTAGCCGGAAATCGGCAATGGGCCATCGGAAACCCTTCAATGTTCTGTCATCCCGAGCCGAAGGCGAGGGATCTGCTTTGCCGCTGTTGCGTGCAATGAACAGCAGGTTCCTCACCCCGGAGCAACTGGGGTTCGGAATGACAGGATTTTTTGACGCCACGGGATTCCAGATTCGAAGTTTCAGGTTCTGATGCGTTACGCCGCCCAGCCAGCGTTCGTACTGCACGCCCGCGCCTGGCGCGAAACCAGTCTACTGGTGGAAGTGCTGACGCATGAGCATGGCCGCGTGGGACTGATCGCGCGCGGCGTACACGGTCCGAAGAAACAGCAACTGCGCGCCGCATTGCAGCCGCTGCAGCACATCCGCTTCGACGGCGTGCAGCGCGGCGAGCTGGCGCAACTGAATGCAGCCGAAGCCATCGACGAGGCGCCGCGTCTGCACGGCGACGTGATGCTGGCCGGTTTCTATCTCAACGAACTGATGCTGCGGCTGGCGCCGCGCCACGATGGCGTCGGCATGCTGTATGCGATCTACGGCGAGACCCGTGCGCGGCTGGGCCTAGAATTGCCGCTGGCGTGGACGCTGCGACGGTTCGAGCGCGATCTGTTCGAAGCGCTGGGCGTGGGTTTCGCCTGGGACTGCGACGGCGACGGCGTCGCGATCGATCCGGCGGCGCGCTATGTGCTGGATCCGGAGCACGGCCCGCGCCGTGGGCTGGGCGACAGCGGAAAATCCGGACGCAGCCAGACCGCGACCGGTCGCGCCCTGCTGGATCTCGCCGCCGACCGCGAGCCCTGCGCCGAGGACATGCCCGGGCTTCGGCGGGTGATCCGCGCACTGCTGCTGCATCATCTCGGCGGGCGTGGATTGAAATCCTGGGAGCTGATCGCGTCGATGCCGCGCGCACCGACCGAGGGCGCTGCGGCCGCCCCGCAAGCGGACAGCGACGTCAGCGTGTCCTGAAGCGCGCCTTCGAACTGCGCGACGACCTGTGAGACATCCGGCGAATCCTGCAGATCGCGCGTCGCCGCCCCCAGACGTGCCGCACCGACGAAGCCGCAGCTGGCCTGCAGTTTGTGCAGTTCGCCGCGCAGCGCGGCGACATCGCGATTCGCGAGCGCCGTCGATACGCGCGTCCGCACCGGCGGAAGTTCCTGTGCGAACAGAGCGCGCATGGTGTCCACATGCGCGCGGTTGCCGTTGAGCGCGCGCAGCGCCGCATCGTCGTCCCATATCGGCTGTTTGTCGCAGTGCAGGGATGTGCGGTGCTGCTGCTCGGCGTTCGCATCGATGACAGCATCGCCGCAGAACCGCCGCACTGCGCCCTGCAATTGCGCGACCGACAGCGGTTTCAGCAGAACTTCCTCGAAACCGGCATCGATCAGCGCATCGAGCGACTCGCGCCGCGCGTCGGCCGTATGCGCCAGCGCGGGTGTCGGCAGACCACCGGCGCGCAGTTCGGCGAGCAGATCTGCGCCGAGGCCGTCGGGCAGGTTGGCATCGAACAGCCACACAGCATGCGTGTGCGTATTGGCCGAGTTCCGCGCTTCGGCCAGAGTAGCGGCCACATCGACCACCGCCGGCACGCCCTCGATAGCCGCGGTCAGAAACGCGGCGCTGACCGGATCGTCTTCCAGCAGCAGGATGCGGGGCAGGAGCGAAGCGGATGCGTTCATCGCAAGTCATTTAAGCTGGGCGTCATGTCGATCTTACGCATCCTGTCGCTGATCCTGCTGTCCGCCGTGCTGTGGGCACCGGCAGCGCAGGCGCGTACAGCGACCGCCGAGATCGCGCGCATCCGCACCGGCATCGCCACGCTCGAGCAGGTCCACGTTCGCCTCGACTGGCCCAACACCGCAGAGCAGGGCACGTTGCGACTGCGCGTCGGCAAGCTCGATGCCCCGGATCTCGGCTATGCCTTCCGCGACCTGAGCTGGCAGTGCCCGCTGCAGCGCGACGGCGATGGCGGCTGGCGCTGCGAAGGCGAGTTGCGCAGCGGCGGTGCGCAGCCGATGCGGCTCGGGATCGAACTGGGCACCGCGTTCACCGATGTCGTTTTGCGCCAAGGCGCGTCGCGACTGGAAGTGCATCGTCAGGCCGCCGTGCCCGACGACACCCGCATCGATCTTGTCGACGTGCCCGTGATCTGGTCGCAGGCGCTGCTCAGCCGCGCCTGGGCGGATGGCCGGTGGAAAACCGGGCAGCTCGGCGGACGGCTCGTGGTCAGCGCGCCGACCAACAAACCGCTGCGCGTCTCCGGGCCGCTGACGCTCGCAGGCGCGGCGCTGGAAACGCCCGATGGCAGCATCGCCGCCGAAGGCCTTGGTGCGAGTCTCGCGCTGGACTACAGCAATCGTTCCGACGGACAGCGCGTCGACCTGCGCGGAGAGCTGCGCGGCGGCGAACTGCTGTTCGGCAGCGCGTATGTCGCATTGCCGCCGACGCCGGTCGCGCTGCAGATCGAGGCGATCGGCGATGCTGGCGGCTGGCGGCTGCCGACGTTGCGCTGGGGCGACGGCGGCACGCTCGCGACCCGGGGCAGCGCTGCGCTCGCGCCCGACGGCACGCTGCGTGCGCTCGATATCGAGATCGACAGCGACGATCTGTCGCCGCTGACGAACCGCTATCTGTCCGGCTGGCTCGGCGGTTTCGGCCTCGGCGACCTGAGTCTGAAAGGGCGGATCCGCAGCCGCCTGCATCTGGATGCGACCGGGATGCGCGGCTTCGATGCGCATTTCGATCGGGTCGATGTGCGCGAGCCCGGCGGCATGTTCCGCTTCGATGGGCTCGACGGCGATCTGCGCTTTTCCTCGGATGCGCCGCTCGACAGCATGCTGCGTTGGCGCAGCGGTGAGCTGTACGGTCTGGATTTCGGCGCAGCGGAGCTGTTGCTGCACAGTGCCGATGGCGCGATCGCGCTGCGCGCACCGGCATCGGTGGAGGCGATCGGCGGCAAGCTCCGTTTCGATCGCTTCCAACTCCGTCCGCCGCAGGGCGGGAAAGGGCTTCAGGCGAATTTCGGTCTGACTCTGGATGCGTTCGATATCGGCAAACTCGCGCAAAGCATGGACTGGCCAGCGTTTCGCGGCACGCTCAGCGGCAGCATTCCGGATGCGCGCTATCTCGACGACAAGCTGGTGTTCGAAGGCGGCCTGGAGATGCGCGTATTCGACGGCACCGTCAAGGTCTCGTCGCTGGCGATGGAGCGCCCGTTCGGCGTGGCGCCGACGCTGTCGGCCGATCTCGCATTGGACGATCTGGATCTGCTGTCGGTCACCGAAGTCTTCGATTTCGGCAGCATCAGCGGTCGTCTCGACGGCAGCATCCGCGACCTGCGTCTGGTCGACTGGACCGCGACCGCCTTCGATGCCGAGCTGTACACCCAGCGCCGGCGCGGCGTGAAGCAGCGGATCAGCCAGCGTGCTGTGCAGAATATCTCCAGCGTTGGCGACGCCTCGTTCGTGACCAGTCTGCAGGGTCAGCTGATCGGACTGTTCGACGATTTCGGCTACCGGCGGCTTGGCATTTCCTGTCGGCTGCAGAACCAAGTCTGCACGATGGGCGGTCTGGAAAGCATCGGTAAAGAGGCGGCGGGCTCCGGTTCAGACACCGGCGGATTTACTGTCGTCCAGGGCGCGGGGATTCCGCGCTTGAATGTGGTGGGCTTCAACCGGCAGGTGGACTGGCCGACGCTGGTCGAACGCCTGGAAGCGGTCGGCAGCGGCGACCTCAAGCCTGTGGTCGAGTAGTATTCGAAATCATTTCGGGAGATACGAGCATGCGTCGTTTGTTGGGGGTTTCCATGGTCGCTGCGGTCGCACTCACCGCCTGCGTCACCATCAACGTGTATTTTCCGGCGGCCGAGGCCAAAGAGGCGGCCAAGGTCTTCGTCGAGAAGGTCATCAACGATGCCGCCCAAGCGCCCAAGCCCGAAGGCGGCGGTGGCGGCATGGCCCTGGAAGCGCCGCGTCGCGGCTTCGATCCGCTGATGCTGATCGGGATCGCGCCGGCCTATGCCCAGAGCCAGCCGGATTTCAACATCCAGACCCCGGCGATCACCGCGATCCAGTCGCGCATGGAACAGCGCTTCGACAGTGAATTGCGCGCGCATTTCGATTCCGGTGCGCTCGGCTTCACCGAGGACGGCCTGGTGGTGGTGCGCGATGCCGCCGCGCTGGCACTGAAAGATCGCGTGCCGGTCAATACCGCCGTCGCCGACGAGAATCGCGACCGCAAGGCCGTCTACCGCGAGATTGCGGTCGCCAACAATCACCCCGAATGGGAAGGCCAGATCCGCAGCGTCTTCGCCAAGCAGTGGGTCGACAGCGCCAAGGGTGGATGGTGGTATCAGCGCGGCGGAGCCTGGAAACAGAAGTAACCCCGCCCACAGGCAAGGTCATCCCGAGCGGATGACCTTCAGCCCCCGCGAAGGCGGGGGAGGGATCTCCGATGTCACGATGGATGTCGCGATCAAGACGCCCGCTTCTGCGGGCGTCGTCGTTTTCTGGAAGCGGTGTTCGGTCGACATGAGACAATCGCGGGCCGATCTTTCTTCCCAAGAATCCTGTGGCCCGCATCGATCAGACCCCGTTCGCACTCGATATCGTTTCCCTCGGCCATGACGGTCGCGGCGTCGCGCGCCGGCCCGATGGCGACGCGCATGCCGGCAAGACCGTGTTCGTATCCGGCGCGCTGCCCGGCGAACGGGTGGTGGCGAAGCAGACCGCGAAGTCGCGGCATTTCGATGAAGCGACCACGGTCGAAGTCCTGTCCGCATCTGCGGACCGCGTGCAGCCGCGCTGCCCGCATTTCGGCACCTGTGGCGGCTGCGTGCTGCAGCATCTTGCCGAAGACAAGCAGATCCTGTCGAAGCAGCAGGTGCTGATCGACAATCTGCAGCGCATCGGCCATGTCCAGCCGGGCCTGCTGCTGCCGCCGCTGACCGACGCTGCCTGGGGCTATCGCCGCAAGGGCCGGCTGTCGGTGCGCCGGGTCGAAAAGAAGGACAAGACCCTCGTGGGCTTCCGTGAAGCCGACCCACGCTTCGTCGCTGATCTGTCGGTCTGCTACACGGTGATTCCGCAGATCGGCGAAAAACTCGGCGCCATTTCGGCCCTGGTCGATGCGATGGATGGCCGCCGCGATATTCCGCAGATCGAATTCATCGCCGGCGACGCGACGGTCGCGCTGGTGTTCCGCCATCTGCAGCCGCTCAGCGATCGCGATCGCGATGCGCTGGTCGCATTCGCGCAGACGCACGGTTTTGCGATCTTCCTGCAGCCGGGCGGTATCGATTCGGTGCATGCGCTGTGGCCGGACGAGTCTGCGCAAGTGCCTGTACCGCTGTCGTTCGCGCTGCCGCAGTGGAATATCGAACTCGAATTCCGGCCGCTGGATTTCATCCAGGTCAATGCGGGGCTCAATCAGCACATGATCGCGAAGACGCTGGAGCTGCTCGATGTACAGCCCGGCGACCGCGTGTTGGATCTGTTCTGCGGTTTGGGCAATTTCACCCTGCCGCTGGCGCGCATCGCGCGCGAAGTCGTGGGCGTGGAAGGCGAGGCTGGTCTGGTGGCACGGGCGCGCGAGAACGCCACCCGCAATGCGCTGGCGAACGTGGAGTTCCACGCCGCCGATCTGGCGCAGGATCTGTCGGGGCTGCCGTGGATGCGCGCGGGTTTCGACAAGCTCCTGCTCGATCCGCCGCGTTCGGGCGCGGACGCTGTACTCAAGCAACTGCCGCTCAAAGGCTTGAAACGCATCGTCTACGTCAGTTGCCATCCGGCCTCGCTGGCGCGCGATGCCGGCTATCTGGTCAACGAACGCGGCTGGAAGCTGAAGGCGGCGGGCGCGATGGACATGTTCCCGCACACAGCCCATGTCGAATCGATCGCGGTGTTCGAGCCGAAGTAAGCGGCCGCCTGCGCATTGCAGCGCAGGCGCGACGCCTCAGTTCAGGCCGCGGGATGGATTGTCCACTTGCGGCTGCGGCACCGTCGGCTGTACGTGCCTTTCCGGTGGCGGTTGCGATTGTGCGGTGCTGACGCCCAGTTCCTGATTGCGCGCCTGGTTGACATCCACGCTGGTATAGACCGCGTTCGCCGCGCCGGGATTCTGGTTGTTGATCGCGAAGACACGCTCGCCGCTCTGGTTGGCGGCGATCGAAATATTCGCCGGACTCGGATTCGTGCGATCAAATCCGGGCGTATTGGTGATGTTGGCCGTCAGTGCGCCCGCCACCGAGACTGCCTCGGTTCTGGTCAATGGAACCTTCGACGGGTCGAGCGCATTCACACCCTGCAGTGTCGTATTGAACAGGGTGTTGTTGGGATTCCTCGCATCGCTGAGCAACGGCGTGCTGCCCGGCGTCGGTGCAGCAGCGGGCGTTGGTGCAGCGACAGGCGTCGGCGCAGCGACAGGTGTTGGTACAGCAGCGGGCGTTGGTGCAGCGGCAGGCGTTGGTGCAGCGGCAGGTGTTGGTGCAGCAGCAGGTGTTGGTGCAGCAGCAGGAGTTGGTGCAGCGACAGGCGTCGGTGCAGGGGCAGGGGCAGGCGTCGGCGCAGGGGCAGGGGCAGGCGTCGGCGCAGCGACAGGCGTCGGCGCAGCAGCGGGTGTTGGTGCAGCAGCGGGTGTTGGTGCAGCAGCAGGGGTTGGTGCGGCGACAGGCGTCGGCGCAGCGACAGGCGTCGGTGCAGCGACAGGCGTCGGCGCAGCGGCAGGGGTTGGTGCAGCAGCGGGTGTTGGCGCAGCGGCAGGGGTTGGTGCAGCAGCGGGTGTTGGTGCAGCAGCAGGGGTTGCAGCAGCAGGCGTCGCAGCAGCAGGCGTCGCAGCAGCAGGCGTCGCAGCAGGGCGATCTATCTTGGGCTCA
>JBIITV010000021.1:0-42239 GCA_044340325.1 Lysobacteraceae bacterium
GCGTGCGACTGCTCCATCATGGCCAGAAGCCGAAGCTTCACCAACAGGCCGGATATACGTTCGCAATCTCAACCCTGATCGAAAAAAGCGGTTGGCAATCGGGAGGAGTCCATATACACCCTACTGGATCTCGGTCACCAGCGTCGGTAGTTCCCACGCGCCGCCGGCGAAGCCTTTGCACATGCCGGTGGAGGAAGACGCGGTCTGCACGAAACCGGTGCCGTTCCAGGTCCATTGTTCGCTGCCCCAGCAGTCGCCGAGGCCGCGCGCTTTCTGGGTGGACATCAGCGTGCCGTTATCGAAGTCGGTAGCGTCGGCGGTGACCAGTTCGGGGCGATAGGGCGGGGTGTCGTTGATGATCCAGTAGCCGCTGCCGGCGTTGTAGGCGGCCAGCCAGCAGCGGGTGGAGACGAGCAGTTTGTTCTTCGTCAACCTGACGGCCTCCAGCGCCTCCTGCTCCTCGCCGGTCTTGTGCAGATCCTCGCATTCATCCTCGGCGGTGGCGCTGCGCAATGCCTTGCGCACGGCGTCGCCGTTCTTTGCGATGAACTGCGCATCGCCTGGTTTGGCCGGCGCCAATGCGGCGGCTTTCACCACCGGCGCGGGCAGCGGCGGCAAGACCTTCGCTTCGGTCTGTTTGCCTTTGCGCAGCACGGCACCGGCGGTGCCGATGCGGCCCTGGACTTCATCCATCTTCAGCAGCACTGCGGCGGCGCCGCGATCGGACAGTGCCCATACCGTTTTGCCTGCGCGGAATTCGATGCGGCTGTCGCGCGCCAATGCCTTCAGCAATGCGGCGAGCTGCGCAGCGGTGAGGTCGGCTTCGAGCCTGTCCTTGGCGACCATGCGATCGCCGTAGGCTTTGCCGTCGATCCACAGCGCGATGCGGAACTGCGCCGGCAGGGCGCCGAGCACGCTGTCCTCCCAGCCGTCGCCCAACATCACGCTGCCCGTGACCGGCTTACCTGCACCGGCCTTGCGGGTGAGCAGCACGCTGACCGGCAGATCGGCATTGTCGCTCTGATAGCCGGCGGCACGGCAAGTGCGGGTGTTGTCGCAGACCAGCTGCCAATCGCCGTGGTCGAAAACGGCATCCACGGTCTGCGCCTGGAGTGCTGCCGGCGCAGCCAGCGCAAAGAACAGGGAGACATGGATGAAACGTGTGCGGTGCGGATTGAGGAGCATCGTTGATTTTCCGTGTGGTGCTAACTGCGTGGCCGGATCAGAGGTGTTGCGCCATCGACCGGGATCGGATCGAACATCGCGGGATTCAGCAGCTTCAACGCGTCGCGACAATCGAGAAACGGATAGCTGCGGCCCGATGCGGTGTCCTGGATGCGCGTCGACGACAGCGTCATCGCCTCCATGCGCTGCGCCACCGTGCTTGTCGGCGCCGCCTGCTTCAGCGCGACCGCGCACGCTGCGGCCATCGGCGCCGCCTGCGATGTGCCGCCGAAGGTCGAGGTCGCGCCGTTGAAGCCGGTGGCGCGGACGAAGGCGCCGGCGGCGAACAGATCGGTGCCGGCGCCGCGGTTCGAGAAACAGGTGGGCTGCCGCGGTGCGGTGGCGGCTTCGCTGCAGGTCAGGAAGGAGATCGCGCCGCCGGTCGCATCCCAGGTCGCGGCGGTCGACACCGCGCTGCGGATGCAGGCCGGCGCGCTCATGCTGGTGAGGTTGGCCTGATTGCCCGACGATGCGGTGACCACCGCGCCGAGTGCGTTGAGATTCGCCACCGCCACCGCAAGCGCCTGCGTCCACGCGGCCGCGTTGTCGCAGTCGCCGGCGAACAGCGCATCGGTGCCGAGGCTGAGATTGACCGCATCGATATCCGGATGCTGGCTGGCCAGCCAGTCCAGCGCCGCGACCACGTCGGAGGTGGAATTGAAGCGGTTGTTGCGGTCGATCACTTTCACCGCGACCAGACTCACCGCTGGCAGCGCGCCATGCGGCGCGACCGTGCCGTCGCCGCCGATGATGCCGGCGACATTGGTGCCGTGGCCGTGATCGTCTTCGGCCGAGCCCGCGCCCGACTGGCTGCTGCTACCGTTCGGGCAACAGCCGCTGCAGAAACACTGCTGGCCGACGATCCGCGCGCGCAGATCGATGTGATCGGTATCGATGCCGGAATCGACGATGCCGACTTTCATGCCCGCACCGCCGACCCCGAGCGCCGCGAGCTGGTGGACCTGGTTCAAGACCGACGATTCGTCCGGCGCGACGGCATGGCCCGAGCCGCCGACATCCAGATCGACACGCATCACGCGGCGGTCGCGGTTCAATGCAGCCAGCGTTACCGCGTCCGCCTGCAGTACGAACGCAGGCACACGCTCGAAACGACGCACCACCCGCCCCCGCGTCTGCGCGGGCAGCGCCGACAGCACCGCATCGACATCGGCGCGCACGCGCGGGTGCAGCTTCGGTGCGGATTCGCGTTTCATCGCGACACCGTTGGTACCGGACCTTGTGGCCACCGTTCGATCGCGCAACATCACGAACACACGGGCCTCGCCATCCCGCTGCGCCTGCTGCTGCGCTGCGGCGGACACGCGCTGGGCCTGCGCGGAACCAGCGGCCGCCAGCCCTGCGATGCAGATCGCGGTCAATAAGCCTGCGCTGTTCATGGCGACCCCGTTCGCTGCTGGCGATGCCCGCATTCTAGTGCGGGAGCGTCGGCGCAATTGTCCTTGCGCGATCTTCTTTGCATGACCGTCTTTGCGTCATCGTCGCCTCACGTCACCCGCGCCAGCATCCGGCGATGGCCGATCAGTCGCGCCCAGCGGGTGCCGAGGTCGATCCAGCAGACATAGGCGGCTTCGCCGGCGAGTCTGTAGACCAGGGTCGGGCTCCAGCGCAGTTCGGTTTCGGCGGCGCACAGCTCCCAGTCGAAGCCGAGCTGGCCCGCGAACAGTGCGCAGCGGGCGAGGTGATAGCGGCTGCTGACCAGGGTGACGCGGCCGTCGTGCGCGGCATCGCTGAGCAGGGTGCGGGCGTTGCGCAGATTCTGCAGGGTGTCGCGCGACGCCTGTTCCAGCTGCAGCGGCGCATCGGCGGCGATGCCGTCGGCGAACAGCGCGGTGCGGGCGACTTCCGCCTCGCTTGGATGCCCGGGCGCGCCGCCGCCGAGCAGCACGACCCTGTGCGGTGCGCGTGCGCGCATCAGCACGGCGGTGCGCGCCACGCGGGCGGAAAAATCGGCGTCGAGGCGGCCATCCGGCGCGTGTTTGCCGAAGACGAGCAGGCACTCGCCGCGCTCGGGCAGGCATGGTGCGCGGCGCGCGGTACGGACGACATGGGCGAAATAGCCGAGATACACCAACCCGGCGCTGAGCACGCAGACCGCACCGGCGACGACGCCGGTATGCAGGATGTCGCGATCGAGCCACAGGCGTCGGCGGTGATGGAGACGGCTCAAGGCCGGAGACCTCGCTGGGGATGGACGGACATGGCAGGCAACGCAACGACTGCGCGCGACCGTCGTGCAAGATGAACGACTGGCAGCGCCTTCGTCCGCACCGGCCTTCGGAACGGGATGCCGGTACCGGTCGAGGACGCGCGTGCGGACGGTTGCGCAGATGCCCAGAATAGCGCGCCTCGCCGTGATTCCGGGCGGATCGCTATAATCCCGGCCTGTTCCGATCCAGAGCGACGCGGTGTCCTCCGCAACGATGTCCCTTTCCCGAATGGAGCCGGCTCGAATCATTCCGTCTCGAACCATGCCGACCCGCATGACGCCGGTCGCGATCCGCGCCTACACCGCCACCACCGCGCTGGGCCACGGCCGCGAAGCGCAGGCCGATGCGCTGCGCGCCGGTCGCAGCGGTCTGCGCCGCAACGATTTCGGCGCCGGCACCACGGCCGATGCGCGCCTCGATACCTGGATCGGTCGCGTCGATGGCGTCGAAGCGGTTTCGCTGCCGCCGGCACTGGCACCGTTCGACTGCCGCAACAACCGTCTCGCCTGGCTGGCGCTGCAGCAGGACGGGATGCTCGATGGCATCGACGCGCTGCGCGAGCGCTACGGCGCGGAGCGCGTCGCGATCATCATCGGCACATCGACCTCCAGCATCGGCGCCAGCGAAGAGGCGTACACGCGACTCGAAGGCGATGCCTTCCCGGCCGACCTCCGCGCGCCGCTGCTGCACACGCCGCATTCGCTCGGCCATTTCCTGCAGCTGACCACCGGGCTGCGCGGGCCCTGCGTCACCGTCGCCACCGCCTGTTCTTCCAGCGCGAAAGTGTTCGCGCAGGCCGCGCGCCTGATCCACGCCGGGGTCGTCGATGCGGCGCTGGTCGGCGGCGTCGATACGCTCTGCGGCAGCGTGCTGTTCGGCTTCAACGCGCTGGGTCTGGTGTCGCCGAATCCCTGCATCCCGTTCGATGCGCGCCGCGACGGTCTGTCGCTGGGCGAAGCCGGCGGCTACGCGCTGCTGGAGCGTATCGACGACAGCCGTATCGATGACAGCCGCATCGACGGCGGCCAAGACCATGGTCTGCGCCTCTGCGGTTACGGCGAAAGCAGCGATGCGCACCACATGTCCACGCCGCATCCGGAAGGGCTCGGCGCGCGGCTGGCGATGGCCGATGCGATCGCCCGCGCCGGCATCGCGCCGGACGATGTCGGCTATCTGAATCTGCACGGCACCGCCACGCCGGCGAACGATACGGTCGAAGCGCTCGCGGTGCGCGGCCTGTTTGGCGCAACGGTTGGCGATACCAGCGATGCGCTGCACGCCAGCTCCACCAAAGGCTGGGTCGGGCATACGCTCGGCGCCGCCGGCATCGTCGAATCGGTGTTCGCGCTGATCGCGCTGGAAAGCGGCTTTCTGCCGGGCATGCTCGACAGTGCCGCCTCCGGCGAACCGCAGCACGACCCCGCCTGCGGCCCGCAGATCCGCTTCGTGGCCGCCCAACGCGAGATCCGGTACGCGATGAACAATTCGTTCGGCTTCGGCGGCAACAACGCCTCGCTGGTCTTCGGGCGCGCAGGCGCATGACCGCGCTGACCGCCACCATCGAAAGCGTCGGTTACTGGAACAACGGTCTTCCGTCGTGGCCGCACGCCTGCGATTTCGCCGCCACCGGCACCTTGCCCGAAGGCGCCGCGACCAAGCCCTCGCCGCAGCTGCTGCCGCCCAACGAACGACGGCGCGCGCCGGAATCGGTCGCGGTCGCGCTGGATGTCGCGCTCGCGGCGTGCGCGGCCGCAGGTCGCGATCCCGCGACGCTGCCGTCGGTATTCACGTCCACGCACGGCGACCTGTCGATCACCGACTACATGTGCGCCACGCTCAACGAAGATCCGCGCGCGATCTCGCCGACGAAATTCCACAACTCGGTGCACAACGCCGCCGCCGGCTACTGGACCATCGGCGCGCACTGCATGCAGGCCGCCACCGCGATCAGCGCCTACGACGCCAGCTTCGCCGAAGGCCTGCTCGAAGCGCTGATGCAGCTGGATGCAGGCGCCGACGCGGTGCTGCTGGTCGGCTACGACACCGGCGCCACAGGCCCGCTGCGTTCGGTGCACGACTGCAGCGGCCTGCTCGGCGGTGCGCTGGTGCTGTCGCGCAGCGGCAACGGTCCGCGCATCACGGTCGGGCTGGTCGCCGGCAGTGCGGACGCACCGGGCGCGCTCGGCCGCCATGCGGGCAGTAATCCGATGGTGCCGATGCTGCCGCTGTTCGATGCCCTGGCGGCGCGCGCGCCGCGCGCCGCGCTGCTGGCCGGGCCGGGCCGGGTGATGTCGGTGGAGATCGCCTATGACTGATCGCAACAGGCTCGACTGCAGCAGGCTCGATCGCAGCAATGTCGCCGTGGTCATCCCCGCGCTGAACGAAGCGCTGCGGATCCGCGAAGTGGTGGAAGGCGCGCTGGGCGAATGCGACCGCGTGATCGTGATCGACGACGGCTCCGACGACGGCACTGCGGACAGGATCGCCGATCTGCCGGTCACGCTGCTGCGCCACGCGCAGCGCATGGGCAAGGGCGCGAGTCTGCGCGACGGTTTCCGCGAAGCGATCCACCAGGGCGCCGCTGCGGTGCTGACGATGGACGGCGACGGCCAGCATCGCGCCGAAGACATCCCGCGCCTGCTCGACGCCGCGAACCGCCACCCCGGCCGCATCGTGATCGGCGCGCGGCTGCGCAAGCGTTCGCAGCAGCCGACCTATCGCCGCCTCGCCAACGACTTCGGCGACTGGGGCATCGCCTGGGGGTGCGGCTTCCGCATCGCCGACAGCCAGAGCGGCCATCGCGTCTATCCGGCCGCAGTCGCCGCGCTGCAGAACGTGCCAGGCGAGGACTTCGTCTACGAAGCGCAGCTGCTGATCAGCGCTGCGCGCCGGCTTGGCGTAGGCGTGGTGTCGGTACCGATCGAGTCGCGCTATGCCTGCGCCGCAGTGCCGCAGACATTCCGCAAGAGTCATTTCCGGCCGCTGCGCGACCTCTACCGCATCACCTCGCACGTCGTGGTACAAGTCTGGACCTACGGCCACGTGATCCGCGAATACCGCCGGACCCGCAACACGCCAGCGGTGATCCACGACCCGGACGGCGAGTTCTCCACCCGAGCGCAACCATGATCACGCAAACAGCCGTCACGCCCTCTTCGCTGTCGCACGATGTCGTTGTGCTCGGCGGCGGTCTCGCCGGGCTGACGCTGGCGATCCAGCTCAAGCGCCGCGATCCGGACATCAAGATCGCGGTACTCGAACGCCGCGCGCATCCGGTGGCCGAAGGCGCGTTCAAGGTCGGCGAATCCACGGTCGAGATCGGCGCGCACTATCTCGCCAACGTGCTGGGCCTGCGCGATCATCTCGACAGCGAGCACATCCGCAAGTTCGGGTTCCGCTTCTTCTTCAGCGACGGCCGTCGCGACATCGACCGCTGCACCGAACTGGGCGTCAGCCGGATCCTGCCGACGCCATCGTGGCAGATCGATCGCGGCCGGTTCGAGAATTTCCTCGGCGACGAGGCGCGCCGGCTCGGCGTGCACTTCCACGACGGCGCGACCGTGCGCGGCATCGCGATGGGAAGCGACGACGGCGCGCACACGATCACCTTCGAGCACGAAGGCCATACCCGCACCGTCGCCGCGCGCTGGATGGTGGACGCCAGCGGCCGCGCCGGCCTGCTCAAGCGCAAGCTCGACCTGGCGCAGCCCACCGACCATGACGCCAATGCGGTGTGGTGGCGCGTCGACGGCCTGATCGATCCGAAGGCCTGGTCGGACGACGCCGACTGGCTGGCGCGCTGCACGCCGCCGGATCGCTGGCGCTCGACCAATCACATGTGCGGCCCCGGCTACTGGTTCTGGCTGATTCCGCTGTCGTCCGGCGCGCATTCGCTGGGCATCGTCTGCGACGCGAAGATGCATCCGCTGGAGACGATGAACACCCACGCGAAGGCGATGGCGTGGCTGCGCGAACACCAGCCGCGCATGGCGGACGTGCTCGACCAGCCCGAGCATACACTGCAGGATTTCCTGTTCCTGCGGCATTTTTCGCACGGCTGCAAACAGGTGTTCAGCGGCGACCGCTGGGCGATGACCGGCGAAGCCGGCGTGTTTCTCGACCCGTTCTATTCGCCGGGCAGCGATTTCATCGCGATCGCCAACACGCTGATCTGCGATCTCATCCACAAGGACCGCGCCGGAAAATCCTTCGCCGCCTACGCCGACATCTACCAGCAGCTGTACTTCGGATTCTTCGATAACACGCTGACCCTGTACCAGGATCAATACCCGCTGTTCGGCGACGCGCAGGTGATGCCGGTCAAGGTGATCTGGGACTACACCTACTATTGGTCGCTGCTGGCGCCGCTGTTCTGCGGCGAAAAGCTCACCGATGTTTCGCTGCTCGGGCGGCTGCGCCCGCAGTTCGAGCGCGGACGCGAGCTGAATCTGGCGATGCAGGCGCTGCTGCGCACGTGGGGCGAGCGAAATCGCGCGGCGAATCTGCCGGAACCCGCATCGCTGGATGGTCGGCTGCTCGACCAGTTCAATATCGACTGGTTCCACGACATGAACCGCGCGCTGCACGACATGCTCGACAACCCGGCATTCGAACAGCGCATCCGCGACAACGTCGCGCGGATGACGTGGCTGGCGGCGGAAACCCTGCAGCATGCGCGCAGCGCGCACGCCGACATCGACGACTGCGGGCTGGACGCGCTGCTGCAGGATACGACCCCGGAACGTTCGCTCGCCGCGATCTGGTACGCCGCCGCCGCGTAAGGATCAAGTTAACCCTGCCCCTTGCAGCGTTGCCTCAGCTCATGCCGCCGTCGACACCGATCACCTGGCCGTTGATGTAACCGGCGGCGTCGCTGCACAGAAAACCGACCAGCGCAGCGACTTCCGCCGCTGTACCGGCGCGCCCGGCCGGTACCATCTGCTTGATCTGCTCGGGCGGAAACGCATCCTGCGCCATGCTGCCGGCGATCACGCCGGGCGCGACCACGTTCGCGGCGATGCCGCGGCTGGCCATTTCGCGCGCCAGCGATTTGGTCGCGCCGTGCAGCGCGGCTTTCGCCGCCGCGTAGTTGGTCTGACCGCGATTGCCGATGACGCCCGCGACCGACGAGATGCTGACGATCCGCCCCCAGCGCGTGCGCGCCATCGGCAGCAGCAGCGGCTGGGTGACGTGGAAGAAACCGTGCAGCGACACGTCGATCACCCGTTTCCACTGTTCCTCGCGCATGCCGGCCATCGGCGCATCGTCGTGGATGCCGGCATTGTTGACCACGATCTGGATCGGGCCGTCTTCGAGCAGCGCGGTCAGCGCCGCGCGCGTCGCATCGCCATCGGCGACGTCGAAGACCACGGCCTGCGCGGAGCCGCCGCTGGCGAGGATCTCGTCGCGGACCGCTTCGGCGCGGGCGGGATTGCCGTTGGCGTGCACGATGACATGCGCGCCGTCGGCCGCGAGCCGCCGGCAGATCGCGCCGCCGAGATCGCCGCTGCCGCCGGTGACGAGGGCGCGGCGCTGTGGGTTGTTCGACATTCTTTCTCTCCTCCGCTTCTTCAAATACCTGTGGGAGCGGCGGAAGCCGCGATGAACCACGGCAAATGCTTTCGCCGGTCATCGCGGCTGAAGCCGCTCCTACAGAAAATCATGATTGCAACATCACCGCCGCGCGCCCTTCGGCGACGACGGCGCCCGCATGCAGAACACGGAACGCATACTGCTGACTGGCCGCGCTTTCGGCGAGCAGCTCCGCCTCGCATTCCAGCGCATCGGTCAGATCATCGATACGGGCGACGTGCAGCACGACGTTGCGCAATGCGACCAGAAAACCCACCTTCGGCGCACCGCCGTCCGCCGCGCCGCGCAGGCCGCCATGCACCGCCATCGCCTGCGCACCGTATTCGCAGAGATGCACCGCGCGCAGCCTGTCCTCGCTACGCAGCGGATTCGCCGCATCGCGATGACTGAAGGTGCGCAGACGGATGCGCTGCGCATTCCATTCGATCACCTCCTCCCACAGGCACATGCCGCCCTTGTGCGGGATGATCGCTTCGATATCGCGACGCATGATCACGATATATCTCGTGTGGAAGCGGCGGAAGCCGCGATGGAGTGCGGCAATATCATCCGTGGCTCCTCGCGGCTTCCGCCGCTCCCACATGGGCACTGACGGGATGTCTCGCGATCAGCAGCGCCAACACGAAATTGCCGACGACGCCCAGCGTCACCGTCACTCCGATCGCGCGCAGCACCGGAATGGACGACAGCGCCAGCAGGAAGAACACCAGCAGGGTCATCAGGCTGCAGACGATCAATGCGTGCAGGGTGCGCAGTTGGTCTTCGTAGCCGTCGCCGGCATGCTCGAAGAACAATGCGTAATCGAGGCCGAGACCGGCGGCGAGGATCAGCGCGACCAGATGGAACAGGGTCAGCTCGACGCCGCAGGCGCGCAGCACCGCGAGGATCAGCATCGTGGTCAACGCCATCGGCAGCAGCACGCGCAGCGCGCGACGCGGCGTGCGCAGCGCCAGCCACACCGTCGCGGCGAGCAGCAGCGCGGCGATCGCGAGCGCCAGCAGCACGCGTTCCCGATACGCGACCACCAGCGATTCTGACGCGGTTTTCAGATCGAGCAGCTCGACGCCCGGCGCGTTCACCGCACGTGCGACCGCAGCCGGATCGGCCAGACCGGTCATCGACACCAGGGCCGTGGCGTGGCCTTCGTTTTCCAGCAGCAAGCCGCCGATGCGCGTGGCTAGCGGCGTGCCGGCGAGATCCCGCAGGATCAGCGGCGGCGCGGTGCGCGCGCGTTCGACATCGACGAGGAAATCCTCGAACGCATCGCTGCGGAACGGGGTCGCCGCGACGGCCGCGTCGAGCGCGGTGCGCAATGCGTCGGGCGTCGGCAGCGCAGCCTGGCGCGTACGCTGGGTGGCGGCACTCGGCAACACCCGCGCCGCGCTGTCGTAACCGGCGATGGCTTTGCGCGCGATCAAGCCATCGAGCTTCGGATGCAGGGCTTCTACCCGTTGCAGCGCTTCTTCTGCGTTCGCGCCGCGCACCGCCAGCAAGTAGCGCACATCCGGTGCGCCGAGTTCCTCGCGCAGATGCGCGTCGCGCGCCAGCGCGTCCGCCGGCACCGGCGTGAGTTTCGAAAGATCGTTCTGCCAGAACGCGCCGGGCGCGAACGCAACCACGGCCACGGCGAGCGCGGCCAACGAAGCGAGCTGCCAGGCGCGCGGACGCGGCACGCGCGCGATCGTCTTCCACAAGGTCGCGAGCCGCGGCGATGCGGCGGGATCGCGCGGCGCGGGATCGATCAGGCCCGGCAGCATGAAACGCGTAGTCAATGCGGCCACGCCCAGACCCGCGATGGTGAACACCGCGAGCTGCTGCAGACCATCCACGCCGGAAAACAGAAAGGTGACATAGGCGATGCACGTGGATGCGACGCCGGTGGCGAGCGTCGGCCAGATCGCACGCGCGTTCGCCCACGGCGAAATGCCGGCGCGCTGATGACTGAAAAGATGGATCGGGTAATCCTGGACCACGCCAATCAGCGTGAAACCGAAGGCGATGGTGATGCCATGCACGCCATCGAACAGCAAAGCCACTGCGCCCAGACCGGCGAGGCCGGCGCTGGCCAACGGCAGCACGCCGAACAGCGGCGTACGCCAGCTGCGGTAGGCGATGAGCAGCAGCAGAATCAAGCCGAAGCTGTCGACCGTACCGATCCAGGCCGCTTCGCGCTGCGTGCGTCCGCCGATTTCGACCGAGAACGCGCCGGGGCCGGTCAGCACCATGGTCGTCCTGGCTTCTCCGCGCGCTGCGTCGAAGGCTTTGTGGATTGCATCGACTGCGAGTTGTTGACCCGTCGGATCGAAACCTGCCGCTATCGTCTCGATCGCCAGCAGGGCCTCGCGCCCGGTCCTGTCGAACCACACGCCGTGCAGGCGCTGCGGCGCGTTGGCCGGCTGCAGCGCCTCGGCGATGCGCAGGGTTTCGAGCGTGGGGTCGGACGGCAACAGCGGTTCGATCAGCGCCGCCGCCGGCGAGCCCAGGTCCTGCACGCGGACGTCGAGTGCTTCGCGCAGATAGGCTTCGTCGAGACGCTGCGTATCCAGCGTCGGCGAGAGCAGATAGCGGTACGGACGCAGACGTTCGGGGATCGCGTCGAACGGATCTTCGCCGCCGTTGGCGACGAAGCTGAAGCGTGTGTCCGCCGAGAGCGTCTCCACGATCGCCTTCGACTGCGCGGCCAGCGTTTCGGCATCCGCATCGGCATCGGCGCCGGACAGCGACATCAGCAGCAGCCGCGAGCCCGGGCCTTCGCCGAGTTCGTCCAGCAGCAGCTTCTGCGCTGGCGTTTCGGCGGAGGGCATGAATTTCCGCAGATCGCCGCTGATCTGCAGGCGCTGACCGATGGACATCCCGGCGGCGATCAGCGCGATCAGCCAGACAAGCGCGAGCGCGGTGCGGCGGGTGGCGGTCATGCGCCCAACCCACCCGAAACCCCTGTAGGAGCAGCGGAAGCCGCGACAGGGACATCATCGTGTCGGCAGGTCGCGACTTCCGTCGCTCCTGCAAAAGCAAGCAAGGGCATCGCGTTCATTTCACGCCATTCCGACACAGCACCTGCAGCGCGTTCGCATCCGTATCTGCCTTCGCCGCCAACGCTGCGCTGGCCAGCAGCGTGCGCTGCAGCGCGCCCTTGACCGGCCGGGTTTCGATGCAGCGCAGTTCCGCACCCTGCCCGTAGAGCACGATGTCGCTGACACGCGCGGCCAGCGCCTTGTCCTTCGGCGCGAGCGTCAGCGTCCAGCGGGTGCGATCGCCCTGCGCGACAACGCGGTAGACGCGTTCGATCTGCGCGCGATCGCCAGCCAGCAGCGCGCCGAAGCTGCTCTGCAAACCCGCAAGCTCGGGAACGCGCGACAGCGAGAATGTGCGCGGCGCTTTGCCATCGCGGGCGATGGTGGCCTCGCCGGCGCGCAGTGTGGTGGTTTCGCGATAGGGCGTGCGCACCTCGCGTACCAGGGTGTCTTCGCGCGGACGGCGGTATTCGCCGGACAGGCGCAGGGCGTGCTTCAGCAGCGGCGACTCGCGCACTTCGACGAAAGCGGTGCGCATCGGCGCCGGCCGCGCGAGCGCTTGCAGGATCCAGCCGCTGTCGACGGTCTGCGCATGCGCGCGGGCCGGGGCCAGCACGGCGCTGAGGATCAGCGTCACGGCGAGGCTAGACGGAAGGATTCGGCGCGGCATGTTCGGCATCGGTTTGCGGCTCATCGGTGCCCCAGAAATCGTAGAAATTGAACCAGTTGTATGGCGCATGACGCGCCATTTCCTCGAGCCGCGCGGCGTAACGATGGATCAACGCCGGGATTGCGGTCTTGCGCTGCGCACGCGGTATGTCGATGGCATCGCTGAAATGTTCGAAGATCAGTTCATAACGTTTACCGCCGCGATACAGGCCGAATCCCAGGGTGACCGGCGCTTTCAGCGCGGCGGCGATCTGCCACGGCGTGGTGGGAAACGGCGCCTCGCGGCCGAAGAACGGCGCCATCACCGTTTGCCCGCCCGGATGCGCGCGGTCGACCAGCAGTGCCACCATCGCCCCGCTCTGCACCGCCTGCTGGATCTCCAGCATCAGTCCGGGACCGTCCTGACCGGCGTCGATCACGGTCGCCGCGATCTCGGGATTCAGCGCGTCCAGCAGCTCGGTCAGGGCCCGGTTGTGGGCTTTGTCCAACACCACGCGAATGGTGTACTCCGGCCGCTGCCGCGACAGCACCCGCAGCACTTCGAAACTGCCCAGATGCGAACCGAACAGCAGCATGCCGTGGCCCTGGTCCAGATGGCGGTGCAGATGCTCCAGGCCGCGCACGTCCACGTCGAAGCGGCGGGTGTTTTCTCCGAGCAGAAAGACGCGGTCGAGGATGGTCGAAGCGAAGGTATGCACGTGCTTCGCCGCATCCAGCAGCGTCGCGCGGCGACCCAGCGCGTGCGCAAGCCAGGCACGGGACGCGGCGCGTTCCGGCGCGCGGCGGATCAGGAAGTACAGCGTGATCGGAAACAGCAGCAACCGCGCGACGCCACGACCGCCGTAGCGGCCGATAGTGCGGATCAACCACAGCGCGAAGCGCCCGCCGCCTTCGGGACGCTGTTTCCAGTCGGTGCTCATCGTGGGTCGCTCATGTCGCATGCACCTCGCCGCTGGCGATGAGTGCCCCGTCGCGCAGCACCCGGAAACGCCAGCGCGGCGGCGCGGCGGCGGCATCGCCCGGCTGCGGTTCGATCGGCTGCAGTTCGATCTGCGCCGTCTGTTCCGGCAGCAGCGGCTGCATGAATTTCACCTGCGGCATGCGCGGCGGGCCGAGCGCGCCATGCCGCGCTTCGATCGCCGCCAGCACCCGGTCGAGCAGGACCACGCCGGGCACGATCGGCTGGCCCGGAAAATGGCCGGGCAGGCAGGGGTGATCGGCGGGAATGCTGAATGCGATCATGCCTTGGCGATCATTGCGATCTGGATCATTGCGATCTGGATCATTGCGGTCTGGATCATTGATGCCCCGATCATGCCATGCGCTCCGGAGCCATCAGCGGAAGAAGTCGCGCCAGAACGCCGGCCCGAGGGCGGCCATCTGGCGTGCGAAGTCGAAGGCGTTGCGATACGGCCGCACCGGAAACACGCGCTTGCGGAGCTGGAATTCGGCGAGCATGAAGCCACCCATCACGCCGTAGTTGGCAACATTGGCGATGAACGACCACTGCGCGTTGCTGACCGTGAGCGGCGCGTCGATCCGGAGCTGCGCCAGCACGCCATCCGGCACCGCGATCAGCGCCAGAACAAGGTTCAGCAGCGTCATCAGCGCCAGCAACACCGCCCACGCCAGGGTGAGCCTGCGGGTGTAGGTGTGATGCCGCAGCGAAAGCGGCATGCCGCGCTGCGCGTACAGCGCGGCCACCACCTTGCCGATCAGCGGCTGACGGCCGGGACGCAGACTGCGCGCGAACCACCAGCCGATCATCGCCGTGAACAGCGGAGGCACCAGCAGCAGCGGCAACAGCGCGAAGCGCGAGCGCGCCAACGCGATCAGCACCAGCACGGTCGCGGCCAGCGCCAGCCACGCGGACAGGCGCCGACGCAACAGCGGTTCGATCAGCGCCAGCAGGACCAGGTCGGCCAATGCCAGCGCGGCCAGCATCGGCGAATGGCGGGTGCCCGCGAAATGCGCCAGCGGCAGATACGCCGCCAGCAGCAACAGCCGCAGCGCGGCGGTCACACCGTCTTGTGCTGTTCGACATGCGCCGAGAGCGCGCGCAGCGAACCGAAAATGCGGCGGTTGTCGTCGTTGTCCGAACGCAGCTGGAACCCGTAGCGCTTGCTGATCGCAAGCGACAGTTCCAGCGCATCGATCGAGTCCAGACCGAGGCCGGCGCCGAACAGCGGTGCATCGGGATCGATATCGGCGGCGGCGACGCCGTCGAGATTCAGGCTCTCGACCAGCAATTCCGCCAAGTCGAGTTCGGCGGGAGTCAATGCGGACATGGCAGACCATCCAGAGTGAAGGGGGCAACGTCGGGCGTAGCGGGTCGTGAGGCTGCCGCACGACGGGACCGGGTGCCCACCGACCGCTGACGCCGGCCGGTCTGGTGAGGGCATGCCGGTGAGAGCATGCCGAGGCTGTGTCGCCGGCCCGTGAGACCGGGCAGCGGCACCATGCCGCGCGGTATGATGCCAGTCTCAGACTGCAACAAGAAGAGCATGACGGTCCGAATCGACGCGACTCGCGGGGGAATCAAACCCGGGCGAAACATACCCGGGGGAATCAAGCCCACCAGATCGACCAGCCCCCCGGCGCGCGCGCCGAGGTCGGCGGCATGAGCCGGGCGATGGTCTATCCCGGTGCGGCGTTGGCGGTCGATTATGTTCAAGCCAGCGCTCCGGAGGCGCTGCTCACCGCCGATACCCTGGCGGTATTCGGCTTCGGCAACGACGCTCCGCACTGCGCCGATCCGCGCTATCTGCGGATTCCCCTGCAGCCCTACGGGACCGCGCCGTTCGAACAGTGGCGCAGCGCCGGCCCGGTCGACTACGGGCGCGACGGCGACGCGCGGAGCGGCCAGATCCGCTGGTCCAGCGACGGGCAGCTGACCTTCGGTGTGATCGAGGTCGACGAACCGGCGGGCGAGCACCCCGACCACAGCGACATCTGCGAAGCCGCCGAGCGCGCCTACGACCAACTGGTCGGGTTTGTTTCCGGCAGCCGCACCCCGCATCTGCTGCGGGTGTGGAACTACCTCGACGCGATCACCCAGGGCGACGGCGACGCCGAGCGCTACCGGCAGTTCTGCATCGGCCGCGCCCGCGGACTCGGTCGTTTCGACACCATCGAACTGCCTGCGGCGACCGCGATCGGCCGCTGCGACGGCCGGCGCACGCTGCAGGTCTACTGGCTGTCGGCGGATCGTCGCGGCACCCCGGTGGAAAACCCGCGCCAGGTCAGCGCCTACCGCTACCCGCGCAAGTACGGCCCGCAGTCGCCCAGCTTCGCCCGCGCGATGCTGCCGCCGCCGGGCAGCACGATGCCGCTGCTGCTGTCCGGTACCGCCAGCGTGGTCGGCCACGCCTCGCTGCACATCGGCGAGCTGCTGGGACAGGTGGGCGAGACCTTCGCCAACTTCGATGCCCTGCTGGCCGAGGCCCGCCGCCATCAGCCGTCGCTGCCGGCGGGTTTCGGCAGCGGCACCCGGCTGAAGGTCTACGTGCGCGATGCCGACGATCTGCCGGTGGTGGCGCAGGCGCTTGACGCGCGTTTCGGCGCATCGGTACCGCGCGTGCTGCTGCACGCCGCGATCTGCCGCCGCGAGCTGGCGGTGGAGATCGACGGCGTGCATGCCTGAGTCCTTGAATCCATCGGCGGCGCATCCATCTTCGATAGCGTCGCTCCGCACCTTCGCGGTCATTCATCCAGGGGGAAGCACATGGGACTGATCAGTCTGCTTTGGGGCATCGTCGCAATGGTGCTCATGTTCGTCGGCCTCGTACCGCTGCTCGGCTGGAGCAACTGGCTGATCATTCCCTTCGCCGGCGTCGGCGCGATCATCGCCGCGATCGGTATCGCCCTCACTTCGCGCGAAAAACGCGGTCGCGCCAAGGCCGGCCTGGTGCTCAACGCCATCGTCATCATCGTCGCCGCGATCCGCTTGAGCATCGGCGGCGGGATCGTCTGATTCGGTTCGACAAAACGACGCCGCAGGGCGGGCTCAAGCCCGCCGCTTTTGCCGTCGTCGTTCAAGAAATTCGAAACAGCTGAAGCAGCGAAACAAACATCAAAACGGCGGGCCAGGGTCCGCCCTACAACCGCCTTGCTTCGAGGAGTGCCTGCGTGTGTGGATGCTGCGGCGCGCGCAATACGGTTGCGACATCGCCGATCTCGACGATCTTCCCCGCTTCAAACACGGCGATACGCTCAGCCACCGCTGCGGCTGCGGCAAGATCATGGGTGACGAACAACAGCGCGAGCCCACGCTCGCGTTTGAGCGTCGCCAGCAGCGCGAGGATCTCGCGACGGTGATGCGCATCGAGCGCTGACACCGCTTCGTCGCAGACCAGCAGATCCGGATCGCAGGCCAGCGCGCGGGCGATCGCGATGCGCTGGCGCTGGCCGCCGGAGAACTGGTGCGGCCAGCGCGCGCCCATGTCCGGATCCAGGCCGACGGAGATCAGCAATTCACCGGCTTTCGCACGACGCGACGCCGCATCGCCGATGCCGTGGATGCGCAGCGGCTCGGCGACGATCTCGGCCACGCGCATGCGCGGGTCCAGCGATGCGTAGGGATCCTGGAACACCACGCCGATGCGTTTGCGCATTTTGCGCAGCGCATCACCACGCAGCGCGGTCAATTCGATATCGTCCAGCCACACTCGGCCCTGCGCGCCGCGCAGCAGCCGCAGCACCGCGCGGCCGAGCGTGCTCTTGCCGCTGCCGCTTTCGCCGAGCAGCGCCAGGCCTTCGCCGCGATGCAGCGTCAGCGAGACATCGTCCAGCGCCGGTTTTGGCGCGCGCGGGTAGTGCATGCGCATGGCTTCGGCGCGAAGCAGCGGCTTTGCTTTCGTAGGAGCGGCGGAAGCCGCGATGGACGCGCCAGAGGCTTCTCCGGATGAGTATTCCGCACCGGCGGTCGCGACTTCCGTCGCTCCTACATGGGCATGCGGCAACCGATCCGCCTCGATCAGCTCGCGCGTGTACGCATGCTGCGGACGCGCGAACACTTCGCCAGTCGCGCCGCGCTCGACCACCTCGCCGCGCTGCAGCACCAGCACGTGTTCGGCATAGGCGCCGACCAGCGGCAGATCGTGGCTGATCAGCATCACACCGAGATTGTCCTCGCGGCGCAGCGTGTCGAGCAGGTCCAGCACCTCGCGCGCGATCCGCGCATCGAGCGCCGAGGTCGGTTCGTCGGCGATCAGATACTGCGGCCGGCTGCACAGCGCCAGCGCGATCGCGATGCGCTGCCGCTGTCCGCCGGAGAACTGATGCGGGAAACGTCGCAATGCGGCACCGGGCTCGGGCAACTGCACGCGTTCGAACAGCGCGCGCGCATCCGCCTCCGGTTGCCCGTGCGCGCGTAGCGTTTCGATCAGCTGCGCGCCGACCGTGCGCAGCGGATGCAGCGCGGCCAGCGGATCCTGCGGCACCCAGCCGAGCACGCGGCCGCGCAGCGCCGTATGCGCCTTTGCGCCCATTGCGATCGCGATGCCGTCGTGCGTGAGCACGCCGCTACCGCGCAGAGCCGGCGGCAACAAGCCGAGCAACGCCATCGCGGTCAGGCTTTTGCCGCTGCCGCTTTCGCCGACGACACCCAGACACCGTCCCGGCAGCAGATCCAGATCGAGCGGACCGAGCAACCGACGCGCGCCGATATGCACTTCGAGCTGGCGTAGCACGACCGTCACGCTGCGGCGGGTTCGCGGTCGGCATGCGGCACGGCATGCACATCGAGCCAATCGCGCAGCGCGTCGCCCAGAAACTGGAACGCCGCCAATGTGGCGACCAGAAACCCCGCCGGAAACAGCAGCGTCCACGGCGCGCTGTCCAATTCCTGCACGCCTTCTGACAGCAGGGTGCCCCAGCTCGCGGACGGTTCGTCCACACTCAGGCCGAGAAAGCCGAGGAAGCTTTCGACCAGGATGGCCTGCGGCAGAATCAGCCCGAGATACACGAACGCCAGCGGCAGCAGATTCGGCAGCGCATGCCAGCGCAGCCGCTGTCCGAAACTGGCGCCGGCGGCGGTCGCTGCGAGCATGAACGGCATCTCGCGCAGCCTTGCGCTTTCGGCGCGCATCACCCGCGCCAGATCGATCCAGACGTAGCCGCCGATCGCCAGCAACAACAGGCCCAGCGAGCGCTCGAACAACGTCAGCAGCAGGATCACGATCAACAGGAACGGCAGCGCGCTGGCCATGTCGAGCATGCGCAGCATCAGCCGCTCCGGCCACCCGCCCGCAAGCCCGGCGCTGGCGCCGAAACCCAGCCCCACGATCAGCGCGACCAGGCTGGCAAGGAAGCCGATGGTCAGCGACAGCCGCCCGCCGGCCAGGGTGCGTGCGAAGACATCGCGGCCGATGGCATCGGTACCGAACCAGTGCCCGCCCACGCCCGGCGCCACCGACAGCGCGCCCCAGTCCGGGCGGTGCGGGTCGAAGTCGATGCACAGCGGCCCAAGCCAGCACAGCAGCGCCAGCCCACCGAGAAACAACAGGCAGGCGCGGGCCATCGGCGGCAGGGTGCGGAACCATCGCATCGAAGAATTGTATGCTTCCGCTGCACCGGCTTGTCTGCCGTGGGAGCCGTTCTCGTGTTGGAGCGGCGGTTTTTCAACAGCCGCTCCCACAAGACAATGGCGTCCGGTTACGGCTCAGGATTTACGACAGCGGCAGGAATCGCAGCCGTGGGCACCCGCGCATAACGCCATGCGACAGCCACCGCGCAGGCCAGCAGCACCGCAGCGATCAGGAAAGCAATGCCAGGCAGATGCACCGGTGCATGCGGGCCGATGAAATAACCGAACGAACCGGCGAACAGCGCCGGCGCAGCGATGCCGGCCAGCGAAATCAGGCTGCTCAGGGCGCCCTGGATGCGGCCTTGGACCTCCGGGCCCACTTGGCGCGTGATCAGCGCTTGGGTCGACGGTGCGGCAATCGCCCACAGCGCGCTGATCGGCAGACCGGCGAGGAACACCCAACCCGTGCCGGCGAATCCGTAGATCACAAAACCGACCACGCCGCAGCTCAGGCCGAACAGGATCGCGCGGCGCTCGCCGAAACGTTTGACCAGCCTTCCGATGAGCACCGCGTTGACGAACACACTGAGCACGCCGACCACGGCCAGCACGTAACCCGCCTCTTTCTCTTTCCAGCCGAAACTGACATCGGCGAACAGCACAAACGTGCTCGGGTAGACGTAGTGCGCGAAATTGGCGAGAAACACCACCGCCACCAGACCCCAGATCTGCGGGTAGTCGCGCAGCAGATGCACCGAGCCCATCGGTCTGGCGTGCGCCCAGTCGAAACGCGCGCTGCGGAGTTCCCTGGGCAGGGATTCCGGCAGCACGAACACGCCATAGGCGAAATTGATCAACGCCAGCCCGGCGGAAAACCAGAACGGCAGCCGGTGATCGATATCGCCGAGCAATCCGCCGATCACCGGGCCGACGATGAAACCCAGACCGAATGCCGCACCGAGCATGCCGAAACTCTTCGCACGGTTCTCCGGCGCGGTGATGTCGGCGATATAGGCGTTGGCGGTGGTGAAGCTGGCCGAAGTGGCTGCGGAAATGAGCCGTCCTACGAACAGCCAGGCGAGGCTCGGCGCCAGCGCCATGAAGATGAAGTCGATGCCAAGACCGAAGCACGACAGCAGGATCACCGGTCGCCGCCCGTAACGGTCTGACAACGCGCCCTGGATCGGCGCGCTGAAGAACTGCACGATCGCGAACGCCATCCCGAAACCGCCGACCCAGAAAGCCGCCTGCGACTTGTCGCCGCCGACGAACTCTTCGACCAGATGCGGCAGCACCGGGATGATCACGCCGAACGCCAGGACGTCGATCAACACGGTGATGAAAATGAAGATGAGCGCGGCCTGACGCTTGGCGCCGACGATGGGGCTGTTCACGGGGCGGGGGGCGGGATCGACGAACGAAGCGGGCAGTCTACCCCGACCCAGCCGGCCCCCCGCTGGCCGGAAAATCAGGAGTGCGCCCTCCGGCGGCGCCCCGCCCGGTTGTCGCAGTGCAACATTTGTGCTTAAGTCGGGTCATCCAGCGACAGGGAACGCGCGGACCTCACGGCCCGCAGGAACGTCTGTCGCCCCACGTTTGTTTTGCCCCTTTGTTTTGCCCCATGTTTGTTCCCGGAGTTCTTCCGATGGAAAGCGACCAGCGACGCATCACCGGCCTCTACGATCCGCGCGACGAGCGCGATGCCTGCGGTTTCGGGCTGATCGCCCAGCTCGACGACAAACCCAGCGCCGCGCTGGTGAAACAGTCGCTGGACGCGCTGGCCCGCATGGCCCATCGCGGCGGCGTCGCTGCCGACGGTCTGTCCGGCGATGGCTGCGGTCTGCTGCTGAAAACACCGGATGCATTCCTGCGCGCGCTCGCGGCCGAGTCCGGCATCGCGCTCGGCCAACGCTATGCCTCCGGAATCGTATTCATGCCGCACGGCGAGGACGCCAGCGCGCGCGTCCACGGCACTTTTTCGCAGGCGCTGCGCGAAGTCGGCCTGGCGGCCTCGGGCTGGCGCAAGGTACCGACCGACGCCTCGGTCTGCGGCGAACTCGCCAAAGCGACGATGCCGGCGATCGAACAGCTGTTCGTCGTGCCGGTGCTGGATGTCGAAGGCGCGCGGATGACCCGCGAAGCCTTCGCCCACGCGCTGTACCTGGCGCGCCGCCGCGCCGAGCAGCGTCTTCGCGATCTGCCGGGCCTGCATGTGGTCAGCCTGTCGGCGAACAGCATCGGCTACAAGGGCATGGTGCTGCCGCAGTATCTGCCGCAGCTCTATCCGGACCTGCAGCGTCCGGAGCTGATGAGCAGCGCGGTGGTGTTCCACCAGCGCTTCTCCACCAACACCAGTCCGCGCTGGCCGCTGGCGCAGCCGTTCCGGCTGCTGGCGCACAACGGCGAGATCAACACCATCGCCGGCAATCGCATCTGGGCGCAGGCGCGTGCGCATGTGTGGCGCACCGATACGCTCAACCCCGCCGAATTCGATCCGGTGATCGAAATGGATGGGTCGGACTCGCAGAGTCTCGACTCGATGCTCGAACTGCTGCAGGCCGGCGGGATGGATCTGCTCAAGGCCCTGCGCATCCTGATTCCGCCGGCGACGCAGTCGCTGGAGTACAAGGACGCCGATCTGCTCGCGTTCTACGAGTACTACGCGATCAACAGCGAACCGTGGGACGGTCCGGCCGGGATCGTCGCTTTCGACGGCCGCTACGCCGTGTGCACCGTCGACCGCAACGGTCTGCGCCCCGCGCGCTGGCAGCTGAGCGACGACCGCGTGTTCATGATCGCCTCCGAGGCCGGCGTGTGGGATGTCGGCACCGCGCACATCCTCGCCAAAGGCAAACTCGGCCCCGGGCAGATGATCGCCGCCGATCTGGACACCGGCCGCCTGCTCGATTCCGAAGCGATCGACGGCATCAACCGCGCGCGCGCGCCGTACAAGCAGTGGCTCAAGCAGGGCATGACCTACCTGCACACCGAGCTGGTCGATCCGAACCTCACTGCGGCGCCGTTCGACGCGAGCACGCTCAGCGGTTTCCAGAAACTCTTCCAGCTCACCCGCGAGGAACGCGAGCAGATCCTGCGCCCACTGGCCGAAACCGAACAGGAAGCCGTCGGATCGATGGGCGACGACGTGCCGATGGCGGCACTGTCGGGCCACATCCGGCCGCTGTACGACCGCTTCCGCCAGGCGTTCGCGCAGGTCACCAATCCACCGATCGACTCATTGCGCGAAGACTGCGTGATGTCGCTGGGCACCCAGGTCGGCGAGGAAGGCAATCTGTTCGTCGATGGCCCCGAACAGGTGCAGCACGTGATGCTGAACTCGCCGGTGCTGTCGCAGCGCAAGCAGCGTCAGCTGCTGACGCTGCCGGCATTCCGCGATTCGCATCGCTATCTCGATCTGAATTTCAGCGCTGAGGAAGGTCTGCGCGCAGCGCTGTTGCGCCTGTGCGCCGATGCGGAATCCGCCGCGCGCGCGGGCATCAAACTGCTGATCCTCACCGACCGCCGCCCGCGTCGCGATCACCTGCTGGTCCACGCGCTGCTCGCGACCGGCGCGGTGCATCAGCATCTGGTCCGCATCGGCCTGCGCTGCGGCTCGAATCTCATCGTCGAGACCGGTACTGCGCGCGATCCGCATCATTTCGCCTGCCTGCTCGGCTACGGCGCCACCGCGATCTACCCATACCTCGCCTATCAAACCCTGCACGATCTCGGCGAGCGCGGGATCCTCAAGACCAAGCACGGCGAATTCACATCGGTTGAAGTCCGGCAGATCGGCCGCAGCTATCGGCGCGGCATCAAGAAGGGTCTGCTCAAGATCATCTCGAAGATGGGCATCGCCACCATCGGCAGCTATCGCGGCGCGCAGTTGTTCGAGATCGTCGGTCTGGATCGGGACGTTGTCGATCTGTGCTTCACCGGCACCCCGTCGCGGATCGGCGGCGCCACGTTCGTGTCGCTGCAGGAAGAAACCGCGCGGATCGCCGTGCGCGCCTGGGACAACAACGTGCTGCCGGACATCGGCGGCCTGCTGCAGTACACGCCGAACGGCGAGTACCACCAGTACAACCCCGACGTGGTCACCACCCTGCAGCGCGCGGTGCGCAGCGGTCTGCGCGAGGACTGGAATGCCTACGCCGATGCGGTGAACTCGCGACCGCCGGCGGCACTGCGCGATCTGCTCGCGTTCGATACGTCGAAGATCACGGCCATTCCGCTCGATCAAGTGGAGCCGGTCGAAGCGATCTTCAAACGCTTCGACACCGCAGCGATGAGCCTCGGCGCGCTGTCGCCGGAAGCGCACGAAGCGCTGGCGATCGCGATGAACCGGCTCGGCGGCCGCAGCAATTCCGGCGAAGGCGGCGAAGATCCGCTGCGCTACGGCACCGGAAAGGTCTCGAAGATCAAACAGGTCGCCTCCGGCCGCTTCGGCGTGACGCCCGAGTATCTGGTCAACGCCGAAGTGCTGCAGATCAAGGTCGCGCAGGGCGCCAAGCCCGGCGAAGGCGGGCAGCTGCCGGGTCACAAGGTCAACGAACTGATCGCGCGCCTGCGCTACGCGCGGCCCGGCATCGGCCTGATTTCGCCGCCGCCGCATCACGATATCTATTCGATCGAAGATCTCGCGCAGCTGATCTTCGATCTGCGCCAGGTCAATCCCGATGCGCTGATCTCGGTGAAGCTGGTCGCGCATGCCGGCGTCGGCACGATTGCGTCCGGCGTCGCGAAAGCCGGCGCCGACCTCATCACCATTTCCGGCCACGACGGCGGCACCGGCGCCAGTCCGATCTCGTCGATCCGCTACGCCGGCACGCCGTGGGAACTCGGATTATCGGAAGCCCGACAGTCGCTGATCGCGAACGGGCTGCGCGACCGGGTGATCGTGCAGGCCGATGGCGGGATGAAAACCGGCCTCGACGTGATCAAGGCCGCGCTGCTCGGCGCCGAAACCTTCGGCTTCGGTACCGCGCCGATGATCGCACTGGGCTGCAAATACCTGCGCATCTGCCATCTCAACAACTGCGCCACCGGCGTCGCCACCCAGGACGACAAGCTGCGCGCCGACCACTTCACCGGCCTGCCCGAGCGCGTCGAGAATTTCTTTCGCGGGCTGGCAGAGGAAGTGCGCGGTTACCTGGCGCAGCTCGGCGCACGCTCGATCGAGGACATCGTCGGTCGCACCGATCTGCTGCATCAGACCGAGGGCACGCTGCCGGTGCATCGCCTGCTCGATCTGTCGCCGCTGCTGGCGCAGGAAGGCCTCAACGCAGGCGGACACTGCGGCGTGCGCGCGGTGCAGCCGGCGCCGACCGGACTCGCCGCGCAGCTGGAACACGATCTGGCCGATGTCATTACCCACAAACGCGGCAATCAGGCGTTCGACACGCCGCTGCGTTACGCCATCCACAATACCGATCGCAGCATCGGCGCGCGTCTCTCCGGGCGCATCGCGCGCCTGCACGGCAACCACGGCATGCACGACAAGCCCATCGCCCTGCATTTCGACGGCAGCGCCGGGCAGAGCTTCGGCGCGTTTCTCGCCGGTGGTCTGCAGCTCGAACTCGAAGGCGAAGCCAACGACTATGTCGGCAAGGGCATGGCCGACGGCCGGATCGTGATCCGTCCGCCGCGCGCCGCGCGCTACAACGCGCATGAGTCGCCGATCCTCGGCAATACCTGTCTCTACGGCGCCACCGGCGGCGAGCTGTACGCCGCAGGCCGCGCCGGCGAACGGTTCGCAGTGCGCAATTCCGGCGCGCTCGCGGTGGTCGAAGGCGCGGGCGATCACTGCTGCGAATACATGACCGGCGGCGTGGTCGCGGTGCTCGGCCGCACCGGCCTGAACTTCGGCGCCGGCTTCACCGGCGGCATGGCCTACGTGCTGGACCGCGACCGCGATTTCGTCGATCGTTACAACCACGAGCTGATCGATATCCTGCGCATCAACAGCGAAGGTTTCGAACACCACCGCTCGCATCTGCTCGATCTGCTCGAAACCCATGTCCGCTTCACCGGCAGCGTGTACGCGCAGGGCATCATCGACAATTTCCGCGATCACCTCGGCAAATTCTGGCTGGTGAAACCGAAGGCGGTGAGCATCGAGACGCTGGGCGAAACGCTGCGGAGGGCCGCGTGATGCGAATCCATTTGCAGATCCACGTAGGAGGGGCTTCAGCCCCGAAATTTGCCCCAATGTGTATGCCGAAAAGCAAAAGCTCGGGCCTGAAGGCCCTCCTACAAGAGCTGCGCACATGAGCAAGAAAACCCCACAGGCCTTCCTGCAGTCGCAGCGACAGATGCCCGAACGCGTGTCGCTGGAGCTGCGCCAGCAGGGCGACTGGCACGAGCTGTACGGCCGCTTCGAGGAAGCCGAAGCGAAGAAGCAGGCCTCGCGCTGTCTCGACTGCGGCAATCCCTACTGCAGTTGGGGCTGTCCGCTGCACAACTACATCCCGCAGTGGCTGGAACTCGCGCGCGAAGGCCGCGTGCACGAAGCTGCGGCGCTCTGCCACGAGACCAATCCGCTGCCGGAGATCTGCGGCCGCGTCTGTCCGCAGGATCGGCTGTGCGAAGGCGCGTGCACGCTCAACGATGGTTTCGGTGCGGTCACTATCGGCGCGGTCGAAAAATATATCGTCGACAAGGCGCTGGCCGAAGGCTGGACGCCCGATCTGTCCACCGCGCAGCCCACCGGCAAGCGCGTCGCCATCGTCGGCGCCGGCCCTGCCGGCCTCGCGTGTGCGGACAAGCTCGCGCGTGCCGGTGTGCAGGCGGTGGTGTTCGACCGCTACGAACAGATCGGCGGCCTGCTGCAGTTCGGCATCCCCAGTTTCAAACTCGACAAATCGGTGATCGCGACGCGACGCACGGTGCTCGAAGGCATGGGTGTGGAATTTCGTTTGGGTGTGGAGATCGGCCGCGATGTCGCCATGGACACGCTGATCGGCGAGTTCGACGCCGTGTTCCTCGGTCTTGGCAGCTATCGCTACACCGACGGCGGCCTGCCCGGACAGGATCTGAACCACGTACTGCCGGCGCTGCCGTTCCTGGTGCAGAACGGCCGCATCGTGGTCGGCACAAAAGACAATCAAAGCAGGCCCATCGCCGGCTGGGAAGATCAGGTGCAGTTGCCCGATCTGCGCGGCAAGCGCGTGGTCGTGCTCGGCGGCGGCGACACCGGCATGGACTGCGTGCGCAGCGCGGTGCGCCTCGGCGCAGCGCAGGTCAGCTGCGTGTACCGCCGCGACGAAGCCAGCATGCCCGGCTCCGCGCGCGAGGTCGCGAACGCGCGCGAGGAAGGCGTGCAGTTCCTGTTCCAGCGCGCGCCGCTTGAATTGCTCGACGACGGCGATGGCAACGTGCGTGCGGTGCGCGTCGCCGAAACGCGATTGGGCGAACCCGACGCACGCGGACGTCGTCGCCCCGAACAGGTGCCCGGCAGCGAGACGGAACTCGACGCCGACATCGTGATCATCGCCTTCGGCTTCCAGCCCGACCCGCCGGCATGGCTTGCCGCGCACGGCATCGCGCTGCACGACGATGGCCGGGTGAAAGTCTGTCCCGCACCGCCGCCGCACCACCCGCTGCGCATCGATCCCGCGAACCCGGTCTATCCCTACCAGACCGCGAACCAACGTATCTTCGCCGGCGGCGACGGCGTTCGCGGCGCCGACCTCGTCGTCACCGCAGTGCAGGAAGGCCGCGACGCTGCGGCGAGCATCGTGCGGTTTCTGGCAAAGGCGTAGGGCGGCGCAAGGCCGCTCAGGCGACCTGCGTATGGTCGCCGATCCGCTTCCGGTGTTCGCGGCGGTCGATCGCGTCCTGCTCGCGGCTGCGCTCCAGACGGTCCTGCATGCGCTCGTGGTGGCGGTCGATCGCGTCGCGAAGGTTCCTCTCGTTTTCTTGTCTTTCTTGGCGATCGGCCTCGCGCCTGGTCTCGTTCTTGTTGCGGATCTCGACGATCTTCTGCACGACCTTGGTCGCGGCGAACTTCGCGGCCATGAACAACAGTTTCGCCTGCAGCTCCAGCGCCTTTCCCATCCCCGGGATGCCGGGCTGGATCACGCCGGGAGGGACGTGTTTGTCGTAATCGCGAATGCGCGCGATCTCGCGCTCGCGATCCTTCTCGGTGAGAAATCGCGACTGCGAAGGATCGGGCATCGCGACGTACCGCCCATCGCGCAGGACGAGGGTGGGCTGAGGCGGCACATAGTCGTCGCCAGCGATGGGCGCGTGGCGGCTCGCGGCACCCGGACCGGTGTCCGCCAACGACGGCATTCGCCTGGGCCCGCTCATGAATTCGCCAAGATCGGAGAAGAGGCGAGCGACAGGCAGAGCACGACATCGACACTGCCCGGAGGGAAATTCCGCAGCGCGACCTGCAGGTTCATCTCGGCCGTGTCGGGGTGCCAGAGGCCCTGCACCGCCCGGGGCCCGACCTGCACACTCCAGGCGCCATAGGGCGAATGATTGCGCAACGGCCCCGGATCCAAGGGCTGCAGCTGCGCCGCTGCCGACTCGTTGGCGATCAGATGTACCAGACTCGCCGGCAGCCTTGCCTGTTCCCACCCCTCGTTCTGCTCGGGGCCGATCACGGTGCAGGGGAATCCGAACGCGCGGCACGCCGTCAATCGGTTCTCTATCTCCGCGTTCAATCTCAGATCGTCCGGTTGGCCGGTCGCGTGCAGGTATTCGGCCCGCCCGAGCAGAAGCGCCGCGCTAGCACCAACCACGCGCATCGGCGCACCCCGGACCAACCCGCCGATTCCATGGCTCAGCAGAATGTCTTCGGTCACTTCGGCCTGGACGTATCCGTTCTGCAGGAAAGTGTCCCATGTCGCCTGCGCATCCGCCGCGCTCATACCCTGCATGCGGAACAACGGCAGATAGACGGTCGACACGGCCTGCGCGCGCTCGACCATCTCGACCGCCATGATCACGCCGCGCAGCCACCACACGATGCGATCGAGATCATCCGCCTGCTGTTCGGTCTCCGGCAGCTCCGGAAGGCTCGTCACGCCGACGCCGTAACACGCCTGCAGCCCGCGGCGGATCGCATCGATCCGCTCCAACAGGTTGCGGATGTTGTCGGCGTAGATCTCGCGCATGAACGCGATCTGTTCGCCGTAATTGAGCGAACTGCCGGCCAGGTTGTGCAACGCGATCCGTGCGCGCAACGCACCTGACCGCACGGTGGTCTGCTCGGCCAGACTGCGTTCGACATCCGCCGTCATCGCTCGATGCGCGACGGCGAGATCGGCCTCGACGCGCAATCGCGCGAGCCGCGCTTCGCTGTCCGCGAGGGCCTGTTCCTGCTGATAACCGATCGCGGTCAGCAATGCGTTCGCCTCGAGATCGTAGATCTGTCCTCGCCGGGTCAGGCAGCGGTTGACCATATCGTTCGCGACCGACACGTTGTCCTCGACAGCGAACGCCGAATAACGGTCGGTCTCCGGCGGTTCGTCACGCAACCTGCCACGGACGTAGTCAGCGAGCGATGTCTCAATCACCGGCTTCAGCCAGGCGAATGCGGAATCGTCGGCGACGCTGCGCAATTGTCCTTTCGCAGCCGCGACATCGGCAAGGTTGGCGAAATCGAAAGCCATGGCTCCCCCTGTTGAATCCCTGACCGGATCGCCGACCCGGCAATGATGCCGTCCGGCCCGACCGGCGTTGCCGCCCAGCCTACGACTGAAGACGCCCGGGATTCAATCCTCTGCGGCGGACGCGTGTGAGAACCCGTATCTCTCGTGGTTCGTGCAGGGTGCTTCAGCGAAGCGTCATGCACCGGACTTCCTGTTTCACTGGCAATACGGCACATGACGCCTTCGGCTTATGCACCCTACTGTGCTGCGATGTCGACACGTCTTCGGAAATCCCCACCGGGTGTTCCCTTCCTTGAACCGGACCATCCGCCCTTCGCGTGCTCCTTCGCGACGGCAGAATCTCGGTACTGCAGCGCTACCCGCATCGCGTGATCCGCAGAGAGTTTTCGCCTGCGCAGATCGGCGGCGCAGTAGTGGTCGAAACCACCGACAGCGACGGCGACCCCTACTTCATCTGCCAGCTCGCGATCGGCTATCCGTTCATCGAAGCGGTAAGGGTCGCCGAGGGCGGTCGCGAGCACTGCGAGCGCATCCGGGCCGAGTTCGATGCCAGGGTCGCCACATTCGCTTCGGGAACATGATCATCTGCCTCAGCGGGGACTGAAGGACTTGAGCCGGGCTTGGCTCCCTCCATCCCAATCAGAATCAGCGCCTTCGCAGTCAGCGCCCCGTACCACCATCGATGAACCGCAGGAATTCCGCACGAGTGCGCGCGTCGTCGCGGAAGTCGCCGAGCATTTTCGAGGTGACCATGCTCACGCCGCGCTTGTGGATGCCGCGGGTGGTCATGCATTCGTGCGCGGCTTCGATCACCACGCCGACGCCGCGCGGCTGCAATACTTCCTGGATGCAGCGCGCGATCTGCGCGGTCATTTTTTCCTGCACCTGGAAACGCCGCGCGTACGCTTCTACGACACGTGCGAGCTTGCTGATGCCGACGACGCGGCCGCTCGGCAGATAACCGACGTGGGCCTTGCCGATGATCGGCGCCATGTGGTGTTCGCAGTGGCTTTCGAATTCGATATCGCGCAGCACGACCATTTCGTCGTAGCCGCCGACTTCCTCGAAGGTACGCTTGAGATAGTCCTCGGGGTCCATGGCGTAGCCGCTGAACCAGTCGGCATAGGCTTTGGCGACGCGCTTGGGCGTATCCAGCAGACCCTCCCGGGTCGGGTCGTCTCCGGACCACTGCAGCAGGACGCGGACCGCATCCTCGGCCTGGGTGCGGGTGACGCCGTGGCGCTGATCGCCGTCCGGCTGCGCGGCATGGGCGTGGGTGGCGTCGTCGTGCGGCGCGGCGGGATGGTCGGCAGAGCACATGGCGTGGGTCTCGGTCGGGGGTCGTGATGTTAGCGCGGCAGGCAATTGCCTACCGCGACATCTACGTAAATGACTGTGCTGCGGATGCAGGCGACAGCGCCCGCAGCCGCGCCTCCAGACCGGAGTCGCGCCAGGTACGGCGCTCGAGCGCGCGTTCCAGCGTCTCCGGCGTCGCCCACAGCGTGGCTCGAAGGCGCGCACGCGTGAGTGCGGTGTACAGCAGCTCGCGCGACAGCACGCGCGCATCCGCATCGGGAAGCATCAGCACGATGCGTTCGAATTCCGAGCCCTGCGCCTTGTGCACGGTGGTGACATAGGCCGACCCATGCACGGGCAACTGCGCCGGGCGCCACGCGCGCAGGCCCTGCGCGGTGTCGAACCACACCGCCGTCTCGCCGCCGCGCGGATCGTCCCAGACCACGCCGACATCGCCGTTGTAGAGGCCATGACGTTCGCTGTTGGCGGCGATCATCAGCAGACGGCCATTGAAATACGGCGTGCGCGCGCCGAGTTCGGCGGCGCACCAGGCGTTCCAGTGTTCGGCGCCGAACGGGCCGCGACGCAGTGCGGTCAGCACCCGCAGCTGCGCCCCCAGTCGCAGCGCCTGCTGCGGATCGTCGGCGTCGCAGACGGCCTGAAACGCGGGCAATGCCTCGCGCCGCATCGTCTCGATGAGCGCATTGGCGTCGCCGTGCCGCCAAGTCAATGCGGGATCGTCGCTGCGCAGGTACGCGCGCACGGCGTCGCGATCGTCGCGTTGAATCGCCTGCGCAAGCGCCTGCAGCATCCGGGCATCGGCCTGTCGCCATGCGTGCAGCAGGTGCACGCGGGCGCCCATCAGCGGCGCGGATGCGTCGTTGGACGGCACCGGCATGGCGGACACCGCACGCATGATCCCGGCCTCCACCGCAGGCAACGCGAGACCGTCGCCACAGGCCGCGCACAGACCGCCGAGTACATCGCCGGCTTCGACCGCAGGCAGCTGGTCGGGGTCGCCCAACAGCACCAGCGTCGCGTCCGCAGGCACCGCCGCGACCAGCTTGGCCATCAGCGGCAGATCGACCATCGACGCTTCGTCGACGACGACGAGGTCGAACGGCAGCGGGCGCTGCGCATCGTGACGGAACCCGACCCGTCCGGGCTGCCAGCCGAGCAGACGGTGCAGCGTGCGCGCCTGGCGCGGAATCGCATCGGCGTGTACGGCGTCGAGGCGGCCGGCGTCCAGATCGGCGCGCAGCACGCCGTCGATCGCTTCGCCCAGCCGTGCGGCCGCGCGGCCGGTCGGTGCCGCCAGCGCGATCCGGGGCGGCGCGCGGCCGTGCGCCTGCGCGGCCGCCACCTGCATGGCGAGCAGACGCGCGACCGTGGTGGTCTTGCCGGTACCGGGGCCACCGGTGATCAACAGCAGACGCCGGCGCAATGCCATGAGTGCCGCCAGCGCCTGTCGATCGATGCCGTCGTGCGCGTCGCCGGGAGCCATGCCGGTAAACATGTTGGGAAACAGCCGCTGGACGATGCCGCCGAGCGGGGTGTCGACCGCTGCTGCGTCGGCCTGCGCCGATGCGTGCGCACGGCGATACAGGCGTTCGGCCAGATCCTGTTCGTAGCGCGCGTAGCGGAGCAGCGCGATACGGCCGTCCTCGAACGCCAGCAGCGCGTCATCGCGACCACGATCACGATCATCTTCTGCCGTCGCGACCCGATCGCTTGCGCGCAGCGTGTCTGCCCAAGCCTCGGTCTGCGGCAGCTGCGCACTCACGCCCAGGGCCTCCAGCAACCGGTCCGCCTCGGCCAGCGCGAAGCTGCTGTGGCCCATCGCAACCGCACGCATCGCCAGCGCGCCGGCCAGCGCCACCGGCATCGAAGCGCGCAGCCGGTCGCGCAGCAATTCCGCGAACGCAAGATCGACCTGACGCAGTGCGCCTTCGGCCTGCAGCTGCTGCAGCGCGCGCGCGGCGATGGCGTCGATGCGGGTGTCGTCGGTCATTCGACATCTCCCGACTGGGCGCTGTCGAACGGCACGCCGCCGAAAAGCATGCCGTCGAACAGCCCGTCGAGCGCGGACAGCAATGCGGGCGACACCGGGTCGATATGCACACCCGCACGCGAGGTCGCGGTGCGGCCTGCTGCCTCATCGCGCAGATCGATGCCACGCAGGAACAGATACACCGCGCCGCCGAGATCGCGCGCGTCGTCGTAGGCGTCGCCGCGCCGCAGCTTCAACCAGCGGCGCAGGGCGACGAGATAGATCAGGTACTGCAGGTCGTAGTCCTGGGTACGGACCGCGCGCCGCAGGCTGTCCGGGTCGTAGCCCGGCAATCGATTGGTCTTGTAGTCGAGCACGTAATGCCTGCCAGCGGCATCGCGATAGACCAGATCGATATAGCCCTGCATCAAGCCGTCCAGCGTCGCCTGCGCGGGCCGGCGCGCGCGCGGATAGCCGTGCGCCTGCAGCAGCGCATGCACCGCATCGATCCGGGTCGGCCGCAGCCGGAAATGAAACGCCATTTCGCGCACCTGCTGCGATGCCGGCAGATCGCACAGACGCACATCGCCGGGCAGCGCGACGTTCAACGCGCGCGACACCAGCCGCGCGGTCTGCGTGAGGTGCGCCGGTGTCGCGGTCAGGCCCTGGCGCAACAGCGCGCTTTCCAGCAGCGCGCGCTGGCTGTCCGGCCAGCGGCTGTCCGGCAGGTCGTCGTCGAGCAGCGATCCCTGCGCATCGGCTTCGCGCCGCCAGACGCCGGCATCGGCGGTTTCCAGCACCGTATGCACCGCGTTGCCGAATGCGGTGCCGCCCAGACTGATGGCCTCGGCGTCCTCGTCCGGGACGGCCACCGCTTCGTCGTCGGCGCCGCGCAGCACTTCGCCTTCGTCGCTGCGCGCATGCAGCGACGAGAAGCTGTGCAGGCGCAGATCGTGGGGAAATCGACGTCGGGCGATGCGGACGGACGGTGTAGCGGCTGCCTCCACGCCAGCCGTTGCGTCGAAACGCAGCAGCGGCGCATCGGTCTGGTAGGCGCGCACCACGATGCTGCCGCCGGACGCTGACGCCAGCGCTGCGATCCGCGCCTGCATGCCGGCGTGATCCAGCGCGTCGTTCTTGCGCCCGGTCTTCGCGCCCGCATGCAGCAGCCAGTGCAGGGCGCTGGTCTCGGTGCGGCTGTTGCGGCTCCACACCACGTGCAGCGCGTGCTTCGCACGAGTCATCGCGACGTAGAGCTGGCGCTGCGCCTCGGCCTGTTCCTCGCGTTCGACCTGCGCGTCGATTGCGTCCGCTTGCATGGGCTCAAGCACATCCTTGCAGCGCCATGCGCGCGCGGGGCGGTGCTGGGTGTCGTGCTGGGTGTCGTGCTGGGTGTCGTGCTGGGTGTCGTGCTGGGTGTCGTGCTGGGTGTCGTGCTGGATGTCGTGGAAGTCCGCGTAGGACAGGCCTCGCGCGCCCGGCTCGCTGCGCCAGGCCACGAACGGCAGGATCACCACCGGATACTCCAGGCCCTTGCTCTTGTGCACGGTGGCGATCTGCACCAGCCCCGCATCGGATTCCAGACGCAGCTGTCGCGCTTCGTCGGCGGCGGCAGCGGCGCGCTGCAGCGCGAACCACCGCAGTTGTTCCGCCGGACCGTGACGCGAGGACGACTCCGCCTGCAGCAGTTCGGCCAGATGCAGCGTATCGGTCAGACGACGCGCACCGGCGGTCTGCGACAACCAGCGTGGGGCGGCATCGGCAATGAACGGCAGCAGCGCCGGCAAGGGTCCGCGTCCGCGCAATTGCCCGGCTGCGTCCGCGAAACGTTCGAGCTGGCTCTGCGCGAGGTCATCGTCTTCATCGAGCGCGGCGATCCGCGCGGCATCCCAACCCAACAACCGCGTCGCCAGTGCGGCGCGGAAGCGACCGCCATCGGCAGGTTCGGCCAGACTCGCCAGCAGCGCATGCAGATCTTCCGCCGCTTCGCCGGCGAATACGCTCGCCGTGGACAGCAGCGCAGCGGCGACGCCCGCGCGCGCCAGCGCGGTCTGCATCGCCAGCGCCTGATCGTTGGTGTTGGTGAGCACCGCGATGTCCGCCGGCCGCACGGCGCGCGGCGCGTCCGCATCGTGCCATCGTCCGCCGCGCAGCAGCTCGACGACTGCGCGCACCGCCGCGTCGCGCATCATCGCGAACTCGTCGTCCTTGATGCGCATGCCGCCCCGGCCTTCGCCCGGAGGCAGCCAGTGCAGCGTCATCCCCGGCACGGCGCATCCATCGACACGAATATCGTCGTCCTGCGCGGCGCCTGCGGCGCTGATGGGAGTGAAGGCGATGGCGCCGTCCACGAACGGCAGCGGACTGGCGGTGAACACGGTTTCGATCGCACGCAGCACCGCCGGCGTCGAGCGGTAGTTGGCGGCGAGTTCGGCGACCGCCTGCGTCGCGTGTTCGCCGCTGTCTTCGGCCTGTGCAATAACATAACCGCGCGCGCGCAGATAGGTCGCCAGATCGCCGCCACGGAATCGATAGATCGCCTGTTTCGGATCGCCGATCAGGCACAGCCAGCGCGCGTCAGGATCGCCGGCCTCGTACATCCGCCGGAAAATGTCCCACTGGCGCGGGTCGGTATCCTGGAATTCGTCGATCAACATCAGCGGCCATCGCGCGGCCAGCGCGGCGGCGAACTCCGGCGATTCCGTGGCGCACCACACGCGTTCGATCAGCCAGTCCTGACTGCATTCGCCGCGCCGCGCCATTGCGGTATCGAAGCGCGCGATGGCGGCATCGCGCAGCGCATGCAGTGCGGCCGCAGCGGCGGACTCTTCGCGCTGCGGATGCACGATCCGCAGCGGGTCGCAGAGCGCCGGCAGGTCTTCGGCCAGGGCGTCCGGCGTTTTCCACAGCGCCGCGAGCAGGCCGTGGACCTCGGCGCCGAACACCGCTTCATCGGCAGCATCATCGGCGGCTTTATCGGTGTTCGCGGCCGCGCGCCAAAGCTCGGCCGCCACGTCGCTCCAGACCTCGCCGGCATCGTCGATCACGGTCTGCTCGGCCAACAGACCGGCACGGAAACCGAACTCGCGCAGCGCCCGATGACAGAACCCGTGAATCGTCGAGACCGTCGCTTCGTCGAGCTGCAGGAGCGCGGCCTCGATGCGCTGACGCACGACCGTGGCGCCATCGCGCCGTATCGCCGCCTGCAGCACCGCATCGGTGATGGCCGCTTCGCCCTGCGGTGATGCCTCCGGCGTTTCCAGCAACCTGCGCGCGAGCCGCAGACGGCGGCGCAGACGCTGCCGAAGTTCCTGCGTCGCGGCGCGGGTGAAGGTCACGGCCAAGACCTGCGACATCGACGCACCGCGCTCCAGCAGCAGGCGCAGCACCAGGGTGGCGAGGGTGAAGGTCTTGCCGGTGCCGGCGCTGGCCTCGATCAGGCGCGCGCCGTGCAGCGGCAGACGCAGGCCGATATCGGCGGCGATATCGGCGGCGATGTCGATGGACGCTGGCGTGCTCATGCCGTCGGCTCCCGCGCATCGAACACGGCGATCGCGATCTCGCGAAAGCGCCGCGCATGCGCGTCATCGAAACGCGCGAGCAATCCATCCGGACGGAACGCGAGTCGAAGCCATGGATCTTCGTTTTCGCCCCCGCCGCCGAAGGGCGCGAACGCGCCATGCGCGGCCTTCCATGCGGCCATCGCATCGGCTTTGGCGTACCACTGCGCCGCATACGCGAACGCGGTCTTCGGCGCGAACGGCAGCGGCGCATCGCGGCCTTCGCGCCAGAGGGAGAGCAGATCCGCCAGTCGCGCGGATGCCTGCGCCTGCGCAAGACCGGTGTAGACGATCTCGACCGGCGCATCGCTCTTGCTGTCGTAGCCGATCAGATGCGTCCGCGCGTCCGCGCCCAGCATCGACGCCAGCAGCAGATGATCGAGGCCTGCGCGCAGCCTGCGCTTGCCGTCGAGCCTGCCGGCGACGGCGATGGCGCGCGCATCGCCGTGGACATCGTCGAAACGGAAGGCGATGCCCTGCGCCGCATCCGCCGCGCTTGCGGCCACGATGCGCGCCGCGTCCGCGCCGACGGCGGCGTCACGCGCAGTCCGCAGGCGCTGCGCGATGCCGTGCGCGTCCCGCGCGATCGCGTCGCCGTCGCGTCCCGGCGGCAGCAGCGCCTGCGCGCGCAGCCATGGCTGGACGGCTTCGCCATCTTCGTCGTGCGACAGCAGCGCATCGATCGCGCCGTAGCGAAGCAGACCGTTTTCGCCCAGCGGCTCGCGGTCGAGAATGTCGTGCGCGGCCTCCGGCAAACGCAGACCGAGTCGTTCCCGCAGCCAATCGCGGGCAGGGTTGACGAAGAAGCGCTGCAGCGCATCGCGATCCGGAACCGCGGACGCATCGTCGGCAAGAGACAGCGGCAGCGGCGCATTGACTGACGTTGCATTGACTGACGTTGCATTGACTGACGTCGCATTGACGAAAGGCGACTCGACCGTCTGCGCATCGGCAACCGGCATCGCCCACTCCCGGCGATACGAAAACCGCCGCCGTTCGACGCCACCCGCGTCGCCGGCACCGAACGCGCGCGGCGAAAACGGCTGCAGCGGATGGTTCACGCACAGCGCGTCGCGTACTGCGGCGCCGTGCATCCGCTCCACCGCATCCAGCAGCTCCGCGATCACCGGCGACGGCTCGCGCAGGCTGCCGTCGCGCGCATCGCGGCCGCCGTAGCTGAGATAGAACACGTCGCCGGCCGCGCACAGCAGCTGCAAGAACAGAAAACGGTCGTCGTCGCGCACCGAGCGGTCGCCAAGACGACGCGGAGCGCGACCCTGGATCGCATCGACGATGCGGTTGATGTCGTCGCCCGGTTCGCGGCGGGGGTAGGCGTCGGCATCCAGCCCGAGCAGACAGATCACCCGGAACGGCACCGTGCGCAGCGGCACCATACCGGCAAAAGTCACGCCGCCGGACAGCCACGGACGATGCGACGACGGCAGGGTCAGCGCGTCGCGCAGCGCGCGCTGGACCAGCGTCGCCGGCAGTGCGCCGACGTTCGCGGCTTCGTTGGCGAAATCGTCCAGCGTTTCCAGCAGCAGACGCCGCGCCTGCGCTTCGCTGTCGTCCTGCGGCACCGGCGCGAACAGCGCCTGCAGCGCGTCGGCGAGCCGCGCGCGCCAGTCGGCGGCGGAATGCGATGCGCGCATCCATGCGCCCAGTTCGCGCAGGCGTCGATACAGCTGCAGCGCGCGATCCAGGATCTCGGCATCGGCGCCTTCCAGTTCGGAATACGGCGCGATGAGCGCTGTGCCGTTTGCGATCTCCAGGGTCTCCGCGCCCGTGGCATAACCGCTGAGCAGACGGTCGATGCCGAAATCAAAACTGTATTCGCGCCAGCGGCCGGCACCGGCGCGTTCGCGCGCGGCCTCGTCCTCGCCCCAGCGGATGCCGGCGGCCTCGAACCACGCGTCGATCTTCGCGCGCTGCGCGGCGTCGAGCTGCAGCGCGTGCGCAATCGCCGGGGTCGCCAGCAAGTCGCGGAACGCGCTGGCGGTCAGCGGCGTGTCGGCCAGCGCCAGCAGATCCAGCAGCACGCGGACCAGCGGATGCGACTGCGCCTGCGGGCGATCGGCCAGCGAGAACGGAATGTAGCGCGGGTCTTCGGGCGTGAGGCCGCCGAACACCGCGCGCGCCAGCGGCAGATACTCGGCGATGTCAGGCGCAAGCACCGCGATCTCGCGCGGCTGCAGCGGTGGATCGAAGCGAGGGTCTTCCAGCAGCGCCCGCAGCTGGTCGTGCAGCACTTCGACTTCGCGCAGTTTCGAATGGCAGGCGTGCAGCTGCAGCGAGACATCGACCGTGTCGAATGCCGATGGCAGGGGCGCCGCGCGATCCAGCACGTCCTGCTGCAGCCGGTGCAGCAGCGTGTCGGATCCGGGCGAGGCGAACAGTTCGGTCTCGCGCTGCGGCAGCACGATCTCGTACGAGAACAGCTGGGCAAGGATTTCGCGCCCGCCTGCGCCCCATGCGGTCAGCAGCGGATTGTCGCGCTCGGCGTCCGCGAGCGCAGCCGGCAAGGAGGCGACGCCGTCGCGGCGCAGCCGCTCGCGCAGCGATTCGACATCGCCCCAGTATTCGGCCGACGGCGACGGCAGATAGAAATCCAATTCGCTCCACTGGCCCACCACCGCCAGCAGATGCAGCACGTCGGGCGAGACATGGATGGTTCCGAACGCGGCGACGCGCGGCGGCAATCCGGGCGGCGCACTGCCGGCGAAGCTGTCGGCGTCGCGATCGTGGCGCGCGAGCCATTCGCCGATCAACGCAGCGCGATGCGGCGTACCGCGCAGACGTTGGCGCAGCACGCGCCACAGCTGCGCCTGCCAGTCGTCGCGGCTGGCCGGATCGTTGCGCTCCCAGGCCTGCAGCCAGTCGCGACGGTAGGCCTGGTATTTGTCGTAGGCGCCGGCCAACGCATCGGCAAGGCCGTAGCGCGCATGCGCGCGCTCGCTGTCCTGCGGGGCGCTGTCCTGTATTGATCCGCCTGCAGCGCGCTGCAGATGCTCACGCACCGCAGGCGGCAGCGTCGCGGCGGTGTCGCCGAGCAGTGCGTACAGCTGCCAGCGCAGATGTTCGCGATCCCAGGGCGAGGTGTCGGGCAACTGCGGCCGGGCGCTGCGCAGCAGCCGCCAGACGAATTCCGACGGCGTGCAGATATCGAGGTTCGCGGCGACGCCGTAACGTTCCGCCAGCGTCTGCTGCAGCCAGTGCCGAAGCGTCGGCTGCGGAATCAGCACCACGTCCGGCGCCAGCGAATCGGGATCCGCCGGCGACGCCAGCCGCGCGCCCAGATGCGCCGCGAGGCGATCGAGACGGTTGCCGGAAATCAGGTGAAAGCGGGCGGAGGCGGTCGGCATCGGTCCGACATGATGCCGGAGACGTCATGCGCACGCCTCCTGACAGGTTGCGCCTACGCTTAACGTGCCGACGAAATGCGATCAGCCCTGCGCGGGCGGCGGACCGATGTAATCGGCCTTGCCCAGCGGCACGCCGGCGTGGCGCAGCAGCGCATAGGTGGTGCTGCTGTGGAAATACACGTTGGGCAGCACGAAACCGAACAGGTAATCGGTACCGACGAAATGCAGATCGCCGCGCACGCGGGTCGGCACCGTGATCGCGCGCGTCTCCGCGCCGGCGAAGGCCTCGGCCGGCACCGAGCGCAGATAGTCGGCAGCGCGCTGCACGCGCGCTTGCAGTTCGGCGAAGGTGGTTTCGTTGTCTTCGAACACCGGGGCTTCGGTGCCGGTGAGGCGCGCTGCGGCGTTCTTGGCGATATCGGTGGCGATCTGCACCTGACGGGTCAGCGGAAACATGTCCGGCGCCAGACGCATCGCCAGCAGGACTGCGGGATCCCAGCCCTGGGCTTCGGCGTGCGCCGCGCCTTTGGCGAGGATCTGACCCAGTTGATCCAGCGCACGGGACAGGGTGGGAACGGTTGCGGTATGGACAGCGATCGCCATGGTGTTTTCGGCTCGGGGGATAGGGCGACGCAGTGTACGACCGATGCTTCTGGTCCTAAGGGTCAGCAGCAGGCCATTGCATCGCATCCGCAGAACAGCGCCAGACAAAAAAAGCGCCGCTGACGATGCAGCGGCGCTTTGCTCATTCCATCCTGACGCGATCCGTCAGAACTTCTTGTCCACGTTGAACTGAAAGCCGTGGTCGGTGTCGTCGCCGCTGCCGATCAGGCCGCGGTAATCGAGCTTGAACGACCAGTCGTTGTCGAAGTTGAACAGCACGCCCAGACCCAGCATCAGACGGCTGCGATCGAAATCGTTCAGGTCCGCGCGGTAGAACGGGCCCGTCGGCAGGTCCGCATACCGCAGCGTCTGCGCGCCGTTGCCCTTGAAGTCGTGCTGATATTCCAGCCGGAACTGCGGCGACCACAGGCCCCAGCTCGCTTCGCGGCGATAGTCGATGCGCACACCCACATTACCGGTGTCCGTATCCACTTCCAGACTGTTGTAGGCCAAGGCGAAGATCGGGTCTCCGGTCTCGGTATAGCGTTCCAGACGGCCGCGCGCCACATCGGCACGGACATAAGGCGTGAACTGCCACGCGCCCTTCTGGATATCCGCACCCGCCGACACCGAACCGAACCACTGCGTGCCCTCGCGGTTGCCGTTGACGAAGTTGCCGTTGGTGGTGACGAAGCGGCGCAGATCGTAGTCCAGACGCTGGTAGCCCATCAGACCATCGAAGAAGAACAGGTCGCCCGGGCTGTAGCTCGCGTAGAGCGCGAACGTATACGCACTGCCCTCGCTGCGGCTACCGTTCTCGCCGATGTCGCTGTCATCGCGGCCATAGCCCACGCCGCCGCCGATGGCGAAGTCGTCATTGACCCGGTAATCCAGACCCGCGCTCACACCGTCGGTCTCGAAGTCCACATCGGCACTGCCGTTGCGGCCATCGTGGTTGCCCGAGCGGATCGAACCCGCCGTCCAGATGCCGTACGCGTTGTTGCCATCGCCGCCGCGCGCGTTGTTCTGCCCGGCCGTGGCACTGGCGCCCGCATCACCGGCGTTCGGACGGTCGCAGCGACGGCCCGGCAGCGCACCCACCATTTCGGGGCAGTACTGGTCGTAGGAGACGCTCAGACCGTTGTCGATGCCGCCATCCTGGCCTGCGCCGTGCAACCGCTCCAGCCGCTGCTGGAAGTTGTTGATCTGCGTGGTGGCGAAGCGACGGGTCGCATCCGCCTGCGCCTCGAGCAGCCCGCGCACTTCCGGGTCGCGCGACGGATCGGGACGGTCCACGACCGTAAGCGCGTACACCCGTGTGCCGGTGAAGCCCAGCGCATCGGTCGCCCGGATCGTGAAGTTGAAGACACCCGACACCGTCGGCGTACCGCTGAGCGAACCCGCCGTGCTCAGGGTCACGCCGGCCGGGAGCGCGCCTGCGGTGACCGCGAAGGTGTACGGCGCGGTGCCGCCGGTGGCGGCCAGCGCCTGCGTATACGGCAGCTGCTGGACGCTGTTGGGCAGGGTCGCGGGGTTGATGGTGATGGTTGGTGCGGACAGCGTCAGCGTGTAGGCGATGGTGACCGTCGCCGCCGTGCCGGTGGTGCTGTCGGTCGCACGCACGCTGAAGTTGAAGGTGCCCGCAACCGTCGGAGTGCCGCTCAGCGCACCGGCGGCAGTCAGGGTCAGTCCGGCCGGCAGCGCACCCGCACTCAGGGCGTAGGTGTAAGGCGCGATACCGCCGCTGGCCACGAACGTCTGGGCAAAGGGCACGCCAGCGGTGCTGGCCGGCACCGTGGCCGGGGTCATCGCCAGTGTCGGCGTCGCGATCGTCAGCGTGTAGGCGTTGGTCACCGTCGCTGCGGTACCGCCGGTGCTGTCGGTCACGGCCACGCTGATGTTGAACGTGCCTGCCTGCGTCGGCGTACCGCTGAAGGTGCGGGTGGCCGCATTGAAGGTCAGCCCCATCGGCAACGCGCCGGTCTGGGTCACGGTGTACGGTGCGATGCCACCAGCGATCGTCAGCACTTGCGTGTAGGCCGTACCGGCGGTGCCGCCCGGCAGCGTGGCCGGGGTCAGCGTCACGGTCGGTACCGCCACCGCCACGGTGTAGGCGTTGCTGGCGGTCTGGCCGTTCGCGTCGGTCGCGGTCACGGTGAAGTTGAACGTGCCCGACGCCGTTGTCGTGCCGGACAGCGCGCCGCCCGAACCCAATGTCAGACCGTTCGGCAACGCACCTGCCGTCACTGCGAACGTGTACGGCGCAACGCCACCGCTCGCGGTCAGGGTCTGGCTGTAGCTCAGGCCTGCCGTAGTGTTGGGCAGCGTGGCCGGGGCGATGACGATCGTCGGCGCCGGCACATTGAGCGTGTAGTTCTGCGTGATGGAGAACGGTGCGCCCGCACCGGTGAGGACCGAATCGGTGGCGGTGACGGTGATCGGGTAGCTGCCCGGAACGGTCGGCGTGCCCGACAGCGTGTTGCCGCTGAAGGTGACACCGGCCGGGAGGGCACCGGTCAATACATAGTTGTAGGGACCCGGACTACCGCCCG
>JBIITV010000022.1:0-42060 GCA_044340325.1 Lysobacteraceae bacterium
AAGTTCTGATCCGCATCCAACACGCCGTATGTAGGAGCGGCTTCAGCCGCGAAGCCGACCGCATTTCCGATGCTGCGACCCATGCAATCAGATGCCCTGTCCCGGGATTCCTGTTTGTATTTTCGCGGGCATGTTGCGGGCTTCGCGGCTGAAGCCGCTTCTACACGAACGGATGCCTCTCACTCCAGAGAAATCAGCCACGCTGCGAAGGGGAGCCGGTACACCCACAAACCATCCCGGTCTTCGCGCCGCCATGGGCAAGGAGACTTGATTTCATTGGCCTTGCGCGAGTACTGAAATGTTTCATCGGCAACGGGCTGGTCGAGATCGTTCCGATGTCTTCCAGGATTGAATGAAATGTGGGTGTCCCCTGACGTTTCCCCCTGACGTTTCCCACAAGCTCAATGCGCTGCCCAGCATCGCCATCCACACTAACGACCCGAGTACCCGCCGACGCGCGTCGTGGATGGCCCCGAGATGCGTCTGGAAAAATCGCTGTACGATTTTCTCTGCGTGCATGAGCGCCTCCGAAACGGTTGATCCCGTCACGGAGTAAAGAACCGATCATGCACGCGCTGCTTTCCCTGCAAGCTACGCGCCACGCGTTGTTCTGAGAAGCATTTCAGAGCGAAAACGCGGGGAAACCCCAGGGGTGTCCCGGTCTTGCCGGGCGACGCATCAAGGGAAGAGAAGCGGCTGAGGAAGCACAGCCACATCGAGCCTTCCAATATCAAAGAGCTGCCAGCACTCAGCTGGTCATCGACCCTGTCGGACAGTAGAGTTATCCACAGATGGCCCAGGGGAGTGGCCGTCTACGATCCGGGTCCCTGTTCAATTGGCACAGCGGGTCGGTTTTGGATCAACGGCGACAACGGATCGGCAACATGACCACGCTGGAGGCGCACCACCGCCTTCTCTTTTGACAGGAGATACTCCGCCATGCCTGACGTCGCCAAGCTCGACGAACGCTACCTTGACCGGCCGTACTCACTCGCTGGACGGGTGATCGACCCCATCGCCGGCACCGCGACCTATCGCGATCAACGCCTGGAGCTCAAACGCAAGGATCTGGAGGTGTTGGCCTGCCTGGCCAGCGCCGGGACCGAGGTTCTGCCCCGCGAGATATTCATGGATCTGGTCTGGCGGGGTAATTGGCTGATCGGCGAACAAGGCCTGCGCAACGCCATCTATGGGATCCGACGCGCGCTGCAGGACACCGATGACGAGCGACCGTTGATCCGCACCATCCGGCGCCGTGGGTACCAGCTCACGGGAGCAGCGGGCGATGTCGAGGACACGATGCCTGCGGCATTCACGCCCGGGATGCCGATCGCCGGCAAGCCGGGCTGGCAGCTCTCGCGCAAGCTGGGCGGCAACGCGACCAGCGAACTGTGGGTGGCTGAAGAACTGACCAGCGGTGACAAACGCGCGTTCCGCTTCAGCCGCAGCGAGCAGCATCTGCAGGCGCTGCGCCGCGAGACCACGGTGCTGCGATATCTAAGGCAAGCGCTGGCCGGCCGTCGCGACACATCGGTGGTGCTGGATTGGCAGTTGGAGGAACCGCCGTATCACCTGGAGATGGACTACGCCTCGGGCGGCGACCTGACCGAGTGGGCAAACGCCCAAGGTGGCATTGCGCAAGTCGCGTATCCGGTGCGACTGCGCCTGATGGGCGAGATCGCCGAGGCGTTGGCGGCGGTGCATGCGGCCGAGGTGGTTCACCGTAATCTTGGCCCGACAAGTGTGCTGATCGACGCAGGCGACAGCGGCAAGGCTGCGCAGGCGCGACTGGGCGGGTTCGGTCTCAGCGATGTCACCGACCGCAGCCGCCTGGAGGCTTTGCAGATCACCAGCGCCGGGCTGACCCTGAGCGGCGATGTCGTGGGTGAAGCGCTCTATCTGGCCCCCGAGCGTCTGGCGGGTGGAGAGGCCACCGCTGCCGGCGATGTTTACGCCCTGGGTGTGCTGTTGCTGCAGGTGGCCGCAGGCGATCTGCAGCGCACACCGGACGGCGACTGGGCGCGCGCGGTCGCGCCCGAACCGCTGCGGGAGCTGATCGCAGCGTGTACATCAGCGGCACCGGACGCCCGACCCAAGCCTGCGGTCGTGGCCGAGTGCCTGCGCGCGTTATCCGCCCCGGCATCCACAGACGCGCCTTCACCCGCCCCTGAAGCGCAACCGCAAGCGTCAGCCCCCATCGAATCGGAACCCGCCGTTGGCGGCCACATCGGTCCTTACCAGTTGCTTGAGCAGTTGGGTGAAGGCGGCATGGGCGCGGTGTATCTGGCTCAGCAGCACACCCCCGTGCAGCGCAAGGTCGCGCTCAAGGTGATCCGCTCCGGAACGATGAGCGCTGACGTGCGCGCCCGCTTCGAGGGCGAACGGCAGGCGATGGCGCTGATGAATCACCCCAATGTGGCGTCGGTGTTCGACGCCGGCAGCACGCCCTCCGGCCAACCCTATTTCGCCATGGAGTACGTGCAGGGCCAGGACATCACCGCGCACTGCGACCAGATGCGCCTCGACTTCTCAACACGTGTCGCCCTGTTCGTGCAGGTATGCGAAGGCGTGCTGCATGCGCACCAGAAAGGCTTGGTCCACCGCGACCTCAAACCCGGCAACATTCTGGTCAGCCGCATCACCGACCAGCGGGCGGCGGTGAAAATCATCGACTTCGGTGTGGCCAAATCGCTGTCGGGCCTGCTGGCCTCGCACCCCGCGCATACGCGACTGGGCAGTTTCGTGGGCACGCCGGCTTACAGCAGTCCCGAGCAGATCTCCGGACCGATGGCGAATGTGGACACCCGCGCTGACATCTACTCGCTGGGTGTGGTGCTGTACGAACTCCTCACCGGAGTCACCCCCTACAGTGCGCAGGAGCTCAATCGCAAGACGCCGGTGGAATTGGCTCGGCTGCTCAGCGGCGAACGCGCTCCCACTCCGCAGTCGCGCTTCGCGAGCTTGAGTCTGGAAGAAGAACAGACCATCGCAGAGCACCGCTCGCTCTCGGTGGAGGAGATGAAAGCCAAACTTGGCACGGACCTGTCGTGGATCGTGGGCAAGTGCCTGGAAGTGGAACCCGGCGACCGCTACCCGTCGGTGCTGGAGCTGGAGAAGGACCTGCAGCGCTGGCTGGAGAACAAGCCGGTGCAGGCGCGGCCGGCCACGCGGCTGTACCGGATGCGCAAGTTCGTGCGCCGGCACCGGGTGGGCGTGGCGGCGGCGACGTTGGCCACGTTGGCGCTGTTGACCAGCACGGGCGCGGCGATCTACGGCTATGTTCGTGCTGAAAATGCACTGAAACGCGCCGAATTGGCGGCGGACTTCCAGGTCAAGCAGATGCAGTCCATCGACCCTGCCGCGATGGGGGCCGGCATGCGGAGCAACTTGATCGAGGCCGTCGGCATGCGTGGCAAGGATGCCGGGCTGGACAAGGCCGCCGTAGCGGAGAGTCAGCGACAACTCGAAGCCATGATCCGAGGCTTGAATTTCACCGATCTTGCGCTCAAGCAGTTGAACGGCTACACCATCGAGCCGGCATTGTCGGCGCTCAAGAGAGACTACGGCGACCAACCGTTGCTGCAGGCGCAACTCATGGAAACACTGGCCGAAACGCACATGCGCTTGGGGCAGCACGAGAAGGCGCTGACGCTTGTCGAATCCGCATTGGATACGCACCGAAGGCTGTTGGGACCGGATCATCCATCGACGATCCAGTCTTTGGCGCGCCGCGGAAGTGTCTATAGCGGCATGCTGAAACACGATCTCGCATCGGCCGATCTGCAGCAGGCGCTGAAGGATGCGCGTCGCGTCCTTGGGAACATTGATCCGATCACATCTCGTATCATCACAACGACAAGCGGGGCTCTGAGTGGCAACGGCATGGATGCGCAGGCGGAGGCGCTTGCGCGAGAAGCGCTGGACAACCAACGCCGCGTATTGGGCGACGACCACCCGGATACTCTCCAAACCCTCGAAGAGCTCGTGTCCAGTTTGGTTTACAACCAGAAGCCCCAGCAAGCGCTTCCGCTCGCCAGGGAACTGCTGGAGCGGCGCAATCGAATCCCCGGCGAATCCAAAGAGAAGATACGCGCAAGCGAGCGCTTGGCCATGACCTACTTCGCGCTCGAAAGGGATGCCGAATCGGAAGCCATCATGCGGCAACTGTTACAGCAGGCCACGAGCTTGCTGGGAAGCAGTCATCCGGAAACCCTTCGCTATACCGAAAATCTTACGTTCTCGCTCGTCACTCAAGGCAAGTCAACCGAAGCCGAAGCCTACGCGAGGAAGACACTCGAAATTCAAGAATCGCTGTACGGGATCGGATCGACCGAGGCGCAGAGTTCGATGGCGTTTCTGGCAATGGCATTCGCGAATCAGGGGCGCCTTGTCGATGCGGAGTCGATGCAACGAAGAACGCTGGCCACCCTAGAGAAGGGCTTTGGTAAGGAGCACCCACTGACCATTAGCACCGTTGGCAGCTTGGCCGATATTCTTCGCGTACAGGGACGCGACGACGAAGCCGCCGCACTGGCGAAAATCGCAATTGAGGGCGGCGAACGTGTCTTCGGACGCGATCATCCGGCAACAGCCCAAGCCTTGTATGTTTCCGCTTTGATTCTACGGTCGAAAGGGCAGTTGGGACCCGCCGCAGCGCAATTGCAAAGCGTGCTCGACATCAAGCGGCGCGCGCACGGCGACAAGCACTCCGAAATGCCGGAGACGATCGCTTCCATCGCGGAGGTGATTCACGCGCAGGGCGATAGCGAAAAAGCGGAGTCCCTGTTGCGCCCGGTGCTCGATCTTCAGCGTCGTGTCGGCACCGTGAAGAACCAAAAGATGTTGATCACGATGAATTTGCTGGTCGAAGTACTGCGCGCACGCGGCAAGCTCGACGAAGCCGCAACCCTGGGGCAGGAACTCGTGGAGGGCGCGCTGGGCGCATTCGATTCCAGGCACTTTCAGATCGGCGTTTTCCTGACCAACCACGGCCGCACGCTGACCGCATTGCGCCGGTTCGAGGACGCCGAGCGCATGCTCGATCAAGCCAAAACAAATCTTGCGCAGGGCTACAACCCCAACCCCAAACACGTACGTGAGCTGGCCGAAGCCTACATCGCCCTTTACGACGCCTGGAACGCCGATCGCCCTGGCGCAGGCGCAAAGGCCAAGGCCGACGCTTGGCAGACCAGACTCAATGCCGTGAACAACGCGGGCGCAGGTCGCGCGGCGGGGGTGCTGGCCGGGAGCTGACCTCCACGGTCCAATGAGCCCCGGGCTCGGAGCCCCGCGACCTGCGGTGTGCAGATCCGAGCCCGTTCCGTTTGCGAGATCGAATGCGATATCGCGTCGCGGGCGCCGCCCGAGCGGCGCAAGAGAGCGCTCCTGCGCCCTGGGTGCGATGCCATGAAGCGCGCTGCTTCTTTGGTTTGCCGGCGGCTCACGTCAAATAGTTCTGTGACCTGAAAGCCAGCCTCCGGCTGAGCTGGAAGTGAGCCCGGCCCCGCCTCACGATCCGAGGCCGATGGGTGTCGATATTTCAAGGGCGGAAACCGCGCAAACGACGCCAAAGTCGCCCGTTGAGGACGTGCGTGTTTGTAATTTAACGTAACTTGGCCAAGAAAAATCAATGGCTTGCGCGCGGGAAGTCCTCATTTCGTTCAACCAGTATCGATTACCGTCAATTCGTATGGTTGGGGGATAGATCGACGAAAAGGCGGGCGTAGAACAGAGGTGCGGAAGCGATCCATGCGCCACCAATCTCCCGGCAGTGATGTCTGATTCGACCCATCACAAGAAGGGCGAAAGGCGGGGGGGACTGAAATGGACTCAAGGGTTGCGACTGCACGGGGTGGGTCTACTCACTGGCTTCAACAGGTTCCTGCGGCGTTGTTGGCCAACTTGGAGGTGCTGACAGGGCAGTTAGGCGGCGGCTCGGTCGCGTCGCAAGACATCCACAGTTCGCACTGCAAGGCGGGCGCAGGGGGCGGTTTATACCAAGCATTTTCTTGAATCCGCGTTCAAAGTTCACAGTGAGACGTATCACTCAAAACCACATCAACCACGCAACATGGAGAATGTCATGCAAATCAAAAAAATGAAGGCGTTGTGCGCCGCAGTTGGCCTCGGGCTCTGCATCCATGTGGGGGGCGCCCTGGCTCAGAATTTTGCCGCCCCTGGCTACCACAATTACACGCTCGTTTCCCCTTGGACTGTCCAAGGGGACCTGAGGTACGGCCGGGATTATGTCCTCGGAGGTAAACCGACACTGACATGGGATACCACCAAAAAACTCGGGTATGTTCCGATCTCGCTCAGCGAGCCGTCCGGGCCCTGCAACGCAGGCGGGTGTTACATCGGCACCAGTGTCTCAGCCAGCTCCTGTACAACGCAAGAATCGAGTTATGGAATGGTTGTAAGTGGCGACGTGCTCACAGCGATTAACTTGACTCTGTCGAGATCGACGACCTTCACTTATAAGTCCTGCTCTGCCAGTAATAGCGAATATGGGAAAACTATTGCAGCAGGGGAGATTCCGACCACTCATCACACGTACGCGGTGATTGCCATGGGCTATCGCGCAGCGACTGCGAAATTCCTTTCGAAGAGAATTTACTTCAGCCCGAAAATAATCGCTAGCGCGAGCGACTCATACTACTGGCCAGCCGTCTATAGTCTATGCCGTAATTTTGGATGGACGAACAGCTCCGGTGGAGCCGGAACCGTCGCAAATGTCCGTGATATCGTCAAACAACTTGGTTATTGTTACACGGGCGCCAACGGCACAACTGTAGAAGCTAGAGACAATGGTGGCGCTTACCCTTACAACCGGGCGGGCTTCTACCACACCATTTACAACAATCAGTTCTTGACAGTAGGTAAGTTTCGTTATCCCAGTGCTGGCGGTTCTGGCCAGCAGTGGGGTGGGTACTGAGGAAGTCTGCTAGAGGCACGAGGCGCTGATCATAGCCCACAAAAATCTTACTGAAGAGCGGGCCTCATGCGAGAACGGCCTCGGGGGCGGCGGGATATAGAGCAACCGTCCCGCCGCCTCCCCATTGCCGCAAGCTGCAGAAGTCTCCCGCTTGAGTGCGGAAGTACTTCGAGCACAAGCCGGTGCGCTATGCCGCGTGAAAATATTTCATCGCCGGATCAAAAATTGAATTTCGCTGCAATCGTATTGATCAATAACGCTGGCGCGTCGATGCAACCCAAAAAGATTTCAATAATGTTTTTATGCAGAAGCAGCGCGTGATTCAACGCCGCCATAAATCCGATGGTTGCGGGGTCTCGAAGTCACGACGATCAATTAGCGTTGATCCACACCATTTGCCCGTAAATAAGTCGACTGCGTTTGCCCAAGTTTGCAAACAGAATAGCCTCAACACTAACTAAACGCAAAACCCACATTCTCACGTCAAAGAGGTCCCGTCATGGAATCCAAAAAAGCAACACGCATTCACGATCTTGTGAAAGCCAGAACCGTTGTCGCAACTTTAGTTCTGGCGGCTCTTGCTGTTTTCGGGATGGTTATGATCATGGGTCATTCGTCCCCCCGTCGCGCCGACCGGGCCGCACTCACCTCCGGCGATTTAAGCAGCAGGAACGACATTGCTCGCGATCAGCCATCGTCCCTTGAAGTTCCGCGCGAAAAATCCAATCAAGACCTCATTACTTCTTCTGTTGTTGTCCGCTTCGATGCAGCAATTCCGCTTAAATCGCAGCTAGATCAGCTGCAGAGAAACGCTCGAAACGGCGATCAATATTCTTCATGCATTCTCGGGCATGCGCTTGACATTTGCCTCGATGAAATGGAGAGCGATGTGAACAACCCTCTTGAACTGACGTCTGAGAAATCTATAGAAAGAGGTGCTGAGGAAGATATTTCGAAAATCGCGCGAAACTTGAATTGGATAGAGCGACGCAAGAAAATGTGCGCGAATCTAAGTCAATCCGATATTCTCGAAAGAGACGAGTGGTTGCTCAATTCGGCCAAGAATGGCAATGTCTATTCAATGGCTAAATTCGTCCTCAAGCCAAAGTCCTCAAGTTTTTTGCGATTCGAGGATGCGGATATGATAGCCACCTACACGAAATCGGCCGAAGACATGCTAAATCGCGCTGCGGAATCGGGTGTCCCTGAAGCGATTGAAGCTGTTTATCGCGCATATGACCTTGGCGAAATCGCGACTTATTCCGGCACTTTTAGAGTAAAATCCGACCCAGTCAGAGCAATCGCTGCTGGCAGAGCGCTCCTGGTCAGCGCCGATCTTCCAGAAAAAAGTCGAATTGAAGCTAGAATCGGCGAATTAGAGTCAACCCTGAGTAACGAACAGCGAACGTTGCTGAGGACGATGGAGAATCGCCATAGGAGCAGGCTTTCCTCTGGTCATTCAAGTTCGCGTGCGCCGGAAGACTTTTGCGGGCAGCAGGCATCGCATCAAACCAAAATTATTGATCCGGCGACATGAAGTTTGACTAGACTCGAAGAAGTTTGCTTGATTTCAAGCACTTTCGTGAATCCGCGTTCAAAGTTTACGCCGCAGGAGCAATAACTGGACTGCCGTCGGTTTCGACTCAAAGCGCTTCGTTAACGCCATCAATTCCTACGCCGAGCTTGCGGCAGAAAAGACCGGGACACCCACTTTCTAGCGATCTTCCATTCCCCTGATGTAATGGAATTGCACAGTCGGATGTAGGCATATTCCGTTTTGTGGGTGTCCTGATCTTCCCCGACTGCGCACCCGCATCCCGTGAGCGCGTCCCGTCAACACTCTCGTAAACAATCAAACCCACTACTAAGGAGCAATCATGAAGTGTCGAGTCTCGTTGTTATCCGCCGCTATCGGTGTTTCCATCCTGACCATGAGCGCGATGTCGGTGTCTGCCGCCGATTTCCGCACCACGCGTAATCCGATCCAAGGCCAGTACATCGTCGTCCTCAAGGACGATGCGGCCCGCATCGCCAGCGAAGCGCGTCCGAACGCGCTCGTATCCAGCGTGGCGCGCCAGATGGCCGCATCCCATCGCATCAGAGTTCGCGAGACTTTCGATCACGCCATCCGCGGCTTCGTGGTCAACGTCGACGATGAAGCCTTGGCGCGCTTGCTCGCCGATTCGCGCGTGGCCTACGTCGAAGAAGACGGCGTGATGTCGATCGACGCCATCCAAAACAACGCCACCTGGGGCTTGGACCGCATCGATCAGCGCAATCTGCCGCTCAACGGAGCCTTTACCTACGTCCGCTCTGCGTCGAACGTGCACGCCTACATCATCGACACCGGCGTGCGCGGCAGCCATAACGAATTCGCCAGACGCATGCAGAACGGTTTCACCTCGATCAACGACGGTCGCGGCACCAACGACTGCAACGGCCACGGCACCCACGTCGCCGGCACCGTCGGCGGACTCTACTACGGTGTGGCCAAAGGCGTGAACATCCATCCGGTGCGAGTGCTGGGCTGCGACGGTTCGGGCTCCTACTCTGGAATCATCGCCGGCATGAACTGGGTGGTGCAGAACCGCGTCCGTCCCGCCGTAGCGAACATGAGCTTGGGCGGCGGTTTTTCGCAATCCGTCAACGACGCCGTGCAACGCATGGTCAACGCCGGCGTCACCGTGGTCGTCGCGGCCGGCAACGACAACAGCAATGCCTGCAACTATTCGCCGGCCAGCGCCGCTTCAGCCATCACCGTGGGCTCCACAACAAACACAGATGCGCGTTCGTCGTTCTCGAACTATGGTGCGTGCCTGGACATCTTCGCCCCAGGCTCTTCGATTACCTCGGCGACGAACACCAGCAACACAGCCACCGCCGTCTTGAGCGGCACCTCGATGGCTGCGCCGCATGTGGCCGGCACTGCCGCGCTGTATCTATCGACGAATACGAGCGCGTCCCCTGCGGCCGTCGCCAGCGCGCTCAACAGCAATTCGACGCCCAACAAGGTGACGAGTGCAGGCAGCGGTTCGCCGAATCGCTTGGTGTATACGCTGAACTTCTGAGTGCGCGCCCGCTGCGCACTCGCGATCGGAGCGCCGACGTATCGCTGCGTCGCCCAAACAGAACGCCCGGTTTAGGCCGGGTCGTTTTTGGTGCAGTGGATGTGGTGCCCGCATATCGATCGAGGCATAAGCCAGAAACCTGGTCAGGTTCAGAGGTTTCCCCACATTTTCGTGCCTGCAACACCATCTGATCCAGCGTTGCAGGCGGCAGTGATCGCAGACGATTCAGCCACCGCGACACAGGCTCCATCGGCCAACCTCTGACCAATGCCTCACGACCCACGCGCAGAGTCGAGTACAGCTTGTGCTTGCTATGGATCGGCCACAGCCATCGGGTGATGCCTGTCGCTTCGCACCCCAAGCCTGGAAGATCAGGACACCCACAAAACGGAATGTCCCCAAGGAAGATCAGGACACCCACAAAACGGAAAGCCTAGAAGATCAGGACACCCACAAGACGGAACATCCTACATCCGACTGTGCAATTCCATTGCATCTGGGGAATGGAAGATCGCGGGAAAGTGGGTGTCCCGGTCTTCTGCCCCGGTCTTCTAGCCCTGCGGCGATACGGCGGTCGGCTGGATCTGGTCGACGCTGCTGGTCATCGCGGGCGGCGTGCTGCTTTATTACGGTTATCGTTATTCGGAATGGACGATGAGCGTGCCGAATCTGCTCGGCATGATGTTTCTCTGGTACGGCGTAGTGCTGTTGCTGCAGCGCATGGCCAATCGTTCGTCCAAACCAGAATCGCCACTTTCAACCAAGCGCTGATCGGAGATGCCCATGGCCGGTTATTCCAGCTTTCGCGAGTTCTATCCGTTCTATCTCGGCGAACATCAGAACATCATCTGCCGCCGGCTGCATTTCGTCGGCACATCAGGCGCCTTGGGCTGCATCGTCGCGGCGATCGTTCGCGACAACCCCTGGTGGTTGCTCGGCGCGCTGCTCTGCGGTTATGCCTTCGCTTGGGTCGGGCATTTCTTCTTCGAGAAGAACCGCCCGGCGACGTTCAAGCATCCGTTCTATTCGTTCGTGGGGGATTGGGTCATGTACAAGGACATCCTGATCGGCAGGATCAAGTTCTGATCCGCATCCAACACGCTTTTTGTAGGAGCGGCTTCAGCCGCGAAGCCGACCGCATCTCCGTTGCGATGGTCCATGCAATCAGAGGCCTGATCCCGGGGTTGCGGTTTCTACCCTTGCGGACATATCGTGGGCTTCGCGGCTGAAGCCGCTCCTACAAAAGCAACGTGCACCACTCCAGAAAAAAATCACCCGCGCCGCGATCGCGATCAATGCGAATCCCGCTCAGCGGTTCGGCTGGTCATGAAGACGTTCGAGCACAGCGGCAGGACGATCGGGGCATGGTGTTCGAAGACGGTCGGCATGGCGGCATCGGTCGGGAGGATCATGCGATGATGCGCAGCCCCCCGTCGATCCGCCGGGCAGCAGGACGCTTTCGCGGAACGTTCCGGTGAGGCCGCGGTCAACCGGCTCGCGTATCCGGGCGTTTCCATTCTTTCACTCTGCGATGTCCAGACTTCCCATGCCCCCATCCCGCAAGCCTTCCTTCCTCTCGCGCCGTCTGGTCATCGTTGTCATCGTGCTGACCGCATCGGCGGCCGCGTTCTGGTTCTGGAAGGGCCGGGGCGGTACCGACGAGCAACGCTTCCGTACGGCGCAGGTGGAGCAGGGCGATATCCGGGTCGCGATCTCGGCCACCGGCACCTTGAATGCGCTGTCCACTGTGGACATCGGCAGCGAGGTCTCCGGCAAAGTCACCGAAGTGCTCGCGGATTTCAACGACCGGGTGCGTAAAGGGCAGGTCATCGCCCGTATCGATCCCAGCACCTTCGAGACGCAGATCGCGCAGGGCGATGCCACCATCGCCAGCGCCCGCGCCAATCTGCAGACGGCGCAGGCCGCGCTGCGCAACGCCGAACTCGACTACGGCCGCAAGGCTGCGCTGGTGCAGCAGAAGCTCATCGCCCGCGGCGATCTGGATCAGGCGCTGGCCGCGCGCGACCAGGCGCGGGCGCAGGTGGCCGTCGCCGAAGCCCAGATCCGCCAGCAGCAGGCCTCGACGCAGAATTTTCGGCTGAATCTCGGCCGCACCGTGATTTTTTCTCCGGTCGACGGCGTGGTGCTGAACCGTTCGGTCGAGCCCGGACAGACCGTCGCTGCCAGCCTGCAGGCGCCGGTGCTGTTCAAGATCGCCGAGGATCTGGTGCGGATGGAGATCGTATTGGCGGTGGACGAGTCGGACATCGGCCAGGTCAAGCAGGGACAGGCGGTGAGTTTCACCGTGGATGCCTTCCCCGACCGCCAGTTCCGCGGCGAGGTCAGTCAGGTTCGGCTGTCCGCCACCAACACCAACAACGTCATCACCTATCCGGTGGTGGTGGCGGTGGACAACAGCGATGAAGTGCTGCTGCCGGGCATGACCACCAACGCCGAAATCGAAGTCAGCCGCCGCGACAATATCCTCAAGGTGCCGAACGCGGCGATGCGCTTCAAGCCGCCGGTCGAAGATCCGGCCCAGGCGCAGCCCCCGCAACGTGGCGCCGGCATGACCGAAGATCTGCCGAAGATCGCGGCATCGCTGCAGCTGGATGCGTCGCAGCAGGCCGCGTTCGATGCGGCGCTGACCAAGATGCGCGAACGCATCGCCGCGCGCACCGCCGCGCCGCCGCAGGGCCAGACCGGCGGCAGCGCGATCTTCGGCCGTGGTCCGGGCGGCGGTGCCCAGCCGTCCCGCGGTGGCGGTAACGCCAGTGGCGCGATGCGGCAGCGCATGATGGAGCGCTTCAACCAGCAGTTCGGCGAATTCCGCACCGCGCTGCGCGACCCGCAGCGGCAGCAGTGGGATGCCGCCGTCAAAGCCTTGGTCGGCGCGCGTCGTGCACCGGTGTACGTGTTGGCCGATGGCAAGCCGAAGCAGCTGATGGTGCGCGTGGGCGCGTCCGACGGCAGCAGCACCGAAATCGACGGCGAACTGAAGGCCGGCGACGAAGTCATCGTCGGCGTGCAGACAGCGGAGCCGGGCAAGTGAGCGCAGTCCCACGCGCACGCCCGGCGCATCCCGTCATCGAAACCCGCGCGCTGAGCAAGATCTACGCTGCGGAGACCGAGGCGCAAGTGGTGGCGCTGAAGGATGTCGATCTGAAGATCGAACACGGCGAGTTCGTGGCGATCATGGGGCCGTCGGGGTCCGGAAAATCCACGCTGATGAATCTGATCGGCTGTCTCGATACGCCGACCTCCGGCACCTATCTGTGCGACGGCGTGGATGTCGCGACCCTCGATGCCGAGGAGCGCGCTGCGCTGCGCCGCGACAAGATCGGCTTCGTGTTCCAAGGCTTCAATCTGCTGTCGCGGATGAGCGCGCTGGACAACGTGGCGATGCCGCTCAGCTATGCGCGGGTGCCGCCGACCGAGCGTCGTCGGCTTGCGACCGAAGCCTTGACTGCGGTCGGGCTCGGCGAACGCATGAACCATCGCCCCAGCGAACTCTCGGGCGGCCAGCAGCAGCGCGTGGCGATCGCGCGCGCGCTGATCCACCGCCCGGCGATCCTGATGGCCGACGAGCCCACCGGCGCGCTGGATACGCGGACCGGGCAGGAGATTCTTGCCCTGTTCGAGCGCCTTCGCGGCGAAGGCCACACCATCATTCTGATTACCCACGACGCCGAAGTAGCGGCGCACGCCGACCGTACGTGCGTGATGCGCGACGGCGAGCTGCATGCGGAGCAAGGCGCATGAATACCCGCGTCGATGCCCGCGTCGAGGATCGGCAAACGCCTGTGCCCGGCGGCATGACGCTGATCGAAGTCCTGCGCACCGCGCTGTTCGCGCTGCGCGGCAACTGGCTGCGCAGTGCGCTGACATCGCTGGGCGTGATCATCGGGATCGCGGCCGTGATCGTGATGGTGTCGGTTGGTCAGGGCACGCAGGCCGAGATCGAGAAAATCGTCTCCGGTCTCGGCTCGCAGCGGCTGGACGTCGGGCCCGGTGCAGGCCGCGGCTTCGGCGGTGTGCGCGTGAGCGCGAGCAACTTCTTCACGCTGACCGAAGACGACGCCGATGCGATCCGCAGCGAAGTTCCGGGCATCCAGTACATCAGCGCACAGCTGCGCGGCAATACCCAGGCGGTGTACGCCGAGAACAATTGGTCCACATCGTGGCAGGGTGTGCAGCCCGACTGGTTCGAGATCAACGGCTGGGAGCTGGCCAGCGGCCCGGGACTGGAAGCGCGCGACTACAGCAGCGCCGCGAAGTCCGCAGTGATCGGCGAAACCGTGCGCCGCGAACTGTTCGGCGAAGAAGAAGCGGTCGGCCAGACCTTCCGTCTCGGCCGCGTGCCGTTCACCGTGGTCGGCACGCTGAAATCGAAAGGCCAGGGCGGCTTCGGCCAGGATCAGGACGATCTGATCGTGATTCCGCTGGACACCGCACGCCGACGCATGTCGAGCAACGCATCTCTGCCGCCGGGTGCGGTGCAGCAGATTTCGGTCGGTGTGGCCGATCCGGACGGCCTGTCCGAAGCGCAGGCGGAAATCGAAGCGCTGCTGCGCCAGCGCCACAAGATCCAGCCCGGCGAAGAGGACGACTTCAACGTGCGCAATCTTGCCGAGATCGTCGCCACGCGCACGCAGACGACGAAACTGATGTCGTGGCTGCTCGGTGCGGTCGCCGGCATTTCGCTGATCGTCGGCGGTATCGGCATCATGAACATCATGCTGGTGTCGGTGACCGAACGGATCCGCGAAATCGGCCTGCGCATGGCCGTCGGTGCCGGTCCGCGCGATATCCGCCGCCAGTTTCTTGCCGAGGCGATGCTCATCTCGCTGATCGGCGGCATTATCGGCATCGCGCTGGGCATCGTCGGCGCGCTGCTGGTGAGCAAGGTCGGCGCGCTGCCTGTGGCGCTCAACAGTCAGGTGATCGGGCTTGCGGCGGGTTTTTCGATCGCGACCGGACTGTTCTTCGGTTACTACCCGGCGAGCAAGGCAGCCAAACTCGATCCGATCGAGGCGTTGCGGCAGCAGTGACAGGCATGGACGATCGGATGCAGGAATCGGGAGATTGCGGTTTTCAACCTCCGTCGCACTTGATCGGTTTCATGCTCCAGGTCGACCATCGCTCAGTATGCTTCCTGTCGAAAGTCCTTCCATCCTGGACGGCGCCGTCCTCGTCGACATGCGCGGTGTAGGCACCCAAGGTGTCGTTCTTCCAATCGATGTCGAACTTGAATCGCCCGGCGCGGGAGATGGAGCCGGTCACCAGGCCCAACCTGCCGGAATGCTCGGCGGTGGCCTCGAAACCGGCCCCCTTTTTCCTGATGATCCTGCTCACGGTCACGACAGCGCCGTTGTCCTGTCGAATGATGAACTAATCCCCCAGGTTCCAGTTTTCGCATGCGGAGGCAGCTCCCGGCAGGCCGAGGACGAGCAGGATTCCGGCGGTCGCGAGCGTCTTGTCGAGCGCACTTAACATTTCGATCTCCTTGATGAGTCGGTACACAAATACATGCCAAGGACCGTGCCCATAGCGTCGGGCAATGCATGTGTCATGAGCATGAAAACGCAGTTGTGTTTGACAGGAGGACAGAGCACCGGCAACAGGCTGCGCGCATCGCGGCGGCGCAGGATGCGCGCATGCATTTCGCGATGCGAATCCGGATCGGCGCAGCGCGCATGTTGCGTTGCGGTGCGTCGCGTCGCGCGTTCCCGCTATGCTGATGCCTCCGCTCACCGGACACGTCGATGCGCCCGCTGATTCCCTTCCTCTTTGCGATCGCCGCCATGACTGCACAAGCACAGATCCGGGCCGAAGACAGCCCTTATCCCGATCGCGTCGATCCCATGAAGGAGAATGATCCGATCGCGCTGGTCATCCACGGCGGTGCCGGGGTGATGGACCGCGACAAGCTCAGCGCCGAGGACGAGGCGGCGATCCGCGCCGATCTCGACCGCGCGCTCGATGCCGGTCATGCGGTTCTTGCAGGCGGCGGCAAGGCGATCGACGCGGTCGAAGCCGCGATCCTGGTGCTGGAGGAATCGCCGCACTTCAACGCCGGCAAGGGCGCGGTCTTCGATGCCGACGGCGGCCATCAGTTGGATGCATCGGTGATGGAAGGCCACACCCGCCGCGCCGGTGCGGTCGCAGGCATCAAGACCGTGCGCAACCCGATCAAACTCGCCCGCGCGGTCATGGAGCGCAGCCGGCACGTGATGCTGGCCGGCGATGGCGCCGAAGCCTTCGCCGACACGCTCAAGGACATCGAGCGCGTACCGAATACCTGGTTCGACACCGAGCATCGTCGCCGCCAGCTCGACGACGCCAAAGCCAAGGAAAAAGCCAATGCGATGAATACGGTGCCGGGCACTTATTTCGGCACCGTCGGCGCGGTGGCGCTGGATCGCGACGGCCGTATCGCTGCCGGCACCTCCACCGGCGGCATGACCAACAAACGCTGGAACCGCGTCGGCGACTCGCCGATCATCGGCGCCGGCACCTGGGCCGACAATCGCTGCGGCGTGTCCGGGACCGGCTGGGGCGAGTTCTATATCCGCGCCGCGGTCGCGCACGACATCTGTGCGCGCGTGGCCTACGGCGGCGACGCCCTCGCGACCGCGGCCGAGGAGGTCGTCAACCGCATCGTGCCCGCGCTGGGCGGCGACGGCGGCGCGATCGCGCTCGACCGCGACGGCAACATCGCGATGCCGTTCAACACCAGCGGCATGTATCGCGGCTGGATCAAGCCCAACGGCAATCGCGGTACGGCGGTGTTCCAAAACGACGACAGCGACGAATAGCTGGGGTTTCGCGCATGGATCTCGATGCGTATCGCCGCCTGCGCACCGAAGCGCGCCGCCACGCGCGCAGGGCGGTCGACGCCGACGATCTGGTCCAGGATGCGCTGCTGATCGCGCTCGAACAGGGGCGCAGCGACGACCCGGCCTGGTTGGCTGGCGTGATTCGCAATCAGGCCGCGATGCAGGCGCGCAGCGCGATCCGCAGACGCAGACGCGAAACCGCGGTGGCCGAAGACGAGATCTCGCCTGGACTGGAGGGCGGGACGCAGCACGAGCCGCCGTCTGCGATCACTTTGCTCGAACGTCTGCCGCCTGCGGCACGCCGCGTTGCCGTACTGGCGCTGCACGGTTTGAACGCGGACGAAATCCGCTGGATTCTGGGGGTGAGTGCGGTGGCCTTTCGCCAACGCCTGACATCGATCCGCAAGGTCATCGGCGCGCTACCGCCGTCGCAGCGCGCCGAGGCGCTGGCGCTGGCCTATGTCCGCGACCCCGCGCGCACGGTCGACCTGCAGTTCGGCTTGATCCGGCGGGCCTTGATGGCCGCGTTGCGTGGCCTCGACGGCATCGGTACCCACGATACCGATGGCCATCTGCTTGTCGTACGCGCAGTCGCGCGAGAAGCGGTGCGTGGCCGTACTCACACTTCGACCAGCGGCGGCAACGAATAGAGACACCCAACCGCAGGAGGTTCCCATGCTAGTCAATGCCAAAGTCGGTGCCATCGTGTTTTTCGTCGGTGTACTCGATCGCTCGGTCGCGTTCTATCGCGACACCCTTGGTCTGCCCGTGAACGAAATCGACGGCCATGACGGTCCGTTCGCACTCGCCGAACTGGGCGAACTGACGCTCGTCTTCATCCAGCGCCCGGCCAAGGCCGGCGAGAGCCCGGTGGTGGTGTTCGGGCTGGAGGGCGGCATCGACGATTACGCCGAAGCGCTTGCCGCCAAGGGCGTCGAGATCGTGGTGCCGGTGAGCGAGGCCCCCGACGGCGGCCTCACGCTGGATTTCGTCGATCCGGATCGCAATGCGCTCAGTCTCTACCAGCCGCCGGGCGCGTCGCGGCGGAAGTGACGCGCATCGGGCGCCAATAACGCCATGAACGATTCAGCATTCCGCACGCCAGGGAAGGCGCGCGGCGCGCGATCGAAGCCGCTCACAGCAGTTTGATGGCGTCCAGTACTTTATCGACGATACCGAGGAACTTCGAGGTTGCGCGGATGATGTCGTTGATCCGCGTCAGCTGCTTCAGCGATGCGTCCAGGTCGTTGCTGGCCTGGACCACGCCATCGATGCGCGCATCGATGGTGGCCGTCGTCTGTTTGAACAGCAGGCTGCCGCTCATCATCACGCGGAAATTCAGTTCCTGCATTTCGCCAAGTAGTGCTTGCGCATCGTTGGGGTCAGTGGTGGTGCCGAGCAGCTCGGACAACGACTGCACTTGCGCCACGAGCGCCTGATGGAGCTTGCGGGTCTCGGTGTTCATACCGTTGCTGTTGCCAGTGCCAGTGCCAGTGCCAGTGCCAGTGCCGATGCCGATGCCGGTGCCGGTGCCGATCGTGGCAGTGGTGGTGGCTTTGGCTTTGGCTTTGCCCTTGCCTGTTTTCGCTTTCATGGTGCAGCTCCTTTCGCGTTTTGCAGGCTCTCGACGCGGTTGCGATAAGCCTCATATTCCTGCTGGATCGCGTCCAGCAGGCGCTGGGCGCTGGGTGCGCGGCCGACGGCCAGTTCGCGGTGCGCAGCGGCAAGCAGACCGAACGAACGCCGCAGCGATGCGAGGCTCGCGTCCTGTGCGTCGCGCTGGTCGAGCGCGGCGACGTAGCGGGTGGCGACCTCGCGCTTCGCAGGTATGCCCTGTGCATTGAGGAAGTCCACCTGGATCTGGCCGAGCACGGTGGTCCACGAAGACACGACCGTGCCGCGCACGCCATCGGAAGGATTCTCGCCGATCGCGGCCATCATGGCCGAGAACACGTCCTGCACCGCCGGATCGGCTTTGCGTATCGCGGCAAGCGCGTCCTTCTCCGCTTTCATCTGCACCAGTAGCCCGGCCAGCTGGGTGAAGCCGGCGGCGATGCCCGGCGGCAGTCGTTCCTCGCGCACATCGCCGATCTTTTCGCCCAGTTCCGAGAGCGCGCTTTCGGTGTCGGCGCGACGCGCGGGGGCCAGCAGTTTTTCCAGCGTTGCGGCGTAGGCGTCGATCAGACCGAAGGCACGGCTCCATTTGGCCACGTCTTCGGACGCCAACGGTGTGAAGAAGGCCCCTACACCGCTCTCATCTTTCTGTTCGCTGATGTTCGGTAGCCTTGTGGCGCGCTCGATCTGCTGCTGGCGCAGAAAGGTGTTGATCTCGGCGAATGCGGTCTGTGATCGCTGGTTGGCGGTGGCCGCGCTGGCCCGGAACGTCGGTACAGCGTCGCGGTCCGGGGCGGTGGCGCAGCCGGTGGCGAACGTCAGCAGGCCCGCCAGCAGGACGCTGCGCGGAGAGACCCGTCCGAAGATCCGCAGAACACTTCCGGCAAGCCGCCAAGGCGATGCGAATGCGGTTCCTTGCATGGTGTCTCCTCGTCGACCGGGCTGTGCGGTAAGCCTCCACGCCATCATGGCGGGAGGCTGGGTCGACGTCCCGAATTAAAGACTAACTGCGGCGGTTGTCAAGCGACGTCAGGCAGCAAGAAGAGCACAGCACCCGAAGAGATACCGAACGCGCTGCAACTGTTGTCGCGAGCTTCGCCTATGTCAGGCTCAGAACGCATAGCGCACGCGCAGGCCGACATGTCGCGGGTCGCCCGGCGACACGCTGAAAACATTGCCTGAAGCCGTGTAATAGCGCTTGTCCAACGCGTTGTTGAGCGTCAAGCCGAACGACCAGTCGTCGCGCGCGTACTGCACGCCCAGATCGACCAGGCCATAGCCGGGGAGACGCACTGCGCTGCCGTTGGTGAGGCGGCGATCGCTGGTGCCGTACATGCCGGCATCGAACGACCACGGCGTGCCTGCGAGGGCATAGTTCAAGCGGATCAGGCCGGTCAGCGATGGCGTGTCGCCGAGTTCAGCATTCTGGTCGCCGTCGTTGCTGCGGGTCACTTCGCCGTCGAGCCACGCCGCACCCCAGTGCACGCGCCACGCCGAGGCGATCTGGGAAACGCCTTCCAGTTCCAGTCCGCGCACGCGCTGTTCGCCGTCCTGCACGCTGAAGTCCGGATCGTTCGGGTCGGTCGTCAGCGCGTCCTTGCGGCGGATGTCGAACGCGGCCATGCTCAGGCGATGACGCTCGCCGTTGAAGCGCACGCCGGCCTCGATCTGCTCCGCGCGCTCGGGATCGAATGCATCGCCGTCGGCATCGCGCGCGCCGAGGATATTCTCTGTATCGAAGCCGGTGTTGATGCCGCCGAACAGCGACCAGCGCTCCGAGAGCCGAAGATTCGTCGCCAACTGCCACGTCGTTGCAGACACTTCGGAGGCATCGCGCGCGCCGTTGAAGGTTTGCACATAGTCGAAGCGGCTGTGGCGCAGGCCAGCGATCACGTCCCAGCGCGGCGTCAGCGCGATCAGGTCCTGCACATACAGCGCGCTGCCGTCGCCTTTACCCGAAAAATCGAAACCGAATGCGGTTGTCGGGGCGGTCGCCGGATAGGTGTAGACCGGCGAGTACGCATTGATCGCGTCGACGTTGCTCAGATTGAATTGCAGGAACGAGCTGTCCTCGCGGCTGGCTTCAATGCCGATCAGCAGTTGATGCGCGACCCGGCCCGTCTCGAAACGGCCGCTCAGATCGAGCTGCGCGATCTGGTAGTCGTCGTCTTCCGTACCGAAACGGCCGTTGCGATTGAGCGTCACGCCATCGGCCTGCATGGCGCGCAGACGGATCTGGCTGAAGTCGGTGCGGAAGCCCTGATACTGATAGCGCGGCGTCAGCGTCCAGGTTTCCGACAGCTTGATGTCGGCCCATAGTTGAATCAGCGGCGAGTCGGCGGTGAGCGGACGCAGCGAAGGTTCACCCAGGAATGCGCTGCGCGAGACGCGTCCACGGCCGTTGTCGACAATGGTGCCGATGACCGGAAGCCCGGCATAGCCCAGGGTTTCGCGTTCGATGTATTCCGACAACCAGTGCACGGTCACCGCATCCGAGGCCTGCCAGCGCGCCGCGAGTGCGATGTTGTTGCGATCGATGTCCTGTCTGTCCACGAACGTGCCGGAGCGCTCGACTTCGCCAGTCAGCCGCGCGGCGATACGATCACTGCCACCGATCGGACCGGTGACATCGAAGCCGATGACCGATTGATCGTCCTGACCCGCCTGAAGCCAAGCGCTACCGCCGAACTCGGACTCCGGGCGTTTGGTGATCACGCTGATGATGCCGCCGACCGCAGACTGGCCGTAGAGCACCGACGATGGGCCCTTGAGCACTTCGATGCGATCGACGTTCGATATCGCCGAGGCGTCGATGTCCTCGTAATAGCGCTGGCGCATGCCGTTGCGCATCTGGTCGGCAAGAAACCCGCGCACTTTCAGGCTGAAGCTCTGATAGCGCGATACCCGGGAATTGCCGGGGTTCGCGCTCGGCACGTTGCGCAGGGCATCGCCGATGCTGCGTGCGCCCTGGGTCTGCAGAAGATCGGCGTCGATCACCTGGACGCTCTGCGGCATGCGCGACAGCGGAATGCCGGATTTCTCGCCGAAGGCATCATCGCTTTTGGTGCCGGTGACGATCACGGTATCGAGCGTTTCGGCATTGGTGCCGTCGATACCATCGACGGTTTGCGGCGCGGCGAGCGCTTGGCCCGCGAGCGAAGATGCGATCGCGAACGACAAGGCGGCGCCTTTTGGAAAGCAGCGGAACTGTCTGGAGTGACGTGCGTGCGGCATGGAGATCCTATTCCCTGAAATGATGTGAAAAAAAGTGCGATCCGCTGGCGCATGCGCTGGCGGATTTGAGTTCACTGCAACCGAGATACGGGTCAGTGATGCGGGCCGGCGCTGCCCATCGCGCGCACTTCGAAACGCGCTTCGCGCGAGCCGGCCTTCTCGAAGCGCAGCGTCGCAGTGACGGTGCCGCCTTCCACAATCGGGCGCTTCGGGCCGATGAACATCAGGTGATAGCCGCCGGGCTTCAGCATCACGACGGATTTCGCCTCGATCGGCAGACCGTCGGTGAGCTTGCGCATACGCATCACGCCGCCGTCCATGCTCATCTGATGGATCTCGACGCTGTCCGCGTCCGGGCTGGTTACCGACACGAGGCGGTCGTCGCGATTGCCGTTGTTGCGGATGGTGACGAAGCCGCCGGCGACCGGAGCTTTCGACGGCGTCGCACGCGTCCAGGCCTGTTCGATCACGATGCCGTCGCGTTTCGCTGGCTGTGCGGCATCGGCCGAAAAAGCCGACATCGCCGCGAACGCGAGGAGCAGCGGCGCTTTTCGGAAAGAGAACATCTGTGTTGTGTTCATAGCTCGACCTCAATATCGTCCAGAAGTGTGTGTGAATGAGTCTTGCGACCATTTTTTTCGGTGATGGCCGAAAGCAGGAAGATGGCCCAAGCGATGAGCCAGAACAGTGCGAAGAGAAAGAAGGCCTCCATGGCTCATCCTCCCTTCGTTGTCGGCATGTCGCGTGCGATGCGCTTCGCGCGTTCGACGAAGCCCGGGAACATGCCGCCGATCATCTCGACAACGGCCTTCGGCGCGGTGTCGGGCGAGCCCGCATCGAACGGCGGTTCCGGCGCGTATTCGGCCAGTAACTGCAAGCCTTCGGCATAGCTGCGGTCGCGCAGTTCTGCGGTCATCGCCAATCCCAGATCGAGTCCGGCGGAAACGCCCGCGCCGGTCATGCGATTGCGATCGCGGACCACGCGCTCGTTCACCGGGATGGCGCCGAAATCCGCGAGCACGTCCCGCGCCACCCAATGCCCGGTGGCGCGATAGCCCGTCAGCAGTCCTGCACGCGCGAGCAGCAGCGAGCCGGTGCAGACCGATGTGATCCACTTGGCGCGCGCGCCGCGATCGGCGACGAACGCGACCAGTGCGGGATCCTCCATCGCGTCGAGTACGCCGCCGCCGCTGCCGGGAACGAACAGCACGTCGAGGTCTGCGGGGCATTCGTCGAGCGTTGCCGTCGGCATGATCGCCAGCCCGGTATCGCTCATCACCGGTGCGCGATCTTTTGCCACCAGTTGCACGGTGGCGCCCATCAGGCTGGCGAAGAAATACTGCGGCCCGACCAGATCCAGCGCGGTGAAGCCGGGATACAGCAGCATCGCGATCCTGTCCTTGCCCATCCACGAAGCCGGCATCGCGGTCATGTCGTGCTCGACTGGTGCCGCGCTGGCAGGCGAAGGCGTTCCAGCGGTCGCCGTTGCTGGTGCGGCGCCCGCGATCGCTGCGCCCGCGAGAACGGTCGCTGTTTTCAGGAAATGTCTACGGTTGGACATGACTTGCTCCTCAGTAATCGATGCGGAAGGTCGCCAGTACGGTGCGCGGCGCGCCGGGCTGGTTCCAGTCGGTGACGTGTTGATGGCTGCCGGTGAAATACTCGCGATCGAACAGATTGTTGACGTTGAGCTGCAGTTGCCCTTTCACAGCGCCCAGCGGGAAGCGATATGCGGCCATCGCATCGACGCGCGCATACCCGGGCAATGCGAAGGTATTGGACTGATCGCCGGCACGTCCGCCCTGCACGAACACACCGCCGCCGAAGGTCCAGTGTTCGCCCATGGCGTAACGCGCCCAGACGCTGCCGCTGTGCTGCGGAACGTTCGGCAGGCGTTTGCCGAGGTAGGTTTCATCGCGGGTGACTTCGCTTTGCGTGTAGGCGTAGGACGCGATCAAGGCGATGCGATCGGTGAGCTGTCCGGACATGTCCCACTCCAGTCCGCGTGAGCGCGCTTCGCCGACGGCGATCGTGTCGAAGAAACCGCTGATATCCGGCACGTAATTGGCGATGTTGCGCTTGGTGAGCTGATACAGCGCGATGGTCGAAGTCAGCTTGCCGTCGTTGGTCTGGAACTTGTGGCCGATTTCGTAGAGTCGCGACTGCTCCGAATCCAGGGATTCACCGGCGAGGTTGCGTCCATTGTTGGCGGAAATGCCTTCCTGGAACTGCGCGTAGACGCTCTGGTTCGGCGCGAATTGCCAGACCGCACCGAGTCGCGGCGTGGTGAACCGTTGGTCGTTGTCGCGCGTTCCGGGCGCGCCGAAGCGTGCGCTGCTGCGGTCGTGGCGCACACCGGCGATCAATTCGAGACCGTTGCCGAACGCGATCTGGTCCTGCACGTAAACGCCGGTCCAGTGCGTGCGGCCTTCCTGATCGAACAGCGCAAGCGTATCCAGGTCGAGCGCAGGTACTTGGCCATAGACCGGGTTGCGGATATCGATCGATGGCCCTGGCACGAAGCTGGTGGTCTTGCTGTCGAAACGGTCGCGATAGGTATCGGCTCCGATCAGCAGCGTGTGTTCCACCGGGCCGGTCGACAGCGTGCCGACCAGATCGGCATTGAGCTGATACAGCCGGCGGTCGCGCTGCGGTTCGTAGTTGTAGAGGCGGTCGATTCGGCCGGTCGCGATCAGTCCGGCCTGCCCTGAGAAGAATGTCGATGGCAGCAGATCGTATTGCGCTCCATCTTGATCGAGCGCCAGCACATGCACGTTGAGCGACCAGCGCTCCGAGAGCGTCTGCGCCAGGTCGATGCGCGCGACGGTGTTGTCCTGCCGCGACATAGGACCGCCTTCGTTGAACTGGTTATCACGATCTATGGCTGCAGGCCGATCTCCGATCGCAGGAATGCCGTAATCGTTGCGGTACCGCTGGCGGCTGCGTTCGAGGCCGAAACTCAGCCGGGTGCGGTCGCTCGGTACCCAGGCGAGCGCTGCCGAGAATGCGGTCAGGCGGTCTTCGACGAAATCGCGATTGGAGGCGTTATCGTCGTGCGACACCGCCGCGCGACCCTGCCAGTGCTGGTCCTGGTCGAGCGCGCCGAAGACGGCGACCGACCCTTGCCCCAGCCCGAACGAGCCGCCGGTGGCGGATGCGCTGAAGCCAGCTTCGGCCTGCGGTTGCCGGGTCACGATGTTGACCAGGCCGCCGGGCTCCGAACGGCCATACAGCACACTGGCCGGGCCTTTCACCACTTCCACCGATTCGATGTCGCTCATCGCCACCGGCAGCCCCTGGACTTTCGTGCCGTTGAAGAAATAGCTGGAGGTGACCGGGCCTTGGGCGCTCATCGAGACGGTCGGAAATCCGCGCACGATCAACAGCGGCAGGCTGCCGCCGTTGAAGCCGAAATCGGCGCCCGCACCTGCGACGTTGCGCACCGCGTCGATGAGGGTGAGTGCGTTCTGGTCTTCGAGTACCGCGCGCGGTACGACCTGCACGTTCTGTGGCGTGCGCAGGATCGGGGTGTCGGTCTTGGTCGCGGTGCGCGAGGGCGGTGCCTGATACGACGGACGGCTGCCGACGACTTCGACGGAATCAAGGGTTTCTGCATCGCTTGCCGCGCGTTCTGCGGCAAGGGCGTGGGAAGCTGTAAAAGCGGCGATCAGTGCTGCGGAAACGGCCGCAGACAGCAGCGATGCGCGCGGCATCGCATGCAATGCGAAGGTCATGGGAGTGGCTCCGAAACGAAACGAATGCCGCGTCGGCGATAGCGGACACGGTCGGTGAGCGTCGTTGTGGATCAGGCCTTGAGCGGGGGGCCGCGCGAGCCGAGGCCGCGCGGGTAATACCAGATGACGACATGATCGCGGCGTGCTGGCCGCGCGATGTCGCGGCTCGGCGCGGGTGAGGCCAGCGCGATGAGTGTGGGGACGTTCGAAGCGGATGCGATGCTGCAGTAGTCGCAGTCGTCGCCGGCATGCGGCGGCGCAGGGCTGCGGCCGTCATCCTCGGTCTGCATCGCGAAGCCGATGGCCTCGATCGCAGCGACGGCAGGATCGTAGGCGAGTCCCCGCGTGGTGCAGATCGCGCCCAGCAGGGCGCTTGATGCGTTTTCGGCTGCGGCTGCGCCGCTGTCCGCAGCGTGCTGCGACAGTCGGCCGATGCCAGGCAACAGCGTCAGCGCCATCATCGCCATCAGGGCGAGTCTGGCCATGGAGCGCTGGAATGTGGCGGTTAGCGACATGCCGCGCAGTATAAACGATGCAGGAGTCGTGTCTGATAGAGGCTACGCCTGCGGCTCCGGTGGCTCAATGACGTGCGAAGAACGCCCAGATCTCTTCGGCCATTTCGATATCCGCGTTCTGCGCGCCGAGCCAGCGCGACAGCCAGCGCGGATAGCGTGCTTTCCGGCTGGGTTCGAGATGGCCGCCGCCTTCGATGCGGTAGAGCACCGCGACAGGCCGGCCGCTGCGCATCGCATGGGTTTCGCGGAAGACGCGGCTGTTGTCTTCGGTGGATAGATCCGGCATCGGTGTCGCCTCCGGTATTGATGAGGTGCCCGAGAGTTTCGCCCAGAGATCGACCGAGGCTTGAGTGGACAGCACGCTGCCGCGCTGGAATGCGTCATCGCCGACGCTGCCGCCTTCGAACGGCATCAATGGATCTTCGGTGCCGTTCATGAACAACACGGGCACGAATCGCGTCGGCGCTGCGCATTCGGAGCGTGCCGACATCGATGCGATGATCGCAGCGGCGGCGGTGATCATGTCTGGCCGTTCGATCGCCATGCGCAGCGCCATCTGGCCGCCGTTGGAACTGCCGAGCACATAGACGCGGTTCGACGCGACGCGATATTCGCGACGAAGTGTCGTCACGATTCCGTTGATGAAGGCGACGTCGTCGCTGCGCGGATTGCTTTGGGCGTTGGCGCGACAATCGTTCCAACCGGATTTTCCGTCGCCGCCTTTCAGGCCTTGCGGCGCGACCAGCAGAAGGTTTTCGCGATCGGCAATCGCATTCCACTGTCGATACGGCGCGGGTGTTCCGTTGCTGCCGGTGAGCCGTTCCGCACTGCCGGTGTGGCCGTGCAACATCACGACGATCGCGGCTGGCGGCTTGCCGTTCGCGGGCGCGCGGAGCAGATACGTGCGTGCGATGCCCTCATGACCATAGCTGCGTTGCTCGAATTCCGGCGCGGACCTGGCTGCGACGCTCCCGACCAGAATCAGCACTGCGAAGATCACAAGCCAGCGTTTCATCTCCGATGTCCTCTGCGTTGAATACTCGACAGGATCGAAAAAAAGCGCGGCGACGCCGGGCAACGTCGCCGCGCGGGACATCACTTCTTGCAGGGGATCACAGCGCCGTTGGGGTCGTAGCAGGTCGCGGTGCGGGTGGCGCCTTCGCCCTTGGTACCGGTCACCGTGGCGTCGTAGCTGTTGCCGTTGCGGCCGGTGGCGTCGACATTGCGGTTGAGGGCGCCATCGCCATAGGTGGTGTCGGCGTTGTAGCTGCTGCCCTGCGTGCCGGTGGCGTTCGTGGTGCGGTTGCCGCTCACGGTGCCATCCTGGTTGCGGGTCGCGGTGCCCTGGGTGCTGCCGCTGCTGTTGGCGCCGGACCACTGCGCGCCGGACTGGTGCTGGGCGCTGCCATCGGCGTTCCAGGCGGTGTTGCCGGCGCGGGCGCCGGTGCCCCCGTTCGGGCCGCGATAGGCGCCGCCGCTGGCGGCCTGACCGTTGCCCTGGCCATCGGTTTTGACGGCGCGGCCACGCGCGGCTGCACCGCCATTGGGGCCTCGTGCGGCGGAAGCTCGGCCGGCGGTGATGCCGCCTTCGGCATTCTGGACGCCGCCGCGCGCCTTGACGCGGCCGGCCGCATCGGCGTTCGGGGCCGCAAGGGCGAACGCGGCGGTGAGGGTGCACAGGGCGATGAAGGTCTTGTTCATTGAAATCTCCGGAAATGGGTGAGCTGACGAGCAAAGAACGATGGCGATGGCAGTAGCGATGGGCTCGCGCGCGGGTCGGACCTGAAGTCCCTCTTACGCTTTTGTTGCGATTAAACCGGCGAGACGGTCGCGCAATTGCGACAGGCGATCTAGGCGCTGGGCCATGGCGGCGCGGACCCGGGCCTGCTCGCTCGGCGAGAGCGATTCGTAAAGGTCGAGCTGGCGGTCGCGCAGCGCGCGCGCTTCGGCCATGTGTGCATCGACCTTGCGCTGCGATTGCCTGGAGAACGCGCGCAAGTCAGGAGACGGCTCATCGAGCAGTATGCGGAATTCGCTCATCCCGGCGCCAAAGTCGTCGCGGCCGACCTGGCGCAGGGCCACGGCTTCGGCGCGCAGCGAGTCCCACTGCCGGGCATGGGCGCTGGAGAGGCCGAGCTGCGCGGCGGTGGGCGGCAGCATCGCGTCGCCGCGCGCGAGGCGCGGTGCCGAGATGGCGGTGGTGGCGGCGAGGGCGACGGTCAGACCGGCGGCGAGTAACAGCATATGTTTCGTTTTCATGGAAAGCTCCGGGGAGAGGCGTGGTATGTCGTGGCGCCAGATTGCGCCGCAGCGGCGCGCAAGGCGTTTCCCGAACGCACGCGAATGCGAACGGAGATGTCGCAACGCACATTCGGACACATCTGTTCACAAGTCCGGTCCGGCTTCGCCACGAAGCCTGCTTCTCTGTGCTTGCCGGCCGTTCCGCAGCGGCGACAATGGCGCCATGACCGATCCCATCGAATCCCCCGCTGCGCCGCCCGGGCCCCGCCTGCTGGTGGTGGACGACGACGAACGCATGCGTGCGCTGTTGATGCGCTATCTCTCGCAGCAGGGCTTCGAGACCCTGGCGGCTGGCGATGGTCGCGAAATGGACCGGCAGCTCTCGCGCAACCACGTCGATCTGATCGTGCTCGATCTGATGCTGCCCGGCGAAGATGGGCTGTCGATCTGCAGGCGGCTGCGCGGACAGGGCGTGGACACGCCGATCGTGATGCTGACCGCCAAGGGCGATGAGATCGACCGCATCGTCGGGCTGGAAATCGGCGCCGACGACTATCTGCCGAAGCCTGGAAATCCGCGTGAACTGGTGGCGCGCATCCGTGCGGTACTGCGTCGCGGCCGCGCTGCGCCAGGCGCACCGAAGGAAGACGGCGGCAAGGTCCATTTCGGCGCATGCGTACTGGATCTGGGAGCGCGCACGCTGCACCGCGATGGCCGCGAACTGCGCATGACCACCGGCGAATTCGCAGTGCTCGCGGCGCTGGTGCAGCGTCCGCGTCAGGCGCTGACCCGCGACCAGCTGATGAGCGCCGCGCGCGGTCGCGAGCACGACGCCTTCGATCGCAGCATGGACGTGATGATCAGCCGCCTGCGCAAATTGATCGAGGACGATGCGAAACAGCCGCGCTGGCTGCAGACGGTATGGGGCACCGGCTATGTGTTCGTCCCGGACGATGCGTCGGGTCGCGACACGTGAGCATCCGCCACTTGCACACACGCCTGTTGCTGCTGCTGATGGCGGTGGTGATCGCGGCGCTGGTCGCGTCCGCGACCGCGTTCGGGTTGTCCATGCGCAACAGCAATGCCGAGCGGGTCGCGCGCGCGCTGCATGCGCAGGTGGTCGCCGCCGATGCGCTGCTGGCACTGCCCGATCGCAGCGCCGCGCTTGCCGGTCTGGATGATCTCGGTATCGTCTGGATGCCTGACCTTCCCGCAGGCGAGCGGCCGTCGCTGCCGCTGCTGGTGCGGATCGAATCGCGATTGGGCGCGCGCTTGCCCGGACGTCCGATGCGCCTGTCCGGCACGCCTGCGCAGCTTTGGGTGCAGGCGCATCCGCCGATGCGCGGCTGGATCGGCATTCCCGTGCTTGGCGAAGCGCAGCCGCTGCGACGCGGCCTGCTGTTCGCACTGGTCGCGATCGGCGCGCTGGTGCTGATGGCGGCCGGGCTGTTCGCACGCAGTCTGACCCGACCGCTGCGCGAGTTGGCCGCCGCCGCGCCGGGCATCGTCGCCGGCGAAGCGCCGCCGGCACCGTCGCGTTTCGCCAGCGAGGAAATCCTCGAACTGCAGCGTGCGCTGGCCGATGCCGCCGAGCGCACCCGCGCGGCGGCGCGTGATCGCGAACTGATGCTCGCGGGCATATCGCACGACATGCGCACGCCGCTGGCCCGATTGCGCTATGCGCTGGCGTTGGGCGACCACGGCACCGATGAGGCCGGCACCGATGAGGGCATGCGTGCCGGCATGGAACGGGACATCGATGAGCTGGACGGGATCGTCGGCCAGTTCATCGATTACGTCCGCGATGGCCGCGACGAACTGCTGGAACCGGTCGACCTGGTCGCGATGGTGCAGGCGCTGGCCGGAGATGAAGCCCGGCAGGGCCGCGAATGGCGGCTTTCGCTGCCCGACCATGCGGCACTGAGCGGCCGGCCGCTGGCGCTGCGTCGCGCGTTGACCAATCTGTTCGACAACGCCGCGCGTCACGGCGCCGCGCCGTTCGAAGTGGCTCTGTCGACCGAAGCCGGTGACTGGGTGTTGACGGTGGCGGACCGGGGAACCGGCGTTCCCGAAACCGAACTGACCGCCTTGGGCAGGCCGTTTCATCGCGTCGACCATGCCCGCAGCACGTTCGGCAGCGGCTTGGGGCTGGCCAGCGTCGTCCGGGTCGCGGCCGTTCACGACGGTGGCTTCACGCTGCGCAATCGCGACGGTGGCGGTCTGGCGGCGGTGCTGCGCCTGCGCGCGAGACCGGGCTGAACTGCGCGATCCGGGCGGGCGGTGGGGGCTTGTGGCAAAATTGTCGGCCTCCATCCGCTCAGTCACGCCCCGATGCCGGCTACCGCCACGTTCGTCCACGCTGACTGCCGTTCCTGCGGCGCCCACTGACATGGCCGACAGCACCGGACATCTGCCCCGAGATCCCGGCCGCATCCTGAAGGCGACGAAATGGTCGCTGCAGGGTCTGCGTGCGGCTTGGCTATACGAATCCTCGTTCCGTCTCGAAGTCTATCTGCTGGTCGTGCTCGCGCCGCTGGCCTGGTGGCTGGGCGACTCCCCGGTGGAGCGCATCCTCATGATCGGCAGTTGTCTGCTGGTGCTCAGCGCCGAACTGCTGAACTCGGCGGTGGAGGCGGTGATCGAACGCTACGGCCCGGAATTCCACGAGCTCGCCGGTCGCGCCAAGGACATGGGTTCCGCAGCGGTGTTCGTGCTGATGATGAATGTGCTGCTGGTCTGGGGCCTGATTCTGGGCGGCCGTTATCTCTGATCGAATGTCCATCTCCGATCGAATGTTTCCGATCGAAACATCTCCGAAACACCTCCTGAATATTTCCGATAGAACTCCGCGGATGACGCGCCCTTCGGCGCCTTCGCCGCACAGACTGGAAGCGATGCAATGCTGGAACTGATTTCCGATCCGCAGACGTGGATCACCCTCATCACCTTGAGCGCGATCGAGATCGTGCTCGGTATCGACAATCTGGTGTTCATATCGATCGCGGTCTCCAAGCTGCCCTACGAACAGCGCGAAAAAGCCCGTAAATTCGGCATTGCGGTGGCCTGTCTCTCGCGAATCGGGCTGCTGCTGACCTTGGCCTGGCTGGCGGGGCTGACCGAGGATCTGTTCTCGCTGTTCGGCACCGGCGTTTCGATCCGCGACCTGGTGCTGATCCTCGGCGGTGCGTTCCTGCTGGTGAAAGGCACCGGCGAGATCCGCGACATCGTCAAGGGCGAGGCCGAGAGCGAGGACATCAACACCAAGCCCGTGACCGTGTTCTGGGGCGTGATCGCGCAGATCGCGGTGATCGACATCGTATTCTCGCTCGACTCGGTGATCGCTGCGGTGGGTATGGCCAATCAGACGCCGGTGATGGTGGCGGCGATTCTGCTGGCGGTGGCGGTGATGCTGATGGCGGCGACGCCGCTGGGCAAGTTCATCGATAGCAATCCGACCGTGAAGATGCTGGCGCTCGCTTTCATCGTCCTGGTCGGCGCGTTCCTTGTCGCGGAAGGGCTCGGTGCGCACGTACCGAAGGGCTATATCTACTTCGCGATGGGCTTCTCGGCGGCGGTCGAATCGCTGAACCTGTGGACCAAAAAGCGCGCCCAGCAGCGGCTGCTGCCCGAGTAATCTTCTTCTCCCGCCTGGAAAGCGAAATAGAGTGCGCCTTCGGCGCACCGGTCCCGGGATCACGAACGACGGTGCGCCAAACGCGCAACCCTGCGGCTAGCCGTCCACCCGCATTGCGCCGCGACCCCGGGGGTGTTGCAATGCGGTTCCGAGTCCCCTGCGGAGCGCATCCCATGCGTGCTGTCGTTCTTCTGATGATGGTCCTGCTGCTGTCCGGCTGCGGCTACAACGAGATCCAGCGCAAGGACGAGGCGGTCAAAGCCTCCTGGGCCCAGGTGCTGAACGTCTACAAACGCCGCGCCGATCTCATCCCGAGTCTGGTCGCTACCGTGAAGGGCTACGCGCAGCAGGAAGAGCGTGTGCTGCTCGGCGTGACCGAGGCGCGCTCGAAGGTCGGGCAGGTCCAGGTCAACCCCGACGACGCTGCGTCGCTGCAGCAGTTCCAGCAGGCGCAGGGCGAACTTTCCAGCGCACTGTCGCGGCTGCTGGTGATCACCGAGAACTATCCGAACCTCAAGTCCGATCAGGCTTTCCTGAATCTGCAGACGCAGCTGGAAGGCACCGAGAACCGGATCGCGGTCGAGCGCGAACGCTACATCCAGGCGGTGCGCGACTACAACGTCCATATCCGCGAGTTTCCGGTGAATCTCACTGCGATGATGTTCGGCTACAAGCAGAAGCCGAGTTTCACGGTCGAGAACGAGCGCGAGATCCAGGAAGCGCCAGTGGTGGACTTTGGCGGCCAGGCATCCATCGCGCCGGTGATCGCGCCGGGTCAGGCGCCGCTGCGGTCTTCGACGCGTGCACCACAGCCGATACCGCTACCCGAGAGCCAGAACATGAAGCCGGGGTCGCAGCCGGCGCCCCCGCCATCCGGAGGCTGATCTGGACGTTCGCCGGAACGCTGCTGTGATCCGCTCACTGCGCGTGCTGTTGGCGACGGGCCTTTGTGCGTTGGCGTTGACCGCGTTCGCACAAACGCTGGCGCCGATCCCGCCCCTGACCTCGCCAGTGGTCGATATGACCGGAACCCTGAGCGCTGGCGAGATCGCGCAGTTGGAACAGCAGGCGCTGGCCCTGCAGCAGCGCAAGGGCAGCCAGCTGCAGATCCTGATCGTTCCGAGCACGCGGCCCGAAGCGATCGAGCAGTACGCGCAGCGCGTCTTCGACGAATGGAAGATCGGACGCAAAGCTGTCGACGACGGCGTGCTGCTGCTGGTGGCGAAGGACGATCGCGAGGTTCGCATCCAGCCGGGGTATGGCCTGGAAGGCGCGATTCCCGATATCGCCGCCGGTCGCATCGTCCAGGAATATCTGGTGCCGAAGTTCCGCAGCGGGGATTTCGCGGGCGGCATCGGCGATGCCAGCGCTCAGCTGGTGCGATTGATCGACGGCGAAGCGCTGCCGCCGCCGATGGCGGTCGGCGCCGACGGCGGAGAAGCGCCAGGTTGGGCCCCTGCGGTATTTCTCGCGTTCTTCTTGTCGATGTTCGCGCGTGCGCTGTTCCGTGGTCTGCCGATCCTGCTGCGCATGGCGATCATCGGTGCGTTGGCCGGCGGTGTGCTCTGGCTGTTCTCTGCACCGTTGTTGGTGATTGCGCTCGGTGCGTTGGTGGGTGCCATCGTGGGCGCCATCGCGGGCAGTGGCGGTGGTTTCGCTCGGCGCGGCGGCTGGGGCTCGCTCGGCAATGGCACATCCAGCGGCGGCAGTTGGGGAGGCGGCTCCAGCGGCGGTTCCAGTGGGGGTTGGGGTGGCGGCGGCGGTCGCAGCGGAGGCGGCGGCGCCTCGGGGCGCTGGTGATGTCGACGATGACGATGTCGACAATTTCGCGCTGGTTCCGCCATCGGGCCGCGCCCTCGGCTCACCGGATCTTTCCGGAGGCCAGCCTGTCGCGCATCGCCGACGCCATCGCCCGCGACGAAGCCCGTCATCGCGGCGAGATCTGCTTCGCCGTGGAGTCCGCGCTCGATGCCCGCATGCTCTGGCGCGGCGACGATGCGCGCGACCGCGGAGCATCCGCGTTCGCGACGTTGCGCGTGTGGGATACCGCCGAAAACAACGGCATCCTGATCTATCTGCTGCTCGCAGACCGGCGTATCGAAATCCTCGCCGATCGAGGTCTCGATGGCCGGGTCAGCGACGAGCAGTGGCGGGGTGTCTGTCTGTTGATGGAAGAGCGCCTGCGGGCGGGCGATGCCGAAGACGCGGTGCTGCGGGGCATCACCGCTGCGGGCGATCTGTTGGCCGAACACTTTCCTCTCGTTGACAGCCGGCGCATCGACGGTCGCGAAGACCGCAACGAACTTCCGGATCAGCCGCTGATACTCGATTAAAGCCGCCTCCGCGTCCGCGACACGCCGCCGGACCGCTGCCGGCTGCGGCACAATAGGCGCACCGCTCGCAACACTGCACCTGCCGATGACTTTTCTGCACCAGATCGACCCGGTCCTCATCGAACTCGGACCCCTCAAGGTTCACTGGTACGGCTTGATGTACCTCCTCGGCTTCACCGTGGCCTGGTTCCTCGGCCGCAGCCGCGTCCGCGCCGGCCGACTGCCCGGCGTCAGCGAGCAGGCCTACAGCGATCTGCTGTTCTACGCCATGCTCGGGGTGATCTTCGGCGCGCGCATCGGCTACATCCTGATCTACGATCTCGATTCGTACATCGAAGACCCGATTCAGGTTTTCAAGATCTGGCAGGGCGGCATGAGTTTCCACGGCGGGCTGATCGGCGTGCTCGCGGCTTCGCTGTGGTGGGCGCGCAAACACCGGATGCACTTTTTCGACATCGTCGATTTCGTCGCGCCGCTGGTGCCGCCGGGGCTGGGCTTCGGCCGCCTCGGCAATTTCATCAACGGCGAACTGTGGGGCAAATACACCGAGGCCGGCTGGGGTGTGATCTTTCCGCATGCCGAATCCGATCTGTACGGCCTGGGCGCCACGCAGCTCGAACGCATGCACGCCAGCGGCGTGCTCGACCGGTTCGCCCGTCATCCTTCCCAGCTTTACCAGTTTCTGCTGGAGGGCGTGGTGCTGTTCTGCGCGGTGTGGTGGTTCTCGCGCAAACCGCGTCCGCGCTACGCCGTCGCCGGTCTGTTCGCCCTGCTGTACGGCTGCTTCCGTTTTCTGGTCGAATTCGTGCGTCTGCCGGACCAGCAGATCGGCTACCTCGCCTTCGACTGGCTGACCATGGGCCAGGTGTTGAGCACGCCGCTGATCGCATTGGGGCTGGTGCTGTTGTTGCTGTCGCGCCGGTCGCCGACGCTGCAGACCACTGTGGGAGCCGCGTGATGGATCAGTATCTGCAGCTGTTGCATCACGTCCTGGACGAAGGTGCGGAGAAGGCCGACCGCACCGGCACCGGCACGCGCAGCGTGTTCGGTTGGCAGATGCGTTTCGATCTGAACGAAGGCTTCCCGCTGGTCACCACCAAGAAACTGCATCTGCGCTCGATCGTGCATGAGCTGCTGTGGTTCCTGAAAGGCGAAACCAATATCGCCTATCTGAAAGACAACAAGGTCGGCATCTGGGACGAATGGGCCGACGAACACGGCGAACTCGGCCCGGTCTATGGCAAGCAGTGGCGGCGCTGGACCACCTCAGACGGCGGCGAGATCGACCAGATCCGCTGGGTCGTCGACGAGATCAAACGCAATCCCGATTCGCGCCGTCTGATCGTCAGCGCCTGGAACGTCGCCGAGCTGTCGCAGATGGCGCTGATGCCCTGCCACACGATGTTCCAGTTCTATGTCGCGAACGGCAAACTCAGCTGCCAGCTCTATCAGCGCAGCGGCGATATCTTCCTCGGCGTGCCGTTCAATATCGCCAGCTACGCGCTGCTCACGCACATGGTCGCGCAGGTGTGCGGACTGGGCGTCGGCGATTTCGTCCATACCCTTGGCGATGCGCATCTGTATTCGAACCACTACGATCAGGCGCGCGAACAGCTGGCGCGCGAACCGCGCGCGCTGCCGCGTCTGAAGCTCAATCCGGACGTGAAGGAGATCTTCGGTTTCAGCTACGACGATATCGTCATCGAAGGCTACGACCCGCATCCGGCGATCAAGGCGCCGGTGGCGGTATGAGCGTTACGCTCGTCCTGATCGCCGCGCTGGACCGCAGCCGCGCCATCGGCCGAGGCAACGCGCTGCCATGGCATCTGCCCGACGATCTGAAACGCTTCAAGGCGCTGACGTTGGGCAGGCCGGTGTTGATGGGACGCAAGACTGCGGAATCGCTGGGCCGCGCGCTGCCGAAACGCCGCAATCTGGTGCTGACGCGCAGTGGGCGGGTGCCGTTCGATGGTATGGAGTCCGTGGCGACGTTGGACGAGGCGCGCGCGCTTGCCGATGCGGATGGCGCCGGTGAACTGTGCGTGATCGGCGGTGGCGAAATCTACGCGCTGACGCTGCCGTTCGCGACGCGCCTGCTTCTCACCCATGTCGAAACCGCAATCGACGATGCGCATGCGTTTTTTCCGGCGTTCGATGCCGCGCATTGGCGCGTAGTTGCGAGTGAAGTGCATGCGGCCGACGACAAGCACGCGTTCGCATTCGAATTCGTGGATTACGAACGGGCGTAGGGCAGGCCCTGGCCCGTCATTGCAATCTTTCGAATCGCTTCGCGCATCGAAGCCGAGTCATGTCTATCGCCACGAGGCGCGATCGGGCCGTCATGGCGGGCCGGGGCCCGCCCTACAACAGCTTTGGCCGATAATGCCCGGTGATTGTGTGATCGAAGAGGATGTCCTCCTCGCGCGCGCCTTGGCCGATGTTGTGGATGATCAGCGGCACGCCGCGCAGCGTCGTTTTGCGATCGCTGACGATGCCGATATGCGGCAGATTGCCCGGCAGCATCCAGGTGACGAGATCGCCGGCGCGGAAGTCTTCAGCGCGGTCGCCGACCGGCAAAGACCAGCCTTGCCGCGCGAACCAGGTCTGCAGATTCGGCACGCGGCGGTGATCGATATTGCGGTCCGGACGGCGAAGTCCCCACTTCCGCGGATACGCCGCGAAATGCGCGTGCATGTCTTCGTGGACCCGCTGCTGCAGATCGATGCCCTGCGCGCGCAATGCACGGATCACCACATCGGTGCAGACACCGCGGGATTCGGGGACGTCGCCGCCGGGATAGGGCAGGCGCACGTATGCGGGATCGTAGCTGACGGTGACGCCGATCTGCTTGCGCGCAGCAACTACCAGCGCGATCGCGCGAGGCGTCGTGGGATGCGTGGCGCGACCATCGGCAGCCGGGTGTCGAGGCGCGGTCTGTGCAGTCGAATCGCTGCAGCCGGCCGGCGCGAATGCGAGCAGCATCGCCGCCAGCCACATCCGCAGGCGCGGTGAGCGGAACATCAGTCCTGCGGGCCCGGAACGGCGACTTCGCGGCCCGGCACCTGCACGAGGTGCAGGTCGTCGGTGTCCAGCTGCAGCGCGGTGAGCTTGCCGCCCCAGACCGCGCCGCTGTCGATGGCGTGCACACCGTGGCCGATGAACAGACCGAGCGTGGACCAGTGGCCGCAGACGATTTTCAGATCGCGTTCGGCCCGGCCTGGCACTTCGTACCAGGGGTACAGTCCCGGCACCTGCGTGCCCGGCGCACCTTTTTCGTTGAAGGCGATGCGGCCGCGCGTGGAGCAATAGCGCAGCCGGGTGAAGATGTTGATGATCGCGCGCTCGCGCTCGACGCCGCGCAGTGCCGGCGTCCATGCCGGGAAGTCGCCGTACATGTTGCGCAGCAGTTTGCGGCGGCCGTCGCCGTGCAGCCGGCGTTCGACTTCGCGCGCGTGCTTTTCCGCGTGCATGGTCGTCCATTTCGGCGACAGCCCGGCGTGGATCATCATCCAACCCAGCGTGCGGTCGCTGTGCAGCAGCGGACGCAGCCGCAGCCAGTCGATCAGGGTGTCGCGGTCTTCCGCGAACAGGATGCGCTGCAGATCCTGATTGACTCTGCGCTGGTCGTCGACGCTGCGTTCGGAGATCGCGAGCAGCGACAGATCGTGATTGCCCAGCACCACGACGCTCTGTTCGCGCAGCGAATGCACCAGCCGCAGGGTTTCCAGCGACTCGCCGCCGCGGTTGACCAGGTCGCCGCAGAACCACAGCCGGTCCTGCGCCGGATCGAAACGGATCTTCTCCAGCAGACGCTGGGTCACGCCGTAGCAGCCCTGCAGGTCGCCGATCGCCCAGACCGCCATGTCAGCAGCGTTCCTTGCGTGCGGTGGCAACAGCGATGCGCCGCATGATCAATGCAGCATCCGCGGAATGCACAGCACGAACTGCGGGATCGGCGCTTCGAATTCGGCGCCGTCGTCGGCGCGCATCACGTAGGCGCCCTCCATCGTGCCGTAGGGCGTCTTGAAGAAGGTGCTGGAGGTGTATTCGAAGCGTTCGCCCGGACGCAGCCGCGGTTGTTCGCCGACCACGCCATCGCCGACCACCTCGCGAGGGAAGCCGACCGCATCGACGATCAGCCAGCGACGGCTGATCAACTGCGCCGGTACGCGGCCGGTGTTGCGGATACCGATGGTGTAGGCGAAGTAATACAGCTCCTCGTCGGGCTTGGATTGCTCGTCGAGATAGCGGGTCGCGATATCGATTGCGATGGCGTGGCTGTCAGTGTCGTCTTCCATGGCGACAGTTTAGTTGCAATCGCCGCATTTGCGGGCACGATTGCGGAAGTGATTGAGGACGCGATTGCGGGCGATCAGGCGGGATCGAAGCCGGTCTGCGGTGCGCCGGCGATGTTCGCGAGTCGTACGAAATCGGCGACCGCGAGCTGTTCGGCGCGATGCTGGGGGTCGATGCCCGCAGCGACGATTTCCGCTGCGGTGCAGACCCCACCCACAGAATTGCGCAGAGTCTTGCGGCGCTGGCCGAAGGCCGCGCGCACGATCTCGGCGAACCGGCGCGGGTCGTCGATACCGATCTGCGCCGGCGGGCGCGGCACCAGCCGGACCACGGCGGAATCCACCTTCGGCGGTGGCCGGAACGCACCCGGCGGCACCTTGAACAGCGCGGTCACCGTGCAGTACGCCTGCAGCATCACGCTGAGGCGGCCGTAGACCTTGCTGCCCGGCGCGGCCGCCATGCGATCGACTACTTCCTTCTGCAGCATGAAATGCATGTCGCGCACGGCTGAGGCGTGATCGAGCGCGTGGAACAGGATCGGCGAAGACAGGTTGTAGGGCAGGTTGCCGACCAGACGGATCTGTCGGTCGGTTGCCGGCGTATCGCCCGCAAGCGCCGTGAAATCGACATTCATCACGTCGGCATGGATCAAAGTGAGTTCGCCATGCGCCCCTGCAGCTGCGGTCAGCGGTTGCAGCAGATCGCGGTCGAACTCGATCGCGGTCAGCGCGCCGTGACGGTCCAGCAGCGGAAAGGTCAGTGCGCCCTGGCCCGGGCCGATCTCGACGATGCGGTCGCCGGGGCGGGGGTCGATCGCGAGTACGAGTTTGTCGACGATGCCGCGCTCGTGCAGGAAGTGCTGGCCGAGCGATTTTTTCGCCGGCTTGCCGAACCTGGTTTCGTCGGGCGTGAAGTCGCGGCTCATGCGCCATCGTTACGCGCGATGCGCGTGCGTGCGAGCCGGGTGCAGGTGTCGATCGCCGCGAAGAGGCTCGACGGGTCGGCGATGCCCTGGCCCGCGAGTTCGAGTGCGGTGCCGTGGTCCACCGCGACCCGCGGGTAGGGCAGTCCGAGAGTGATGTTTACCGCATGCGCGAAGTCGCTGTATTTCAGCACCGGCAGGCCCTGGTCGTGATACATCGCCAGCACCGCATCGTAGCCGGCCAGTTTCCCGGGCAGAAAGGCGGTATCCGCCGGCAGCGGCCCGATCAGGCGCCAGCCTTCGCCGCGCAGGCGATCGAGCAGTGGAATGATCAGCTCGCGTTCTTCATGGCCCAGATGGCCGTCCTCGCCCGCATGCGGGTTCAGGCCGAGCACCGCGATGCGCGGCGCGGCGATCCCGAAGTCGTCGCGGAGTGCGGTGTGGACGATACGCAGCGTGCGTTCCAGCCCGTCGCCGGTGATCGCATCGGCCACAGCGCGCAGGGGCAGGTGGGTGGTGGCCAGCGCGACGCGGACGATGTCGTTGGCGAGCATCATCACCACGTCGCAGCCGGCGCGCGCGGCCAACAGTTCGGTGGTGCCGGTGTAGGGGATGCCGCCATCGTTGATCGCCGCCTTGTTCACCGGGCCGGTGACCAGGCCGTCGCACAGGCCCTGCAGACAGGCGCTGGCGGCTGTTTCCAGCGCGCCGATGGTCGTCCGCGCATTGCGCGGCTCGGGCATGCCGAAACGGGTGGGGAGAATCGTCGGAATCTCGACATGGGCAAGGCGACCGGGGCCTGCCGCATCGGGGTCGTTCGGCGAGATCAGCCGCAGCGGCAGACCGATGGCCTCAGCTGCGCGCAGGAGCGTGTCGCGATCGCCATAGCAGACCAGCTGGGCGCCCCACTCGCGCTGGGCTGCGTGGACGACCAGCTCGGGACCGATGCCCGCCGGCTCGCCTGGAACCAGCGCGAGACGGGGGCGCCGTGGCATCGGGAATTCAGGCCGGCCGGATCAGCCGGCGTCGGCTGCGGGCGTGCCGATCCGGATGTCGATGAAGGCCTCGCCGCGCATTTCGCGCAGGAAGCGGTTCCACTCGTCCTCCAGCTTGCGCTGGCCGATGCTTTCGCGGATCTGGGCGCGGCGGTTTTCGTCGGTGGCATTGACCTGGCGGCTGCCGACGCGCTGCATGATGTGCCAGCCGGCCTGGGTCTTGAACGGCGCCGAGACCTGACCGTCGCCCAGCGCCGTGACCTGCGCACCGAAGTCGGTGCCGTAGTCGTCCTGCGCGAACCATCCCAGATCGCCGCCGCGGGCTTTGCTGATGTTGTCTTCGGAGTTCTTGCCGGCGAGTTCGGCGAAATCCGCGCCGCCGCTGATACGCGCGCGCAGGGTTTCGAGACGCGCCTTGATGGCGGCTTCGTCCTTGCCTTCTTCGGCGCGGAGCAGGATGTGGCGCGCCTGATATTGGGTCACCATCTGCGCATCGCCTGCCTCGGCGTTGCGGGTTTCTTCCAGCCGTATCAACTGAAAGCCGCTGGGGCCGCGGATCGGGCCGATGACCTGCCCGATCTGCATGCTGCGGATGGTGCCGGAGAAGCTGGTCGGGATCTGGTCGAGGGCGCGCCAGCCCAGATTGCCGCCTTCCAGCGCATTCGGACTGTCGGAATAGCGCACGGCTGCAGCGCTGAACTCCATCTCGCTGCGGTCGAGCAGGCCCTTGATGCCTTCGATCTTGCGCTGGCCGGTGGTGATCTGCTCGGCGGTGGCGCCTTCGGGCAGGGCGACCAGGATGTGGGCGAGGCGATATTGGGTGCTGCCCCCGGCCTGTGCGGCCAGTGCCGCATCCACTTCGGCGTCGCTCACGCTGATCCTGCCCTGCGCGAAGCGCTGACGCAGGCGCTGGACGACGATTTCGTCGCGCAGCGAATTGCGGAAATCCCCGTAGCTCAGACCGTCCTTGAGCAACTGCGCGCGCAGCTGGTCCACGGTCAGCTTGTTCTGGTTGGCGATATTGGCCACGGCGTTGTCCACCTCCTCATCGCTGATGCGCATGCCGGTGCTGGCTGCGCGCGAGCTCTGCAGGCGGATCAGGATCAGGCGTTCCAGGACCTGGCGCTGGAGCACGTCGGCGGGTGGCAGTTGGGCTTCGCGACCGGCGTACTGGCCGCGGATATTGGCGACAGCGCGGTCCAGTTCGCTCTGCAGGATGATGTCTTCATCGACCACCGCAGCGATGCGGTCCAATGGCTGTTGGGCGAAGGCGGAGAAGCTGCCGGCGAGCAGCACGGCGGCGATGACGCAGCGGTACGATCGGATCATGTGACGGAGCTTGCGACGGGTCTTGCAACAGATCATGGGAGGGGGTCTGCAGAGGGGAGATCGCCGCCACCGCGCGATTGGGGTGGCGGAACGAGGGAGAGGTCCTCGCGGTAGTAGCCGAGGATAGCACGGCGCAAACGGCCCTCCGTATCGGGTCCTGCGGAGCCTAACCCCTTGAGTTCGATCTCCAGCTGAATGGCGTTGTTGAGGTCGCCGCTGCGGCCGCGCAGATAGCGACGGCCGACCAGCCTCACGGCGAGGCAGCAGCTTTCCCACTGCACGCCGGCGATGCCTTCCAGCAGCTGGTTGTCCTGCAGCGAGTAGTAATAGCGGCCGACCACGCTCCAGTTCGGGTTGATCGGATACAGGAAC
>JBIITV010000023.1:0-41987 GCA_044340325.1 Lysobacteraceae bacterium
GACATCGAGACCTGTTACGAAGTCACCGAAGTCACGCTGCGTTCGCTGTTCGACGCGCTGTACCAGCAGAACGTGATGCTGGAGGGCACCATCCTCAAAGCTTCCATGGTGATTTCTGGCAAGGGCTGCGAAGAACAGGCATCGGTCGAGGAAGTTGCCGAGAGCACGCTGATCTGCCTGAAGTCGACCGTGCCGGCGATTCTGCCGGGCATCGTGTTCCTCTCAGGCGGCCAGAGCGACGAAGACGCCACCGCGCACCTCAACGCGATGAACCAGCTCGGCCCGAATCCGTGGCCGCTGTCGTTCTCCTACGGCCGCGCGATGCAGTCCGCAGCGCTCAAGATCTGGTCGCAGGATCTGGTCAACAACGTCGGCAAGGCGCAGGACACCGTGTTTGCGCGTGCGCGCGACAATGGCCTGGCCGCATTGGGCCAATTGAAGGCCTGATCCGTACGTCGCCATCGCAATGCTTCACGAACGCCGGCCCAGTGCCGGCGTTCGTCGTTTGGGGGGAGGTCTACCGTTCGTCGGCTGACGACGATCCGGTCTTGATTCGCGGAATAGCAGGCCCGGTGCATCGTTGTATGCATTGCAGTCCCCTGTTCCGCAAGGCCTACCTATCAGGAGTTACCCCATGAAGACCCGTTCGATGAAATCCCTGCTCGTTCTCACCAGCCTCGGCCTATTGCTTTCCTCCACCGTAGCCAGCGCCGCCGAGCTGCGCGTGCGCTGCGAGCAGCGCTCGGTGCCGTCCCGCGCGAAGATCTCGGTCGACGCCAAGAATCTGGCCCAGGCCAATGCGATGTACTCGGTGCGCGTCATGTCCGGCTCCAGTCAGTCGACGCACGTGCCGTTGACCGCGATCGGCGACGAAGTCGAATTCGATTTCGACAGCAACCCGGCCGATATCGCCGCCGGTGCGCAGTCGATTTCCGCCGGTTTCATCACCGGTGGCGCTGTGCAGGCGGCTTTGTTCGATGCTACCGGCCAGATGGTGATCGGCCCGGTCAGTGCCGCATGCCGCGTACGCAATCCGATCAAAGCGCGTTAACAGCCTGCTGAAATACCTGCCTGGGCGGGTTTTCAGCACCCCGTTAAGCCCGCATCACACGACGGCGCGTGTCTCACCCCGGGACGCGCGCCGTTGCTTTCGCGGTGTTTTCGGCGAAGCGGCGATCAAGCATATCCAGACCGATGTCCGACACGGTCTTCAATGCAGTGAACAACAGCATCAGCGCCCAGCCGCCGCCAAGTGCGCTGCCGAAAATGATGCCCAGGTGCATTGGCAGGATGCGCAGATACGGGGTGAACATGAGTCGCCCCAGATTGGGCTTTCCGCGAAGATCGGCCGCATGTTGCGCGGCGTAGGTTGTGCGCTGAGAGAGGGCGAATGACACGCCGCATGCGAGCAGGATCAACATGTTCCAAGCGCCGGATACGCGGTGCTCGGCGAGCAGGAAGATCAGATAGCCCGCGTGGAAACCGCCGTAGTGGATCACGAAGAAGTTGGCAGTCGAGCGCTTCCCCGCTTCGTTTTCGGGCACGGGCTTATCGTTCGAGGTGAAACCCGCCGTGCTGAACTGCGCGAGGTTGAGCATGCGCTTGCGCGCGTACGCGCCGATGACGATGCTCTGGATCCAGTATGGCCATAGCAGCCAGGCGGCTTCCCAGTCGAATATCAAGGCGGCGATGAGCGTCGTGCCGTTGGCGAGAATCAGTGCGCGGGCGGACGAGCGGGGCTGTGAGCGCATGCGTACTCCGACGGGGAACACTGTGTTGCCAAACGATGGCACGGCATAGGCCAAAGGTCATGAATTCTTGCGAATCGCAAGTCGCTTTCGTGATATTCGTGCGAAATGCAAACTTCGTGCGTGCCTCGATTGTGCCGCCTTCGCAGGTCTGCCGCTACAATCGCGACAGACCGTTTTTTGCCGGGCCGCGCAATGCCTCGTTTCGCCTCGTACTTCCAGAAACCCGTCGGCTTGCCGACTGCCTCAGCACACGGGTTTTCGCAGCATCGGTTCCTGCTGTTGGCCGCAGGCGTCCTGTCGCTCGTGCTTGCGGCCTGCGGTAGTGGCGACCAGGCGGCAGGCCCACCGGCCGGTGGTGGTGCTGGACAGGGCGGCGATCGGCCCACGCCGGTCACCACGATTCGGCTGCAGCCCGAAACGTTCGCCGACAGCATCGTCGCGATCGGTACGGTCAAGGCGAGGGAATCGGTCACGGTCACCGCGAAGGTCAGCGAAGTCGTGGAGAAGGTGCATTTCGACAGCGGCCAGCAGGTACGCGCGGGCGATCCGCTGATCACGCTGTCCGATCGCCAGCAGCGGGCGTCGCTGGCCGAAGCGCAGGCCTCCGCCGATGAGGCCGAGCGTCTGTATCGCCGTCAGAGCGAGCTGGCGCAGCAGCAGTTGATCGCGCGCGCGCAGCTCGACAACCAGCGCGCAGCGCGCGATGCCGCACAGGCGCGCGTCGCGCAGATCCGCGCGCAGCTGGCCGACCGCGTGATCCGCGCGCCGTTCTCCGGCGTGCTCGGCCTGCGTCAGGTCAGCCCCGGCGCCCTGGTCACGCCCGGCGTCGCGATCGCCACGCTCGACGATCTGTCGCGCGTCTACGTCGATTTTCCCCTGCCCGAAGCTCTGCTGTCCCGCGTCGCCGCAGGCCAGCGCCTCAGTGGGCGTGCAACGGCGTATCCGGATCGTGGGTTCGAGGGCGCGGTCACCACCATCGACGCGCGTCTGGATCCCGCCACCCGCGCGGTGCAGGTACGCGCGGATTTCGCCAACGGCGAACGCCTGCTGCGGCCGGGCATGCTGGTGACGGTGGACATGCCGGCCGCCGAGCGTCAGGCGCTGCTGCTGCCGGAGATCGCAGTGACCCAACTGGGTCGGGACAGTTTCGTATTCCGGGTGAAACCCGACGATAGCGTCGAACAGGTGAAAGTGACCGTCGCCGCGCGCCGCAGCGGCAAGGTCGAGATCGCCGACGGGATCGCTGCAGGCGACCGGGTCGTGGTCGAAGGCACCGGCAAGCTGCGGCCGGGCGGCAAGATCAGCGAACAGGCCGCGAAGGACGCCGCAACCCCGGCGCCTGCCGCCGCCGCAGCGAAGGGCTGAGCCATGCGTCTGTCCGATGTCTCGATCGAACGGCCGGTGTTCGCCACCGTCCTGAGTCTGCTGCTGATCGTGGTGGGGATGATGGCTTACGGCAGGCTGACGCTGCGCGAATTGCCGGCGATCGATCCGCCGGTGGTGTCGGTCGACGTGACCTATTCCGGCGCATCGGCGAGCGTGGTCGAAACCCGCGTCACACAGGTGCTGGAAGATGCGCTGGCCGGCATCGAAGGCATCGAGACGCTGCAGTCGCGCAGCGTCAACGGGCGCGCTTCGGTCACCATCGAATTCACCCTCGAACGCGATATCGAAGCCGCCGCGAACGACGTGCGCGATGCGATCAGCCGCGTCGCCGACCGCCTGCCGGACGAAGCCGACGCGCCGGAAGTGCAGAAAGCCGACAGCGATTCGGAAGTGATCATGTGGTTGAACATGAGTTCGACCGCGATGGATACGCTGCAGCTCACCGATTACCCCGAGCGCTACGTCGTCGATCGCCTCTCCGCGCTCAATGGCGTGTCGCAGATCCGGGTCGGCGGTCAGCAGCGCTATGCGATGCGGGTGTGGCTGGATCGCGACGCGCTGGCCGCGCGCGGCCTGACCGCCGCCGATGCCGAGGCCGCGCTGCGCAGCGAGAACATCGAGCTGCCGGCCGGCCGTATCGAATCGCAGGACCGCGATTTCACCCTGCGCGTGGAGCGCAGCTATCGCAAGCCCGAGGATTTCGCACAGATTCCGCTGGGCAAGGGCGCCGATGGTTATGTCGTGCGACTGGGCGATGTGGCCAAGGTCGAGCTGGCCTCGTCGGAACGCCGCGCGTATTTCCGCAGCAACGGCGAGCCCAACGTCGGCCTGGGCATCATCAAGACCTCGACCGCGAACAGTCTGGATGTGGCCCGCGCAGCGCGCGCCGAGGCCGAGCGGATCCAGAAAACCCTGCCGCAGGGCACGCGCATCTTCGTCGCCTTCGACAGTACCGTGTTCATCGAGGCGGCGGTGGAGCGCGTCTGGTCGACGCTGTTCGAAGCGATCGCGCTGGTGCTGCTGGTGATCTGGCTGTTCCTCGGCAGCATGCGCGCCGCGCTGATCCCGGCGGTGACGGTGCCGGTGTGTCTGATCGCCTCGTTCATCGCGCTGTATGCGTTCGGCTTTTCGATCAATCTGTTGACCTTGCTCGCATTGGTGCTGTGCATCGGGCTGGTGGTGGACGACGCCATCGTGGTGCTGGAAAACATCCAGCGCAGAGCGGACTTGGGCGAGCCTTCTCTCGTCGCTGCCAAACGCGGCACCAAGCAGGTCGCGTTTGCGGTGATTTCGACCACTGCGGTGCTGGTCGCGGTATTCCTGCCGATCGCGCTGCTCGAAGGCAACACCGGCCGGCTGTTCCGTGAGTTGTCGGTGGCGCTGGCCGCGGCGGTCGCGATCTCCGCGCTGGTCGCGCTGACGCTGACGCCGATGATGTCGTCGAAGCTGGTGCGCGCGCACGACGCAGAAAAACCGAATCGGTTCCATGCGGGCATCGCGCGCGTGCTCGACCGGATCTCGCGCGGCTATCGTCGTTTGCTTGAGCGCAGCATCGATCGCATCTGGCTGTTCGGCGCGCTGATGCTGGTTGCGGTCGCGGCCAGCGCGGTGCTGTTCAAAGTGGTGCCGAGCGAATTGGCGCCGCCGGAGGATCGCGGCGTGTTCTTCGCGTCGGTGGTGGGCCCGGAAGGTGCGGGCTTCGATTACACCGTCGGTCAGGTACAGCAGGTCGAGCAGGTGCTGCTCAAGCAGGTGGGCGAGGGCAAGCCGATGCAGCGCGTCAACACGCGCGTGCCCGGCGGTTTCGGCGCCAGCGAAGAGATGCACACCGGTCAGGCCATCGTCTTCCTGCACGACTGGAACAAGCGCGACGTCAGCACCGACGATGTGGTCCAGCAGGTGCGCAAGGAACTCGGCGCGCTGCCCGGCATCCGGGTCAATCCGCAGGTGCGTTCCGGGCTGACCCGCGGCGGCGGCCAGCCGTTCCAGCTCGTGCTGGGCGGCCCCGAGTACGGCGAACTCGCGCAGTGGCGCGACCGCGTGCTCGCGCGCATGGACAAGAATCCGAATTTCTTCGCCGTCGATTCGGATTACAAGGAAACCCGGCCGCAGATGCGGGTGATGATCGATCGCGGTCGCGCTGCGGATCTGGGCGTGTCGGTGAGTGAAATCGGCCGCACCCTGGAAACGATGATGGGCAGCCGTCGCGTCACCACCTTCGTCGACAACGGCGAGGAATACGACGTGATCCTGCAGGCCGACCGCGCCCTGCGCGCGACCCCGGCCGATCTGTCCGCGATCCAGGTGCGCGGCCGCAACAACGAACTGATTCCGCTGTCGAATCTGGTGACGCTGACCGAGCTGGCCGAGGCCGGCAGCCTCAACCGTTTCAATCGGCTGCGCGCGATCACCATCTCCGGCGGACTGGCGCCGGGCTATCGCATGGGCGATGCCATCGCCTGGGCCGAACAGGTCGTGCGCGAGGAATTGCCCGCGACCGCGCAGGTCGACTGGAAGGGCGAATCGCGCGAATTCCAGAAAGCCGGCGGCGCGGTGCTGATCACCTTCGCGCTGGCGCTGCTGGTGGTGTACCTGGTGCTGGCCGCGCAGTTCGAGAGCTTCATCCATCCGCTGGTGATCATGCTCACGGTGCCGCTGGGCGTCGCCGGCGCGCTGCTCGGGCTGTGGGTGGCGGGCAGCACGCTCAATCTGTTCAGCCAGATCGGCATCGTCATGCTGGTGGGGCTGGCGGCGAAGAACGGGATACTGATTGTCGAATTCGCGAATCAATTGCGCGATGAAGGCCGCGACGTGCGCGAGGCGATCATCGAATCCTGCGCGGTGCGCCTGCGCCCGATCCTGATGACCTCGATCGCCACGATCATGGGCGCGGTGCCGCTGGTGATCGCCGACGGACCGGGCTCCGCCAGCCGCTTCACCATCGGGATCGTGGTCATTTTCGGCGTCGCGTTCTCGACCCTGCTGTCGCTGTTCGTGGTGCCGGCGTTCTATCGTCTGCTGGCGCCGTACACGCGCTCGCCGGAGGCGGTGAAGCATGCGCTGGAGAAGCTGGAATCGGAGACGCCGCAGGTCGGTGGGCACGCCTGATCCACGCCCGATCCACGCCTGCTCTCGGCTCGGCGACTTTCGTAGGGTGCGCGTGTCGCGCACCGTGGGTTGGGCTCTGCGTGAAAACCGGTGCGCCCAAGGCGGCACCCTATGAACATCTCCGGCGCGCTATGCTGCGGCCGTCAGCTATCTGGGTTACCGGGGACATCAATGAGCAATCCGCGAGAAATCCCGAAGTCGGTCGTGGAGGCGCTCATGCGCGGCGACAAGATCGGTGCGGTCAAGCTGATCCGCGAAGCCACCGGCGGCGATCTGAAAGGCGCCATGGCGCTGATCCAGACCTACGCGCAGCAGATGGGTGAGGCCGAAAAGCAGCGTCAGCGGATCCGCGCCGATGACGGCCATGGCGAGGTGTCGAGCAGACGCGGCGCCGAGTTGAGCGATCACCTCAGCAAAGGCATCAGCGAGGGACGCGCCGACCTAGAGGCGCTGATGAACAAGGCCCGGCCGCCGACGGTGATGCCCGGCGACAGCGCGACGCACCAGTGGGTCTGGCTGCTGCTGGGCATCGTGGCCCTGGCGGGCTGGCTGTTCTTCGGCTGAGCCTGTTGCGTCGGCGCTGTTTCGCGGATTGCGCGACGCGCTGCGACGCAGCCTCTACAATCCCCCGATGCCCTGGAAACAGTACCCGCCTTCACCCGCCGCGCCTGCCGAGCCCGCACGCCAACAGCGCCGCGACGTGGAGCTGCGTCTCTACGGCGTGAATGCGGTCCAGGCGGTATTCGCGCGAAGACCGCAGGCGATCCGCAAGCTGTATCTGGCCGAAGCGCGCATACCGCAATTGCAGCCGCTGCTGAAATGGTGCGTGGCCAACCGCGTCGGCTATCGCGTGGTGGAGCAGGACGATCTGCAGAAACTCGCGGCCAGCGCGCATCACGAGGGCGTGGTCGCCGATGTGCTGCGCGAGGAGCCGCAGTTGCTGTCGCCTTGGCTGCGCGAATTGAAGCCCGGCCCATGCTGCGCGCTGTGGCTCGACGGCGTGGGCAATCCGCACAACCTCGGCGCGATCCTGCGCTCCGCCGCGCACTTCGGCGTCGGCGCGGTGCTGTTGCCGAAGCATTCGACGCTGACCATGTCCGGCGCCGCCGCGCGCGTCGCCGAGGGTGGCGCCGAAATAGTGCCGTTCGTGCGCCTGGGGCGCGAGGACAATTCCATTGCGCAGCTGCGCGGCGCGGGTTTCTCGCTCGCCGCCACGGTGGTGCGCGGCGCTGCCGATCTGTTCGCGGCGAAGCTGCCGGAACGATTGATCTATGTCCTCGGCGCCGAGGGCGAGGGTATGGATGCAGAGCTGGCTAAAGCCTGCGACATGCGGCTTTCCATCCCCGGCAGCGGGGCGGTCGAAAGCCTCAATGTCGCCGCCGCGACGGCGGTATTGCTGGCGGAATACCGCCGCGCGCACCGGCGCTGATCCGACGGCCTTTCGCGATCAGACGAGGTCTTTGATCGCGTGCAGCACGGTTGCGTACGCATCGGCCTTGTCCGGGTTGCGCAGCATGGCTTCGACACATGCGGCGGTGCCTGCAAGTTGCAGGGTCCGCATCTGATTATTGAACGCAGCCTGGCCGGCGACTTCCAGAGCGGCAGCCATCCCGTCCGCACAGGCGTGCAGGGCATGGGCGAAATCCGCAGCATTCTCGAGCGTGGCTTGATCGGCCATCTTCGTGGCGGCTTCGAGCTGAGTGCTGGCTTCCGCCGATGCGGTCGCCTTCGCCGCAGCGCTGGCTTGTTCGACGTTGGCCAGCAGCGCCTCGGGTGATATTGCGACTTTCGTCGCCGCGTTGCCTGCAGCGGTGGTATCGATCGAGTAGATATGCATGACGCCCTGCGTGGTGGCCGCCTGCGCGATGACATTCTGCTGTTGCTGAGCGTAGACCGCATTCTCGAACAGGATGCCGGTTGCGTGTGCGATGCTTTGATAGATCGAGCCCATGGCCATCGCTGGCGCCTCGGCGAGTACTTTGACGTTGGTCTGGGTGACGGCGTCGGTGATCTGATCGTTGACAGCGGTCGGGAATGCCATGGGTCTGTCCTTAGATTCTGGGGCGGGGATTCTGGGGCGGGGATTCTGGGGTGGGCGATGCGTTCTACGGAATGCGTTGCTGCGATGCCGGTCAGGGCTTCGTTGGCGCCGGCTTCGGTGCACTGCCGAAACCGCCATCCGCCGATGCCGCGAGATACGCGAACACCGCATACGCCGCCGCGTTCTGCGCCAGCGCTGCGGGATCGATCTTGTCCAGCGTGTCGTCGGGGGTGTGGTGCAGATCGAAGTAGTCGGTGCCGTCCTGTCCCAGCCAGGCCCAGACTGCGCCTTCGGCGGCGATCGGGCCGACATCGGGGCCCGGGCCGCCTTTGGCCATCGCTTCGATGCCCAAAGGCTTCAACGCCGTCGCGATCTGCGCGACCGCAGCCTGCGCGTGCGGCGCGGCGCCGGTGTTGAACCCGTAGATGCGGCCGGCGCCGAAGTCGCTTTCGGCGACGAGCTGATGCTTCGACACCACGGATTTGTACTGTTCGGCATAGGCCTTGCCGCCGTACAGGCCCTGTTCTTCGTTGGCGAATGCGATCACGCGGATCGTACGCGCAGGGCGCTGCGCTTTCGGCAGTTGGCCGATCAGATGCCCGGCCGCCATGGTGATCGCGACGCCGGCGCCATCGTCGACCGCGCCGGTGCCGAGGTCCCATGAATCCAGATGAGCGCCGATGACGACGACGTCCTCGCGCAGCTTGCGATGGCTGCCGGTGATCTCGCCGATCACGTTGAACGAATCCGCCGTGCCGTCCCAGCCGCAGTCCAGCGCGATGCGGATGCGGATCGGTGCGCCGAGCGCCACGAGCCGCGAGAGCTGGTCGGCATCGGGTAGCGACAGGGCGGCCGATGGAATCGGAGTCAGGCCGTCATCGAAGCGGGTGATGCCGGTGTGCGGGTTGCGGTGGCTGCTGGTGCCCGCCGATCGCATCACGAACGCGAGGGCCCCGGCACGGATCGCCGCCGACGGACCACGGCTGCGCACGCGACTGCCCGCGCCATAGCCACCGCCATCGCGGGCCCGCGCCATCTTGTAATCGACGAATGCGATCTTGCCGGCGAGCGCACCTACGGGCATGGCTTCCAGCGCTGCGAGATCCGCGAAGCGCACGATCTCTGCTTCGACCGTGCCGCCGGGGCTGCCGCCGAGTGCGGTGAGTTTCAGCCCCTGGCCGTGCTTGCCGAGCACCTCGCCGTGTTCGCTGCGGCGCACCCATTTGGGGAAGCTCACCGGCTGCAGCCAGACCTTGTCGTAGCCCAAGGCTTTGAACTTCGCTTCGGCCCAGCGTACCGCGCGCGCATCGGCCTCGCTGCCGGCCAGGCGCGGTCCGACTTCGGTGGTCAGCGACTCCACCACCTGCCAGGCGGTCCTGTCCTGCAGCGCTTGTTCGCGCAGCTGCGCGGCGTTGGCGACTGCGGATTCGGGAATGCGCGTTTCGCGCGGTTCCGCCGCCAGCGCGCTGGCCGCCGCGACCGTGCCAAGGAGCATGACGAAGCTGATCAGACTCGAACGCATTGCGGATTCCCCGGCCGGAACGACAAGAAGCCGCGAGCGTATCAGCCCGCAGCCTCCGCACCTATGCTGCCGCGTGCATGTCGCGGCAGGCATGTTGCCGCATGGCTTACTTCTTCAGCGAATCGCGGATCTCGCGCAGCAGCAGCACGTCTTCGGCGGGTTCGGCCGGCGGCGCGGCGGCTTCTGCCTTCTTGAGCCGGTTCATGATCTTGATCACGATGAACAGCACGAACGCGATGATCGTGAAGTCGATGATGGTCTGGATGAAGGCGCCGTATTTGATCGCCACTGCGGCGGCCGTTTCCTTGCCGTCGGGACCGATCACCGCATCCTGCAGAACGTAGGCCAGGTCGCTGAAATTCACGCCGCCGGCCAGATTGCCGACGACCGGCATGATCACGCCGTCCACCAGCGAGCTGACGATCTTGCCGAACGCGGTACCGATGATGACGCCGACCGCGAGGTCGACGACATTGCCTTTCATCGCGAACTCTTTGAACTCACTGATCATGCCCATGAAACCGCTCTCCCCGCGGGTGGATGTGGGCCCGAGTCTAGCGTCCGCAACCGGCTTTGTGCAGCCGCCAGCGTCTGTTTTCAGCGATTGTTGCCAGCGTCTGTTGTCAGCGCGGCGCCGCGATCCTGCAGTCGAGATGGACCAGATCGTCCAACCGGCCATCGCAGACATCGCCCGGTTGCAGTGCGGCCACGCCCGCAGGTGTGCCCATGAACACCAGGTCGCCGGCGCGCAGCGCGTAGAGTTTCGACAGCTCGTGAAGGATTTCGGGCACATCCCAGATCAACTGGTCCAGCCGGGATTCCTGCCGTAGCGTGCCGTTGACCCGCAGCGACAGCGTGCGCGACGCGAGGTCGCCCACGTCGGCGGCCGGCAGCAGCGCGCTGATCGGTGCCGATTCGTCGAAGGACTTGCCGGTGTCCCAGGGCAGGCCCTTGGCTTTCGCGGCGGTCTGCAGATCGCGGCGGGTGAGGTCCAGGCCGATGCCGTAGCCGAAGATCAGCGCCTCGGCATGCGCGGGATCGAGCACGCCGGCGGGCGCGTCACGACCGAGTGCGACCACCAGCTCGATCTCGTGATGCAGGTCCTGCGTGCCCGGCGGATATGCGGCGACGCCATCAATGACCAGCGCGTCGGCGGGCTTGAGAAAGAAGACCGGTGTCCCGCGTTCGGCTTTGGATGCCGGTGATGCAGCGCCCATTTCGCGTGCGTGATCGGCGAAATTGCGGCCGACGCAGTAGATGCGCCGCACCGGGAACATACCGGACAACGCCGATGCGGACACAGCGGCGCTGCGCACAGGCACGCGGGGCGTGGCGGGGGGAGCAATCAGGTCGAGGGTGGGATCGTTCATGAGCCCATGATGGCCCGCGCGATAGTGGGGCGTCGAGCGTAGGCGGTCGGCCGTAGTGCGGGCGGGCTCAGCGCCCGGCCGAGAGCGCCGGTTTGCGCAGGACCCGGTATTCGGCTTCCAGCGTCTGCGCCGGTTTCGCGAGCGGTCTGCCGCGTCGACGCCACAGCCGGTGCAGCAGACCCGCCGTCAGCATCGCCGCGCCGATGATCAACCCGAACACCAGCAGCACCGCGAGCAGTGCGATCCCGAACAGGGCGAGCACGATCCGCAGGAGACGGTGCCGGGGCTTGCGGGGGGCGAAGAAATCCCGGGCGAAACGACGGTTGAAGCGAAACAGAGAAAAGCTGGAAAAAGGTTGAGCGCGCATGCGAATGCTGTCGTGACACACTAATGGCCAGCGGCCGGTCGCCGCAGTATCGGATGCCCGATGACGGAAGGTGTGAGAACTTCGTTAAATCCTGAGGCCGCTGCGCCAAAGGCGCTGCTGCCGCTCGGCGATCTGCCCGATGGTGGGCTGCGGGAGGTTGAGGCCGAGGTCGAGGGCGTGGCCGAATCGCTGATCCTGCACCGGAGCGGCGACACCGTCCGCGCCTGGCTCAACATCTGTCCTCACGCCGGCCGTCGCCTCGATTGGGCGCCCGGCAAATTCCTGCTCTCGAAAGACGGACTGCTGGTCTGTGCCGCGCATGGCGCCAGCTTCGAACTGAGCGCAGGCAGCTGTGTCGCCGGCCCCTGTCGCGGCGATGCGCTGCGCACGGTAGCGGTGGCGATCGTTGATGGTGAGGTGCGGATCGTTTGACCATGCTTCTGGCGAGCTTCGGTGTTCCGGCCGAAGATTGAGTATTGTTGACTGCACAACATCGGGAGTTGTTGTCATGGATAAGCCCGCATTCGTACTTGTGATCATCGCCGTGCTCTGCGGTTTTCCAGCATCGGCGAGCCAGCCGCAGACGGATCAGCCGCCGTCGCCCGCGCCCTACTGCTTCAATGCCCGTGAAGTGCGGGAAGCGCGGCAGAGCGATGCGCGCACGCTGGCGGTACGGCTCAACGACGAATCGCGCTATCGGATCGAACTGGCCGATGCCTGCCCCGATGCGCTCTGGTCGGATCGTCCACAGCTGGTCAGCCAGCACGGCTGGATCTGCGGCAGCAACGCGGAACACGTCGAGGCCGGCGACCGGCAGTGCGCGGTCGCCGGCCTCGCGCGGATCGACGCGCGCGAATACGCCGATCACGTCCTGCGCAGCCAGCGTCTGGCCAAAGGTGATGTGAATGTGCTGGACAGTGTGGAAGTGCGCGGCCAGCGCCGACGCGGTTTCGCCGGTACCACCGCCACCTGCGTGGACACCCGCTACATGCGCGGTTGGCATGACGACGGCAGCGACATCGTGGTCGAGATGTCGCCCAAGCGCAGCGGCGGAAACCGCTATTACCGGGTCGAACTCGGCGGCCAATGCACCGAAATGGGCTCGATGCATCATCTGCGGCTGGAGTCCGCGATCGGCGGCAACGTGGTCTGCGGCAATGCCGGGGACCGCGCGATGTTTTTCCGCGAAGACAACAGCGCCTCCGAACCCATGCCGTTTCTGCGCCGCATCCACGAAACCGGCCTCGCCGCGCGCTTCGGCTGCAGCGTCAGCCGGGTCTATCCGATCCTTCCCGAGGACGAGGCGCGGAATGCCGGTAGAAAGCGGTGAGCCGCCCGCAGATCACAGCACCGCCTAGACGCGATCGCAGTCGCTGTTGCAGTCAGTGCGATCTTGATCATTAGGGACGATTGTGCCGTTGGTGGGCGCTGAGACGATCAGCCGATCAGCTCGCCCGTCAGCCCGTCGTGGCTCGGGTCGACCGGTTCCGCGTAAGCGACGACCCAGCCGCACTCGGCCGACACGGCATGGTCGTCCGCACACTGCGATACACCGATAAGGCCGCCGACCAGCAGCATGTCGGTCTCGCGTTCGCCCCAGAAGACCTTCAGCGGCACCGAGGTTGTGCAGGCTGGGAACGCGCCGATGCCGGTACCTTGCGGGTCGGTCCACTGTTCCTGGCCGCGCTGATCGATGTCGATTTCGAAGCGGTGGCGCCAGTCGACCAGATACGGGCTGGGGATCAGGCGCTCATCACTGTGCGTGTAGTCCTTCAAATAAGGAAACAGCACGTTCGCCCAGCCGGTCATCACTGCGGGTCCGGAACCGCTGCGGTAACGAAAGATCGAGCGCCAGAATTCGGCGTCGACCTGCCCGGTCTTGGCGCGTTCGAATTCGGCCAACACCGGATCAAGCGCCTCGATCCATGTTTCAAGCCCATAGTCGGCGAACTTCGAAGCCTTTTCTCGCACGCGACGCCAGTCGTCCACAGTGCCAGTCAGGGTAATGCTCGGGATACCACAGCCACAGAACATCACGTACTCGAAATACGTCTGGAACGTTTCCATCGCGATCAGATGCGAGACAGCGCGTTCGGTTGCGGCAGTGGTGCTGAAATCGGCTTCCAGCAGTGAGGACATGCCGCCGGTGTGCTCGGCAACCTGATCGGCGAAGGCGGCGAACGCTTCGTCCCAGGGGTTGTCGCGCCCGGGGAAGAAGTCCGTGCGCACGACGACCAGTTTCTCCTTTCCGGCATGCCGGACAAACCGGTGCCGCAGCGCTTCGGCATGGAGATTCACATGCAGCGCAAAGCCGCGAGCGAGCGTCAGCCAGATCGCGTCCGGCGACAGCCGCAGCGGAAGATGTTCGTAGAAGGCGGTGCGCATCGCCGACAGTAGCGCGTGGTCTTCCTCGCAGGCGATCAGCGGCCGTGCGGGTGTCCACATCGCCTCGATCGGCCGGCGCAGTGCCGAGCGCAGGGCAGCCCGGTGGTCGACGATGTCTTGCTGCCCGCCTTTTTCGACATCAATGCAGACGGGAAATGTCGTATCGGACATCAGGCAATTCTCGTCGCGACGATCAATCCCGCATCAACGTCGACTTGCCGAACAGGCTTTCGACCAGATCCACCGCGAGCTCGGCGGTGCCGTTGTGATTGTCCAGCGCGGGATTGAGTTCGACGATGTCCAGCGAGCCCATGCGGCCGGTGTCGGCGATCATTTCCATCACCAACTGCGCTTCGCGGTAGTTGGGGCCGCCGGGCACGGTGGTGCCGACGCCGGGGGCGATGCTGGGGTCGAGGAAATCCACGTCGAAGCTGACGTGCAGATGGGTGTTGTCGTCGAGGTCTTCCAGGGCTTCTTCCATCGCGCGCTTCATCCCGACTTCGTCGATGTAGCGCATATCGTAGATGTCGAGGCCGTGTTCCTTGACCAGCTTTTTCTCGCCGGCGTCGACCGAACGGATGCCGATCTGGCGGATTTCGTCGGGGCGCATCGCCGGTGCGCTGCCGCCCAGACGCACCAGCGGCTCGGGGCCGATGCCGCAGAGGCAGGCCACCGGCATGCCGTGGATATTGCCCGAGGGGGTGACATCGCTGGTGTTGAAATCGGCGTGGGCGTCGAGCCAGATCACCCGCAGTTTTTTGTTGGTGTCGCGGCAATAGCGGGCGACAGCAGTGATCGAGCCGACGCCCAGACAGTGGTCGCCGCCGAGCACGATCGGCATCCTTCCGGCGCGCAATTCGACGCCGACCGCGTCCATCAGCGACGTGTTCCAGGCGACGACTTCGTCCAGATGGCGGTAGCCGTCGGTGGGTGGCAGCCAGGGGTTCGACGGGCCGGCGAGATTGCCGCGATCGGCCACGTCCACGCCGCGTGCGGCGAGGGCTTCGCCGAGGCCGGCGATGCGCAGCGCGTCGGGCCCCATCCGCGCGCCGCGATGGCCGGCGCCGATGTCGGTGGGCACGCCGATCAGGGACACGGGCGGGAAGCTGCGCATTGGCGGGAAATCCTGGGAAGGCGGAAAAGCCGGGGGATGGTGCCGACAGTCCGATTTGAACGGACGACCTACCGCTTACAAGGCGGTTGCTCTACCAACTGAGCTATGCCGGCGAGGCGTGCGGGCCGCGAAGCGGTCCCGGCAGAGGCGTGGATTCTAGCAGCCCAGCCGATCGCAGGGCCGGGGTCGATGGGGTTTCAGCGCAGCCCGGCGCAGTCGATCGGCCGGGACTGTGCGGCACCGCTTGCGCGGCGCGCGGCGGCCGGGTCTCCATCGGCGGCCAGCGCGACATCCAGCCAGCCTTCGCTGCGAACTTCGCCCAACGGCTCGGCCCTGGCGTCGAATCCGGCCGCGCGCAGCGCCTGCGCATGCTGCTGCGCACGGGGTTCTCCGCTGAAGCGGCCCAGCGCGACGCTGTTGGCCTCGGCGCCGTTGGCGACGACCAGCAGATCGCTGAAACCGGCTGCCCTGAGCCTGTCCGCAGCCGCGTCGGCTGCAGCGCGATCGGCCGCAGCAGGCAGATAGACCCGCCAGCCGCGGCCGCCGTCCCGGCTGACGCTGCGCGGTCGGACCCGCAGCGCAACGGCACGCAGCGAAGCCTGTGCGGCGGCGAGCAGCTGCGGGTCGGCGAACGGCCCGACGCTGACGCAGCGCTCGGCTGCCGGCGGTTCGACTGCGGCAACGGCCGCAGGTGCGGGGACGGTTTGTACCGGTGCGGCTGCTGGCTGGGCGGGCTTCCGTACCGCAGCTGCGGCTTGCGCGCCCGGGCGTTCGCTGACTAACTGCAGGCGTGCGATCCCCGATGGCGCCATATCGACAGCCGCCGGCGGAGCCTCCGGCCGCAGCAGCCACCACGCGGCGACGCCGAGATTCAGTATCGCCAGCAGGACGATCAATGCGCGCAGGGTCATGCCGGCATTCTCGCCCACACGCCCAGACCTTCCAAGACGAGCGCGGGCGCGCGCAACGCGTCGGCATCGATGCCGTCAACATCAGGAGCGGTCAATACATCGACACCGCCGCCGTGCAGCAGCAATTGCGGACGCACGCCGAGCAGGGCGCTGCCGGCGTCGATCGCCTCGCGGATCAGGCCCAGCGCCGCGCCGTCGCAGCCCGAGCGCAGCGCATCGAGCGTGTTGTCGGCGAATGCGACGACTTCGCCGCCGTGTTCCGGCAACTGCGCCGCGCGCGCATGCAGCGCTTCGCGCATCAGCGCGGGCGAGGGTGCGATCCGTCCGCCGCGATGCAGGCCGTCGGCATCGATCAGATCCAGCGTGATCGCAGTGCCGATGCCGACCACCAGCCAGGGCCTCATGCTGTGCGCAAGCCTCCCGCGCGCAAGCGCCCCCAGCATCGCCAGAAACCGGTCCGCACCCAGCGTCTCCGGCTGCGGATAGGCGATGCGCAGACCGCCGAACCGCGAAACCGTGCGCGCGATCGAGATCCGCCCGCAGCGCGCCGTCAAGGCATCGAGCAGGCGTGTGCGCAGTGCGGTCGAGCCGACCGTGGTCAGTGCCGCCGCTTCGAAGCGTGCCGGCAGCGTTGCGTCCCAATCTGCCGGCAGACGCTCGCCGTCGTGCGCGAGCGCCACGACCTTGCCGACGCTGCCGTCTTCTTCCAGCAGCGCGTATTTCAGCCGGGTGTTGCCGAGGTCGAAAAGATACTGCGTCATTGCCGTCATCATGCCTGTGCCGGCCTGCGTTTGCGCACCGTGACCTCGCCCGAGCGCAGCTGCATCTCGCCGTCATCGGTGCGCAGTCGCAGCGCGCCGTCGTCGGCGATGCCCAGCGCGACGCCTGCATGCGCGACATCGCCGATGCGCGCGACCACCTCGGTGTCGCGCAGCGCGTCCAGCGCTTCGAAGCGCGGCAGGAACGGCGTCAGGCCTTCGCGATCGAAGCGATCGATCGCCTCGTCCAGCCCCACCAGCACCGCAGCGGCAACCGCATTGCGCGACGGCCGCGATGCGCCGAGCAGTTCATGCAGATCGGTCCAGGGTTGATCGATCGTTGCGGCCGATTCGGCCGGCATGCGCACATTCAAACCCAGACCGATCACCGCGCGCGGTCGACCGTCCTGCAGCCCGGCTTCGACCAATACGCCGCCAAGCTTGCGATGAGCGGCATCGCTATCGACCACCAGATCATTGGGCCACTTCACCCGCACCGTCGTTGCCCCGAGCGTGTGCAGCGTTTCCGCCGCAGCGATGCCGACGACCAGACTGAGCCCGCCGAGGCGCGCCAATGCGCCGTCGAAGCATCGCGCCAGCGACAGATACAGATTGCTGCCGGGCGGAGAGACCCACGCGCGGCCATGACGGCCGCGCCCGCCGGTCTGGCGTTCGGCGAACAGGACGTCGAGGCCGCTCGCGGAGGTCTGCCGGCGCAGCAGTTCGCTGTTGGTGGAGTCGATGCTGTCGACGATGGCGAACGTCGCGATGCGAGCCCGCGTCGCTGTCGGCAGCATCGTCCGCAGCGACGCGGCGTCGAGCGCGTCGTCGACAGCGGTCATGCGCGTCGCGCGAACCGATGCAGCAGCCGCGCTTTCTCGAATCTCGATTCGGTCCCGGCGCGCAATCGCGCGAGATTGGCGCGGTGGGTGAAGATCAGCAACAGCGCGACTGCGCCCGCGAACACCAGCCGCATCGCATCGGCGTGCGTGGCCACCGCGAGCACCGCGATCGCGCATCCCGCAAGGACCGTGCTCAGGCCGACATAGCCGGTGAGTATCAATGCGCACAGCCATACCGCCAGCAATACCGGCACCGCCGCTGGCCACAGGACAGCGACGCCGCCGACGACGGTCGCAGCCCCTTTGCCGCCGCGGAAACCGTGCCAGATCGGCCAGATATGCCCCAGCGCTGCCGCGAACGCCGTCGCATAGGGCAGCCATGCCGCAGACGTGTCTTGCGCGAAACGCAGACCCAGCCAGGCCGCGAGCGCGCCCTTGCCGATATCGATGGCCACCACGCCCAGCGCGAACTTCGCGCCCTGCGTGCGGAGTGCGTTGGTGCCGCCGGCATTGCCGCTGCCCTGGGTGCGGATGTCGACCCCGCGCAGTTTGCCCAGCAGCAGGCTGCCGGAGAGCGAGCCGAGCAGATAGGCGGCGAGAATGAGTAACGCAGCGGTCATGGCGATGCGAAGAATGCTTTTTTGGGAGCGGCGGGAGCCGCGAAAAACGTTTTCCTGGGGGGCAATCGCGGCTCCCGCCGCTCCCACGGAGACATTTTAATCCGATGCCGGTTGGAACGACGCCACCAGCGTGCCGTGACCCGCGTGCGCACCGATGGCGGGGCCGGTTTCGACCAGATGCGCTTCGTCCAGAGGCAGTCGTTCGCGCAGGGCCGCGAGCAGCCGTTCGCCGTCGGCGAGCGCATCGCAGTGCCCGACGATGGCGCGCAGCCGTACGTCAGCCCCCAGCGCTTTGCGCACGCGCTTGGCGATGTAGGCAGCGAACGCTTCCGGCGCTTTCGCCTTCGCGATCAGGCCGCCGGCGATCCCCAGCTTGCCGTCGGTGTTGACTTTCGCCACCGGGGTGAGTCCGGTGAAGCGCACCGCCGGTTCGGCCCAGGCGGGAATGCGCCCGCCGCGCACCGCATGGCGGATGTCGCGCGCCATCGCCCAGGTCAGCGTCAGCGGCCGCAGGCGTTCGAGTTCGCGCAGGATCGTATCGGCGTCCGCGCCGGCATCCGCCATCTCCGTTGCGCGCCATGTCAGCAGCCCCTGGCCACCGGCGACATTGATGCTGTCGAAAACGCGGATCTTCGCGCGGCATTCGCTGTTCTCGCCGCGCGCCGCAGCATGCTCGGCCGATTGCAGCGTGCCCGAGATCGCGCGCGACAGCCCGACGTACACCACCTCCGGATGATGCGAGGACAGGAAATCGAAATGGCGGCGGAAATCGCCTGGCGGCGGTTGGCTGGTGCGCGGCAGTTGCTGCGACAGCGCCATACGCCGGTAGAACTCGCCGGTGGCCAGGCCGATTTTGTCCAGATAGTCGCGATCGTCCAGATTCACCCGCACAGGCACCATGTGTACGGCATAGCGCTCGGCGATGGCATCGGGCAGATCGGCGGCGCTGTCGGTGACGACCGCCACGCGGTCTTCGCGATCGATGCTGCGCGATTGCAGCAGCATGTCGTCTGCCTTCATGCTTTCCACCGCCGCGAACCCCGCGCAGGTGTCGAACAATGCCTGGGGTGCGCCGACATGCGCATGGACGCGCATCCGCGTCGCTCCGCCAGCGAGCACCATCGAATCGGCATCGATCGCCTCCAGCGCCGCGCGCAGGGCGTCGCGCGCGATCGGCGTGCCGCGTTCGCTGTCGACGATCAACAGACATTCGGTGCACCAGCGGCGTTCCGGGTCGACGGCATCGTGCGCCGGATGCGCGTGTTCGTCGTGGCGGCGCCCGTCCTCAAGGCCTTCGTTCGCCGCATGCAGGCTTGCGTGCAGGCGAATCGCGCGTGGGCCGCCTTCGACGAACTCGGCAATGCCTTCGAGCAGATCGACGAAGCCCTGTGCCCCCGCATCGACCACGCCCGCGCGCTGCAACAGCGCCATCTGTTGCGGGGTGTGCGCCAGCGCGCGCTTCGCCTGGGCGAGCGCGCTGGCGAAGCCGCTGCGGGGGTTGTGCCGCAGCTGCGCGGCGGACTCTTCCATCGCATCGGCGAAGCTGTCGATCACGCTGAGGATCGTGCCCTCCACCGGATCCGCCAGTGCGCTGCGGGCACTATTCGCACCGTGACGCACCGCTGCCGCGAGCGTGGCTGCGTTCAGCGAAGGCTGCGCGCGGGCATGTTCGGCCACCCCGTGCAGGAACTGGGCGAGGATCGCCCCGGAGTTGCCGCGCGCGCCATCGATGGCGTCGTCGCCGATCCGCTTCAAGAGTTCGCCGATGTGGCGGCTCCGGTGGCTCAGCGCGCCGTTGAGCACGCTGCCGAGAGTGAAAGCGAGATTGTTGCCGGTATCGCCGTCGGCGACCGGGAACACGTTGATCCGGTTGAGGCTGTCGCGCCCGGCGATCACCCGGCGCGCACCCGAGATCAGCGCCCGGCGCAGGGTCGGCGCGGTCAGTTGGACGTCCGGCGCTTCTGCGCGGCCGGAAGCATCGGCTTCGCCCGGCAGCGGGCTTGGGGAGACAGTGTTCACTCTATAAGTCTGCCGCAACTGCAACGGTTTCGTGTGTTGCGGTGCAGCAGTGTTCGTCCGCTGCAGGATCGTCACATCCGGGTTATAGTCGGCGTCTAAGGTTGGCCTTCGCCACGATGGTTCACGACGGAATACGCCATGCGCCGCTCCCACCTCGTCCCATTCACGCTGACCCTGCTCGCGCTGGTCAGCTTCCCGGTGGCCGCACGCACCTCGCCGCTGCTCAATGCCAACGAAGGGGCCATCGAATGCCCCGACCCCGGTGCGGCGACCGGCGACCAGGCGGGTACCGCAACCAAACCCGCCGCCTTCAAGCGCACTGCCGCGCCTGCAGCGGGCAAGTCGCGTTCCGGTACTCGCGCGACCGATGCCGCGCCTGGGCGCGCGCCGCGCTGGCACCGTTTCCTGCCCGGTATGTTCCGCTGAATCCTGCCGGCGCACGCCGCTTGCGCTGGCTTCGCAGACTGTTCCTCCGACCCGAACCGATCGATCCCGCGCAATGGCGCAGGGTCAGTGCTTCAGTGCCCTGGATCTCGGCGCTCGACACGCACCGTGAAATCCGCCTGCGCGGGCTGACCGCGCAGTTTCTGCACCGCAAAACCATCACGCCAGTGGATGGGTTGACCCTCGATCCGGATCAGCGCTGCACGCTCGCTGCGCTGTGCTGTCTGCCGCTGCTCGAATTCGGCGAACAAGGCATGCACGGCTGGTCGCAGCTGATCGTCTATCCCGACGCTTTCCGGGTGCAGCGTGATCATGTCGACGCTGCCGGCGTGCTGCATCTGGGCGAGGATGAGCTTAGCGGCGAGGCATGGGACGCGGGCCCGCTGATTCTGTCGTGGGCCGATGTCCAGGCCGATCTGGCGGACCCCGCTGCCGGCTGTTGCGTCGTCGTGCACGAAATGGCCCACAAGCTCGACATGCTCGATGGCGCGATCGACGGTACACCGCCGCTGCCACGCGACTGGCAGCGTGCATGGGCGCGTGATTTCCAGTCGGCATACGATGCGCTCGTGACCGATGTGGATGCCGGGCGCGAGACTGCGATCGATCCCTACGCCGCCGAGGCGACCGACGAATTTTTCGCCGTCTGCAGCGAATACCACTTCAGCGCGCCGCGACTGCTGCGTGATGAGATGCCGGCCATTGCCGCGCACCTAGAACGTTTTTACGGCCCTTCGCCGCTGATCTGATTGCTCGGCTCAACGCCGTTTCCCTATGCCGTTTCCCTCTTCCCGCACACGGAGAGAGGGTGGCCCGGGGTCGGGTGAGGGCGCGTCACAGCCCCGGCGGTAGCGTAACCTCGAAGCGCGCCCCGCCGAGTTCTTCCGATGCGCCGACGTGCAGCTCGCCACGATAGCTGCGCACGATATCCTGCACGATCGCCAGGCCGATCCCGTGGCCCTGCACGCGTTCGTCGCCGCGCACGCCGCGCTGCAGCACCAGCGCGATCTTCTCCGCCGGAATGCCGGGACCATCGTCTTCCACCGTCAGCATCAGGCCGGGACGGCGATTGGGTAAGGTCGCACCCGCCTTCGCGCTCAGCAGCACCCGCGCGTTCGCCCATTTGAACGCGTTCTCCAACAGATTGCCGAGCAGTTCCTGCAGGTCGCCTTTCTCGCCGTAGAAGCGCGCATCGGCGTCGATCTCGAACTCGCAGAGCACACCCTTCGTCGCATAGACCTTCTCCAGTCCGCGCACGATTTCCTCGGCGTTGCTTTCGATTGCCAGCGGTGCTGCAAACAACTTGTGTCCGCCCGATGCCGCGCGACTCAGCTGGTAGCCGACCAGATCGTTCATGCGTTTGAGCTGTTCGTCCAGTTCGGCGCGCAGTTCCGGGCCATCGGTGCCGCTGTCCATCCGGCTGCGCAACACCGCCAGTGGCGTTTTCAGGCTGTGCGCCAGATCGGCCAGAATGTTGCGCTGGCGTTCCAGATTCTCGCGTTCGCTCTCGATGAACGCATTGATGCTTTCGGTGAGAGGTTCGAGTTCGCGCGGATGGCGCTCGCTCATGCGCGTGGCGATACCGCGCTGTACTCGCTTGAGTTCGTCGATCACCCGGCGCAGCGGGAACAGGCTCCAGCGCAGTACAGCGACCTGCAGCAACAGCAGCAGCACGCCGACGCCGCCGAGATAGCCCCAAAGTGCGCGCCGGAATACGGTCAGCTGGCTCTGCAGCCGCGCTGTGTCCTCGATGATGTAGATGCTGTAGGGCACTTCGTCCGACAGCGCATCGCCCGACCACACCAGGCCATAGCCGTAGCGGTAGGCCTGACTGGTTTCGCCGTTGGCGCGGGTGATGGTCAGCGGGCCTTCGAATATTTCCTGCCTGGGCTTGAGCAGCGTGACCGAGGGCAGCTCGGGGCCTTTTGCGGATGGCGAATCCCACAGCGTGAAGCTGAGCACGATCTGTGCATATAGTCCGCTGCCGGGGCGTTTGAGGCGGGGATCCGGCAACCTGTCTTCATAGGGCGGCACCAGATCGCCGCCTCGGCTGAACTCGGTTTCTCCGGCGACGGTGAGCGCATAGTCACGCAGCCGTGCGCGCAACGTGTCCTCGGCGGTGTTGATGAAGGCGCGGTCGAGCGCGTAGCCGGCCAGTGCCAGAAACGCGATCAGACCGAGGCTGGCCGCCAGCAGCTGCCGCGTCTGCAGCGAGCGCGGACGCCAGTGGTAAAGACGTTCATGGGTGGCCATGTCGCGCGTCCGGGGCTCCATACGCGCCGAGGCCGCGCGTCAGCGCGCGGCCCCGAAGGCGGAACGGGATGATCGGATTCAAGCCTCGCCGGTACGCGCGATCGCGAAGCGATAACCCCTGCCACGCACGGTTTCGATCGGTTTGAGTGCGCCATCGGGATCGAGCTTCTTGCGCAGCCGGCCGATGAAGACTTCGAGCACGTTCGAGTCGCGATCGAAATCCTGCTGGTAGATGTGTTCGGTCAGATCCGCCTTCGATACCAGTTCGCCCGCATGCATCATCAGGTACTCGAGAACCTTGTACTCGTAGCTGGTCAGGTCGACGTTGCCGCCATTGACGCTCACGGTCTGCGCGGCCAGATCGAGGGTGACCGGGCCGCATTCCAGCGCCGGTTTGCTCCAGCCGGCAGCGCGGCGGACCAGCGCGTTGATGCGGGCGAGCAGCTCTTCGACGTGGAAAGGCTTGACGAGGTAGTCGTCGGCGCCCTGTTTCAGGCCTTCGACCTTGTCCTGCCAGCTGGAGCGGGCGGTGAGGATCAGTACCGGAAACTGTTTGCCTTCGGCGCGCAGGGCCTGGATCAACTCCATTCCCGACATCTTCGGCAGGCCGAGGTCGATGATGCCAATGTCGAACGGTACCTCTCGACCCATGTAAAGGCCTTCTTCGCCATCCTGTGCGGTATCGACCGCGTAGCCCTCGCGTTTCAGCCTTGCGGCCAGGGTCTCGCGGAGGGGGGCTTCGTCTTCGACCAGAAGAATGCGCATTGATCGCTCCAAGGCTGGCGGAGATGCCAGCGTCTCATTCAGTTACGGAGCATAGCCGTGCGGGGCGACGACCGAGCGACGGACGGACGGTCTGTTCAGATTTCGCTTATTCGACCCGGAAGATTGGTGCGGATGGCCCACACCACCCGTGAGCGGGTCAGTCGTCGCTGTTGCGACGCCGTGGCGCGTCGTCGTTGCGTCCGGGCGGGCGGCGCGGCTCGCTGCCCGATTGGGCGTCATCCATGTAAACACGAACCCGGCCAGCGTCATCGACGACCTTGATTCGGTTCACATCGCGGCCGTCGAACTGCATGCGCTCGGCGCTGAGGACCTGACCGCGGTTGGACCGCTCGATCCTGCGGACTGCATCGGACAGCGTGTCGCTCTGCTGCGGACGCGCGGGTTCTGCCGGCGGCGGGGTGCGTTCCGCGCGCGAGCCGTTCCCCTGCTGTGCCATTGCCGGCAGGGAGGTGCTGGTCATGGCGATCGCCAGAACGGTCAGCGGCAGGAGGCGACGGGACAACGGCATGGGCGGGAGCTCTCGAAGGGTCGGCAATGACGGGATGCATCATCGCGCTTTGGACGGGCATTCTTGTCGTCAGGCGGTGAATCCGTCCTTAACTTTTTCTTAAGCCTGTCCGGCCGGTAGCCGGAGTTCAGTGAATCCATCAATAGTTCGCCAAAGGATGTCAGTAGATCTCGCCCACGCAACAGCGCAAGGAGCCACCTGCAGCTTCGATCGCGTCGATGGCTACGCTATGCACGGCGAACCCCGCAGCGGTCAGCGATTGACGCGAAGCGTTCGACAGTTCACGCGCCGCCGCAGCGCTCATCCAGACGCGATCGCCGCTCAACGCGATCGCATTGCCGGCGAACGTGGCATGTTCCGCCGGCGACAGGCGGATGGCATGCTCTGCGTAGAGATGGCCAGTGGCATCGACTACCGCAGGCTCGGCGAAGCCATCGGGACAGATCAGCGCGGCGCGGCCGGCCAGCACCGCAAGCACGACATTGGTGTGGTATTCGCCGGGTGCGAGGTCGAACATCAGCGTGGCGCGCAGGCTGAAGGCATCGTGCATCAGCCGCGCGCCGGCTTCGTCGCAGCGTTCCGACAGCCCGCAGAAGCCGAGCCCACGCGCACGATCGATGACCAGCGCGCCGGTCAGCTCGCAGGGGTGCGGCTGTGAAGAAAGATCGATTTCGTCGCAGCCCAGCGATTGGGTGAAGAACCGGCGGATGTCGGTGCGGGCGGCCTCGCGTTGCCGCACGGGATGGCGCATGCGGCCCACGATCAGCCGCCCTGGCGCCGTCGCGAAGACGTTGTTGGGAAACACGGCGTCGGGCGTCGCGGGGTCGCCGGCGAAACAGATCACCGGCAGTTCCGCCGAGAGCGCGCGCTGCAGGTCGCGATGTTGCGCCGAGGCGCGTGCAGCATCGAAGGCGGAGGCCTCGGCCATGTAGCGGTTGTCGCTGGCCGATTCCGTGGCCAGGACGAAGCCGTCCGGCGCGACCAGGAACGCGGCTTTTGCGGTCGCAGGACCGAAATCGGGTGGGCAGGCGCGGGCGATGTCGAGGAAGGCGGCGGTGTCGCGGGTCAGCATGCGAAGTCCAATCCAGTTGGGTGGGCCGTCAAGCTGCGCGCTCGTGCGACGTTTCGGTGATGGCCAATGCCTGTTCGATCAGCGACCAGCCCGCGCCGGGGCGATGCGCGCCTTCGCTGAGGATCTGCCGGAACGCGCGCCCACCGCGTTCGGCGTGGAACAGACCGAGGATGTGGCGGGTCATGTGTTTCAGCGCAATGCCGTTGGCCAATTGGGTTTCGACATACGGCCGCCACGCGCGAAGCAGCTCGCCGCGTGAGCGTATTTCGCCATCGAACCCGTCCGCGTCGAGCCGGTGCAGCAGATAGGGGTCGTGATAGGCGGCGCGCCCGAGCATCGCACCGTCGGTGTGCTCCAGATGCGCACTGACTTCGGCGAAATCGGCGATCCCGCCATTCACGATTACCTGCAGCTGCGGACGCTCGCGCTTGAGCCGGTAGGCCCAGTCGTAGCGCAGCGGCGGCACTTCGCGGTTCTCTTTCGGCGACAGCCCCTTGAGCCAGGCATTGCGCGCGTGGATCACGAACATGCGACAGCCTGCGGTTGCGATGGTATCGATGAATTCGACAAAGCGATCCCATTCGTGATCGTCGTCGACACCGAGGCGGCATTTCACCGTGATCGGCGTCGACGGCGCGCTGTCGATCATCGCTGCCACGCAGTCCGCGACCAGCGCCGGCTCGCGCATCAGGCATGCGCCGAAACGTCCGGCCTGCACGCGGTCGGAGGGACAGCCGCAGTTGAGATTGATTTCATCGAACCCGTGCTCCGCGCCGATGCGTGCCGCCTGCGCCAGCAGCGCCGGCTCGCTGCCGCCGAGCTGCAGCGCGACCGGATGCTGGCTCGCGTCTTTCGCCAGCAGTTTCGTCCGGTCGCCGTGGATCACCGCGTTCGCATGCACCATCTCGGTGTACAGACGCGCGTGCGGTGCGAGCAGGCGATGGAAGTTGCGGCAGTGGGTATCGGTCCAGTCCATCATCGGGGCGACGGAGAGGCGGATACAATCTTCGGCGATGATGGCGGAAGGTACGGGCATGCCGACATTCTAGAGACCCTCTCCGGCGATTCACAGCCGCCACTGCGGCGAATCGACAAGTGCCGCAGAATCGACCCGCAACGACGAACAATCCAAGAGCAGCCATGGCCGACGCCGATTATCGAGACATCTCCCGCTGGCTTGTGCAACAGCTCCGCGCCGGTCAATCCACGCACGCGCTGATGCAGTCGATGTCCGGACGCGGCTGGGGGCGTGATATCGCCATGGAGTTGATCGCAAGAGCGATGGCGGAACGCGCGAACGGAGCCGGCGTGCAGACGATGCTGGCGGCGACGTCCGCGCAACCATCGGAGCATCCATCCGTTGCCAGCACCTCTGCCAGCGCACCCAGCATGCCGAGACCTGCGCTCGACGGCGCGCCGATGTTTCTGGATGCCGGCGATCGCAAGGTGTCGGTGCTGGTGACATTGCCCGACCCGCAGATCGTGCTGTTCGGCGACTTCCTCAGCAAGAACGAATGCGACCGTCTGGTGGAAACGGCGCGGCCGCGCATGCAGCGTTCGCTCACCACCGATCTGAAGACCGGCGACAACAAGCTGGATGTCATCCGCACCAGTCGCGGCATGTTCTTCGGCCGCGGCGAGAATCCGCTGGTGCGCACGATCGAAGCGCGCATCGCGCATTTGCTGGCATGGCCGGTCGAAAAGGGCGAGCACCTGCAGATGCTGCACTACAGGCCCGGCGATCGTTATGAGCCGCACTACGACTATTTCGATCCCGCAGCGGACGCCGCGCCGGCGCTGCTCGCCCGCGGCGGCCAGCGCATCGCAACCCTGCTGATCTATCTGCGCGAACCCGAGCGCGGCGGCGAAACGATCTTTCCGCATCTGGGGCTGCGCTTCGCGGCCAAGCGCGGCTGCGCGCTGTTCTTCAGCTACGACCGCCCGCATCCCTCGACGAAAACCCTGCACGGCGGCGCGCCGGTGATCGCCGGCGAGAAATGGGTCGCGACCAAATGGCTGCGCGAGGGTGTGTTCACCTGAGGCGACACCGATGGTGATTTGCGGCAGTGCCGAGCCGCGCCAAGCGCTATCGGGCCAATCGCGTCAGTGCCGATCTTCTGCCTATGCTGTTTGTGTTTGCGAGCGACAGCGCGATGCCAGTGGGCGAATGGCGCCAGCGTGGTTTCCCGGAATAAGTTGAATTTGATGCAACAACTGACATCACTGTGGGAGGGCCTTCAGGCCCGACGCCTTTATCGCTGGGGATCTGTCGGGGCTGAAGCCCCTCCCACAGTGACGCAGAGGTTTGCACGACCGGGTAGTCGCACCATCGCCGACTTCTTCGGTGTTGTCTCGGAAGTTCGCGGAAGTCGCTTCACGCAAGGCTCACAAAACATTCAACTTGCTCTTGAGGCGCCACGCTAGCGCCTCAGCCTCCAAAAACTCAAGTCGTTCTCTGTCACCGGCAACAGCCGGCTGGTGGTGACGGTGGCCTTGCCGTTCAACATCAGATCGCGCATGTGATAGAGCAGCGCTTCGGCCTGGGCGAAGTACGAATGTCCCAGCAGATCGAGGTCGAAATCCGGCACCGCGACGGTGTCCATGTCCTGCGCCACCGTGTACGGCTTGAAGTAGCCGGCGCGGGCCGCGTCGTGCAGTTTCGACGACACATGCACCGGCAGGTCGCCGTCGGAGGAATAGAGCGTGGTGCGTTCGCCGTGTTCGGCGTAAAGCGCGGCCAGATTCAGGAACAGATCGCGATCCACGTCCGGCGCGGCGAGGAAGATCTGGCCGAATGTCACCTTGCCGCGCGTCTCGGCGTTCGCGGCGATGCGCTGCAGCGCGCGCAGCAGGCCGCGGTTGCCCATGCTGTGCGCGATGATGTGCACCTTCTGCGCGCCGCAGTGCGCGGTGAAGTCCACCAGGAAATCGGTGATCGCCTGTTCGCTGGCTTCGATGCTGGCTTCGTCCACCGGGTAATCCACCACGTTGCCGCGCGAGGGCCAGCTGAAAAACGCGGTCGCGCCCGGCACCGCCAGATCCATCCCGATCTGCGCCGCGCGGATCGCGGCTTCTTCGAAGGTGACGTTGAACCCGTGCAGGAATACCAGCGCATGCGATGGTTCTCCAGCGGCCTCGGCATCGCGCATGGTTTGCTGGAGTTCGACCAGCCACGCGTCGTGCGACAGCGTGCTCACCTGCTGCAGCCGCAGCGTGTCGTCGCGCAGATCGAAGCGCAGCAGTTTTTTCCAAAATGGCGTACCGATCTCGCCGAAGCGATGGCCTTCCGGCACGAACACTTCGGCCCGCCCGCGCGTGGTGCGGTCGTTGCGTGCGGTGCCGAAGCCGCCGAGCCCGTCCGGCTTGCGGTTGGTGCCGAACAAGACCGGAAAGACCGTGCCGGTGTCCGCCGCGGTGCCGACGATGATGCGCTCGGTCTTGAAGATGTCTGCGAGCTTGAGCTCAGCCGAAGCGGTGGGGCGATCCAATTCCGCCGCCATCGCCCGGACGCGCCGTTCGACGGCATCAAGGTCGTGACGCTCCTGCACCAATTGCTGTTGCACCTGCCGAAGAAGTTCGCGCGCCCGTTCGCGATCGCCGGCCTGCGCGGCGGCTTCGAGCTGGGCGATGAGGTCGGTGAGGGCCGTGAGGGTGGTCATGGTGTGTCCTCGGCGGAGAAGGCGGCTTGGCGGGCTTGGTTGAGGAAGTGGTCGACCTTTGCTTGCAGTGCGTCCAATGGTTCTTGCTGCTGGCGAAGCCACAGTTCGAGCGAGGCGAAGGCAGGGTCGGCGAGCAGGTCGGCTACGCGGGGCGCGGTGAATTCGGTGCCTGCGGCGTGGGCGCGGCGCATGTAGACGGCGTAGTTGTGGAATGAAGTCTGCAAGTCTTGCCCATGCGCCATGACGAGGCGGTAGAGCAGGGCCGCAAGCTGGTGGAGGAGCAATTCGGTGAGATCAGCAGGAAAGCCGCGTCGTTCAAGGTAGTTGGCCAGATTATTGTGCGAAGTCGCACGATCGGTGGGATCGGGCAACTGCTCGCTGAGTGCCAGCCCGCGGCGCTGCTGGGCGATGGCCTGGCCAATATCATCTTCTGCAGCGAAAAGGATGGCGAGGGAGGTGAGTACCTTGGCCCTCAAGTCCGTCATGTTCTGGAACAGTTGGAAGCAGGCTTCCAGCTCTGCTTTGGCTTCATCCAGCCGCCCCGGAATCTCCATCAACACGATTGCCCGCTTCATCCGCGTCACGCCGATGTCCTCAGCTGGACGTTGCAGTGTTTGCTTGACTTCTAACGTGGTCTCCAGACGGCTCAAGGCTGACTCCCAGTCCTTGCGTGCGAAGTCCGCTTGACGGGCAACATCGAGCGCGCTGATCAATGCGCGGGCTAGCGGCACGGCATCTGGGGCTTCGGGTACTACCTGGCCAGCGAGATGCAGTTGCCACCAAGTTTTTATCTGTGTCAGCCGCATTTGGATCTGGGGCAAGACCGCATCTACTTTCTCGTGCACGATATCGATGCGCAAGGCCTCTAGTTCGTTGGCGATCACATCGACAGCCGGGCGCCCTGCGTTCTTCGATGCGTCCGCCGACTCAAGCAGGCGCGCACGAGCGGCATCGAAATTGCCAGTTTTGATAAGTGGACTCGCCCAGTTGCCAGTGATCATGGCGAGGTCTGACCAAGCTTGCTGAGTGCCGTTCTCTCCCGCTTCGGTGGCAGCACGGGCAAGCGTTGCGGCCTGCTCGAAAAAGGTCAGGCTGACATCCTGTCGACCCGCCTGGTCCAGCGCGTCTGCGACGTAGCACAAGCATGACCAGCGTGTTCGGTCATTGGGCGCGGTCGCGGCAGCGCCCAGTAGATGCGGAACCAGTGCCTCCAGCAACTGTGGGTCTCTGGTGCTGTTGACGAGATTGCCGGTGAACCCGACCAACTGGTCCCAGGCTTCCGCCTGCACGTAATAGACCAAGGCGCGGCTGCCGGCCCGCAGGGCGAGGCTCATATTCTGGTGCTGGAGTGCATTGAAGAATGCCGCCAGCCGCTCGGCATAGGCGAGGCGGATGGCATTCTCGGTCAGTGCGCCTTGGTCTTGCGGCTGCTGCGCCATCCAGGTATGGATGCGTTCGCGGACCAGCTCGTGGCAGCTCAGGTCGGGGTTGGCATCATCCGGGCCTGTGCGTTCTTCGGTGACCAGTCCGACGCTGATCAGTTGGCAAAGCAATGGCGCAATGTCGGGTTGAGGTGGTGGTTCGGGTGGCAGCGCTTTGAGTTGTTCCTGAAGCTCTTCCGGCAGAGACGGCAGCACGTCGAGCATTTGTTTAATTTGCCGGAGTACCTGCTGTTCGTGGCTTTCGCCGCTCCAAACGGCTGCGAGCAGTTCCAACGCCACCGGATCATTCGCCAGCGCAATCATCCACAGCAGGCGTTTGGCGTCTGGGCCGGCATCGCGGATGAGCTGATCCAGCGAGGCGGCGAGCGCGTCGTTGAGGTAGGCCAGCTCCTTCTGATCGCCATGGCGCGTTGCGAACAGCGCCGGCAGTTGGGCGAAGTCCTTGGTCTTTTCCAATGTATCCAACGCCTGCAGCAGTTGCGGGCGCAGGGTGGGTTCGGCCGCCAGCCGCGCCAGGCGGTCCATCAGCAGCGGGTGGAAGCGGCTGGCATTCAGCAGCCGCATCGCCAGTTCGCGCTCGTCATCATCCGTGCCGAAGATCATCGCGTTCAGGGCCGGATGCGCACGCAGATACAGCGCCGCTTCCGATGGCGGCAGCGGGCCGAGTGGGACTGGATAGGCCGCACCGTTGGCCAAGGCCGCCAACGGCCGACGGCAGGTGATGAGCACGCGCGACGGCGTGCCGACGAGTTCGCGGGCGAGCGTGGCGAGGCAGTGGTCCCAGGCCGGGTCCTGGCAGGCGGTGGCCGTTTCACCTTCGCGCTGCTGTTTGAGATTGGTTTCGAAGTTGTCGAGCACCAACAGGATGGGTTCATCGGTCAGCGCACGGATGAGGTTGCGGGTGAGCCGCTCCAAACGCGCTATAGCGGTGAAGCTGTCGTCCGCGTCGCGATAGATGGCGTCGGCGGGGCGGGCTTTCACATGGTCGTGATAGCGGCCGAGTTCGCCCATCAGTTTCAGATGCGCATCGCGCAAAAAACCATCGAAACCCAGCGCATTCGGCTTAGCTTGATAAAGCAGCACCCACTCGAAGCGCGTCTCCCACAGCGCCAGCGCTTCAGCCACCAGCGCGGTCTTGCCCATCCCGCCCAAGCCGGCAATCACGGCCACTGGCTTCACCTCGGCGCCGGTGCTGGCGCCGATGAAATCCGCGCCCAGCCCCGCGAGTTCCCAGGTGCGGCCGACAAAGTGTTCGTGGCTCGCCGTGCTTAGCTCGGTGATCTGATGCAAGCGCGGATTGCGTGGATTGAGCTCCGGGCTGCGCCCCTTCAACAGCGTGAGGCGCGGATCTTCTTCGCCGTAGAGCACCGGGGTGGCGTGATCGCAGATGGCGAACTGGGCGGCGTTGTGTTGATTGGTGTCCAACATTGCCTGCCGCGCGAGATTGAGTGCGGCGCCTGCGTTCTTCGGCTGAGGATGCGCCAGCAGTGCCCGATAAAACTCCACAGCCAACTCCCGCGCGTAGTCGTCGCCCACGGCATAGCGCATCGCGACGACCGAGGACACGCCGCCCCGCAGCAGGGCGTGGGCGGTGCCGGTGAAGCCGGGTTGTTCCTGCAGATCGAGCTTTCTTGTGTTGGTGTCCGCAGCCTTGGTGCCCGGCTCCTTGCCCTGCGCGATCGCCATGAAATCGTTCCAGTCCTCTACCCGCAGGATGTCGCCGGAATGGCAGGCGCTGAGGAAGAACAGCCTTGGAAGGAAACCGCCCGCGTCGGTGAAGAGATCGAGCACCTCTTCGCCGGAGAGATGATCCTTGCTGCCGCCGGGCTTGCTCAGCTCAAGCAGATTCAGATGCCCGTGGCCGCTCCAGTGGACGACGTGATAGCCGCCGTTTTCGACGATCTGGGCTTGCAGCCGCTCGCGGGTGACGCCGTGGGTGAGGAAGTGCGCGACCACGCGGCGCTGCGGATAGACCTCTTTCTCCAACATGTGCAGCAAGGCCTGCCGTTCCTGTCGTGCACCGAGTGGACGTGAGCCGCGCGCCTCGGCAAACACGAACAGCACGCGCAGGGCTTCGTCGGGTTTCAGTTCCAGCGGCTGCGTGGCTGGCGCATGTGTGTCATGGACGATGCGGACCAGCAGGTTGCGCTCGCCAAGCGTCTCTTGTTCGGCGCTGGGGCGGGCGATTTCCCACGGTACCCGGGCCAGCATGGCGGCGAGTGGATTGTCCTGTTGCGTTGCACCGGGCAGTTGAATGCGCAGTGCGCGCTGCGACTGCGAGCGCCACAGGATTTCGAAGATCTCCGGCCCTAGCACGTCCTCCGCGATGCATACGCCGACTTCGGCAACGGCGGCGGCTTCGTTGCCTTCCTGGACGTATATGCGCAGGTAGTTGCGCAGGTCGAATAGCGCATCCCGTTGGCCCTCGGTAAGTGCGCTGAAATCGGTCTGGCGGAAGGCGAGCTGTCTGCCATCCGCGTCGCGAAGCTGGAATTCGGCGATGCGGTTCGCCGTATCCGTGGTGATGATGAGATCGAAGTGCGCAGCCATGCCTTCCTTCCTTTGAACAGCCAGCGGATCGGGCGGCGGTTCCGGGTCGGCACTGACGACAGCAGGTCTGCGGCTGCACGCACAGGACATCCCGATCCCCCCGCGCCCAAGCATACACAGGGGCGCGGTCTGCTGCGCATGGCGCCCTCACCCTAACCCTCTCCCGCAGGTGGGAGAGGGGAGCTTGTGCGTTACGCAAGCAAAGGAGGTTGTTTTTACTTGAATCGAAGATGTTTTAGCTGCGACCTTGGTTTGTTGTAACTGTCGCGGGTCGCGGCTGAAGCCGCTCCTTCGGGAGCGGGGTGCCGATGTCTAGCGCTTTAACCCCCGCAGCGCATCGGCCATCGCGGTATTCGCAGGCGGTGCACTGTTGCCGGGACGCGGTTTCGGCGCTGCGCCGCGTGCATTGCGTGGGTCATTGCTCGCGTTGTTGCGTGGATCGTTGTTGGCGTTAGGCCGTGTGCCCGCGCCGCTGCGCTCATCGCGCTTGCCGCCGCGGGTTTCGCCCGGCACATCATCCAGTCGGCAGGTCAGCGCGATGCGTTTGCGCGGTGCGTCGACTTCCATCACTTTCACTTTCACCACGTCGCCGACTTTCACCACGCTGCGCGGGTCTTTGACGAACTTGTCGGACAGCGCGGAGATGTGGACCAGACCGTCCTGGTGCACGCCGATATCGACGAAGGCGCCGAACGCGGCGACGTTGGTGACCACACCTTCCAGCACCATGCCCGGCTGCAGATCCGACAATTTTTCGATGCCATCGGCGAAGCGTGCGGCCTTGAACGCGGGGCGCGGGTCGCGGCCGGGCTTTTCCAGTTCGCCGACGATGTCGCGCACCGTGGGCAGGCCGAAGCGGTCGTCGATGAATTGCTCCAGCTTCAGCCCGCGCAGCGTCGCGGTATCGCCGATCAGCTGCGCGATGGGTCGCCCGCTGGCTTTCACGATGCGTTCGACCACCGGATACGCTTCCGGATGCACGGCCGAGGCGTCCAGCGGCTGGTCGCCGTCGGCGATGCGCAGGAAGCCGGCGCACTGCTCGAAGGTCTTCTCGCCGAGGCGCGGTACTTTCAGCAGTTCGCGGCGCGATGCGAATGCGCCGTGTTCGTCGCGATACACGACGATGTTCTCCGCCACCGCCGCGCTGAGGCCGGCGACGCGCGCCAGCAGTGCAGACGAGGCTGTGTTGACGTACACGCCGACCGCGTTCACGCAGTCTTCGACGCGGGCGTCCAGCGCGCGCGCCATCGCATACGGATTCACATCGTGCTGGTATTGGCCGACACCGATGGCTTTGGGTTCGATCTTCACCAGTTCCGCGAGCGGATCCTGCAGCCGGCGCGCGATCGACACCGCACCGCGCAGGCTGACATCGAGGTCCGGGAACTCGCGCGCGGCGCGTTCGGAGGCCGAATAGACCGATGCGCCGGCTTCGCTGACCACCACTTTCGCGAGTTTGAGTTCCGGATACTTGGCCATCAGTTCGCCGGCGAGTTTGTCTGTCTCGCGCGACGCGGTGCCATTGCCGATCGCGATCAGTTCGACTTTGTGCGCTTCGCACAGACGTTTCAGCGCCGCGATCGAACCATCCCACTGCCGCCTCGGCTCGTGCGGATAGATTGTGTCGGTGGCGACCAGTTTGCCGGTGGCGTCGACCACCGCGACCTTCACACCGGTGCGCAGGCCGGGATCAAGTCCGAGCACGGCCCGTGGACCTGCCGGCGCGGCGAGCAGCAGGTCCTTGAGATTGTCTCCAAACACGGAGATCGCTTCGTTTTCGGCCTTTTCGCGCGCAGCGCCGATCAGGTCGAGCGACAGCGTCATCAGCAGGCGTGCGCGCCATGCAAGACGACAGGTATCGACCAGCCACTTGTCGGCGGCGCGGCCTTGCATTGCGATGCCGGCGGCCAGCGCGACACGGCCTTCGGCGTAGGCGTTGCCCTGTTCGACATCGGTCGTCGGTTCCAGATCCACCGACAGCATGTCCTCGCGCCGCCCGCGCAGCAGCGCCAGCATCCGATGCGAGGGAATATTCGCCAATGATTCGCTGTGGTCGAAGTAGTCGCGGAACTTCGCACCTTCGCTTTCTTTTCCGGCGACGACTTTCGCGCGCAGCACGCCCTTGGCCTGCAGCCAGGTGCGCAGTTCGCCGACCAGCGCCGCGTCCTCGCCGAAGCGCTCGATCAGGATCGCGCGCGCGCCGTCCAATGCGCCGGCGATATCGGCGACGCCCTTGTCGGTGTCGACGAAAGATTTTGCGCGTTCTTCGGGCGCGACGGACGGATCGGCGAGGATCGCATCGGCCAGTGGTTCCAGCCCCGCCTCGCGCGCGATCTGGGCTTTCGTGCGGCGCTTGGGTTTGTACGGCAAGTACAGGTCTTCCAGCCGCGATTTGCTGTCGGCGGCGAGCAGATCGTCCAACAGCGGCCTGGTCAGCTTGCCCTGCTCAGCGATGGAGGCGAGGATCGCATCGCGGCGCTCTTCCATCTCGCGCAGATACGACAACCGCGTTTCGAGATCGCGCAGTTGCGTGTCGTCCAGGCCCTCCGTGACTTCCTTGCGATAGCGGGCGATGAATGGCACGGTCGCGCCGCTGTCCAACAGCTCGACTGCTGCGCGGACCTGAGCCGGTCTTGCAGCGATCTCATCGGCGATGGTCTGGGCGATGACTGTCGCGATGGACGCGGGGGAACGTATCGGCGCGGCGAGGACAGCGGGCGTATCGGAAGACGGCGGCACGGAAGCGGACATCGGAACTCGAAGGTGCGGACAACGGGAACGCATTGTCCCCGTCGGCGCGACGGGCGTACAGGCTGGCGCGGGAGGGGGCGATGTGTCAGCCGAAGGCGATCAGGGCGATGGTGGCGCTACCAGTCCCCAGCCGAAGATCGGGTCGCGCCCCCGGTCGCCCATATCGATGGCGAGTCCGCGCAAGGCGCCCACTTCACTGATGCTATCGCCCGGACGCGGCGCGCGATAACGGCGGGCGACCGCCGCAGCCACCAGTGGCGCGGCATACGACGTGCCCGAGATGTATTCGACGCGACCGCCGCCTGCATCCACCGGCACGCGTACGCCGAAGGCAGCGAAATCGACATGGTCGCCGCGATTCGCGCGCCGGTAGATGCGACCGTCGGCGTCGACTGCAGTCACGCCGACGACTTCCGGAAATGCGGCCGGGTACACCGGAGGCGCGGCGGGCCCATCATTGCCGGCAGCGGCGATGATGATGCTGCCGCGCGCGATCGCCCGCGCCACCACCTCCGACAGCAGTGCGCTGCGAGGCCCAGTGATGCTCACATTGATGACCGGTACGCCGCGCGACGCCATCCAGTCGATGCCGCGCGCGATCGACTCGGCAGTGGCCAGCGGCGCGCCGCTGGCGTCGGTCTGGAATACGTCGGCGATATCGACGCGCACGCCCTGACGCACCAGGATCTGCGCGACATGGGTGCCATGTGCGCGCGGCGTGTAACGGCCGCCGAACGCGCGCGAACTGCCGACGCGCTCGCCCAGACCGGGTGCGGCGCTGTCTGCACCGGTGTCGATCACGCCGACGTGGATGCCGCTGCCGGCGTCGACGGCGGCAGGCGGTGGCATCTTCGCTGCTGTCGGTGCGGTGGCTGCGCCGCCGGAAAGACGGAAAACGTAATTGGGTTCCGCATCGATCGCACCCTGGAAAGCGCGCAGGAAGGCGATATCCGCGTCGAAGGTGCTGCCGTCGCGCACCCGCACGCGGATCACCGACTGGTCGAGATTGGCCAGATGACGTATCGACAGCCGTACGAAACCGGCGGTGCGCAGCGATTCGGCCAAAATGCTGTCGCCACGGACCAACAGCTCGCCTTTGCGCCGTTCCCGGCCTTCCTGGTCGCTTTCCACATCGATCCGACCGCTGTCGCTTCCGGCGATGGCATCGCCGCCGCTGTCGTCATCGTCGTCCGCATCGTCGTCGTCGCTGCCTGAGCCTGAGTTCGAGCTGCTGCTGCCGGAGCTGTCGTCGTCCGAGCCGGAGCCCGAACTGCCGCTGCCGGAACCCGAGCTTCCGCTATTGCTGCCCGAGGTGTCGTTGCCGTCTTTGACGGCATCGGCCGCATCCTTCGCCTGGCGTTCGGCCAGATCCTGGGCGTCCTTGAGCTCGCGGTCCCGCATGTCCTGTTCGCGCCGTTCGGCATCGCGCTGATCGCGGATGGCATCGCGGCTGGTGTGGTCGTCGCGGATGCGCGGCTCGCGGTCGTTGTGTGAAACCGAACCGCGCGCGATGCCCGCCGGGCCCGCCGCGAACAGGGCCAACAGCAGTGCGATCGGGAACGCTTGCGATACGCGCATGGCCAACCTCGTCGAGCCCAAACGAAGAAAATACCGACCCGGGTGGAATAGTCCAGCCCCTGGGTCGTTACAGTAGGACAAACCCACGGCAGCTGTCATGACTACGATCCGCGACGAGCTTGTCACCCTCTTGCCCAGGCTGCGGCGATTTTCGCTGTCGGTCACGGGCAATGTTCAGGATGGCGAGGATCTCCTGCACTCGGCGCTGGAGCGCGCGCTGCGTCATGAGTCCTCATGGCAGCGCGGCACCCGGCTGGACAGCTGGATGTACCGGATCATCCGCAATCTCTGGATCGACGAGCGTCGCGCCAAGCGCAATCAGGACGTGTCGCTGGAATTGGCCGGGGATGCGGTGCTGGAAGACAGCCGCGATACCGCCGAACATCTGCTCGACCTGGCCCAGGCCAGGCGCGCGATGCTGGCGTTGCCGGAAGAACAGCGTTCGGTGCTTTGCCTGATCGTGCTTGAAGGCATGTCCTACCAGGAAGCCGCCACCGCGCTCGAAGTACCCATCGGTACCGTCATGAGCCGGCTGTCCCGCGCCCGCGCGGCGATGGTCAGCCGCCTGTCCAACGATTCCTCTCGCATCAGCGCGATCAAGCCATGAATATCGCCAACCTCACCGACGAAGTCCTGTGCGCCTATCTCGACGGCGAGCTGTCGCCGGAGGCCCGGGCCGCACTGGAGCACCAACTGCTGAGCGAGCCGGGTGCCCGCGTGCGTCTCGACCGTTTGCGCGAGAGCGACGAACGTCTGCGGCGTGCGTTCGCGCTGCCGTCTGCTGCTGCGGCCGATCCGCTGGTACGACTGTTGAATCCCGACGGGCCCGGCAACGTCATGCCGCTGCACGCGTCGAACGTGAGGCGCTACGCGGCACCGGTCGGCCTGGCGCTCGCGGCTACCGTGGTTGGTCTTGCGATCGGTTTCGGTTGGCGCGGCGCCATCGATGCGCCGGCGGCGAATTCCGCTTCCGGTCTCGCGCTCTCCGACAAGCTGCATGAAGCGCTCGATCGCAACGGCAGTGGCCAGCCGCGCGACGGTGTGACGGTGCTCTTCACCTTCCGCCGCGAGGACGGTGTGCCCTGTCGCCAGTTCGATGTCGCGGACGGTGCTGTTTCCGCAGAAGGCGTGGCCTGCCGCAGCGCCGGCAAGCGTTGGCAGGTGTCGGCGTGGCGCGAGAAGCCGCGTGCGACCGAGGGATATCGCACTGCGGGTGGCGACGAATCGCCGATCGAGGCAATGGTCGATGCGATCGACGCCACCGGCCCGCTGTCGCCGACCGAGGAGACAGCGCTGATCGCGAAAGGCTGGTAGCTGGGTCAATCGCGCAGAAAAAACACCCGCCGGAAACCAGCGGGTGTTTTTCGATGCGGCGATGCAGCGAATCAGTGTCCGGTCGCACGCCAGGTCAGCGTGACGCCCGCGCCGTAATCGGCGCTTGCATCGTTCAGGCCGGCGCTGGCACTGACGTTGATGCGCCAGGCGTCGGACATCTTCACGTTGACGTATGCGTAGATCTCCGCCGGGTCGGTGCCGGTCGCGGTGCTGCTTTCGCGCCAGTCGTAACCGACGCCCAGCGAGGTACGCCCGGTCGCGTTGTACCAGCCGCCGATACCTGCCTGCCAACCGTCTTCGCGCTGCAGACCGCTGACGTCGCCGAGAAAGCGCCGGCCGAAACTCACGTAACCGCCGCCGCTGTCCTTGTCGATGCCGATCTCGGTGCTCAGGCCGTAATCGGTGGCTCCGATTCCGAGCCCTTTGTCCTCGTCGCCCGTAGGCAGACGCACGCGACCGGAAAGGTCGATATACGCCGAGCTGCCGCCGATTTCGTCGAACGAATACGTGGCCGACAGTGATGTGTCGCCGATGCCGCTTTCGTTACGATCGACGCTGGCGATGGGGTCGTCATCGTCGTCGGGGCGGTCCCGCCCGCCGCCGGGGCCGCTGTTGCCTCCGCGCCCGCCGCCGTTGTCGTCCAGCACGACCGTGGCGTCCGCCGGGCCGTCGATGCGCAGGAACGGCACTGTGGCCTTGAATGTCCACTGGCCGGTGCGGATCTTCGCAGAGAAGGGCGCAACCAGGACATCGGTCGAGGTGGTGTCGCCGTACTCGCCGGATGAATAGCTGATGCCGGTGGACAGGTCGACTTTGGTCTCGGCCTGGGCTGCGAAGGCAGGTGCCATCAGGCACAACGTGATTGCCATCGCGCGATACAGATGATGTCGATGCATAAATCCCCTCATTCGGTTGACAACGGGAACGAGCCCGAAGCGTCCAGCTTCGGGCTCATCATAGAACTTCGCTGGTCGCCAGGACGATTCAGTCGTCGCCTCGCCCCCCGCGTCCGCGCCCACGACCTTCGCCGCGACCGTGGCTACGGTTGTCATCGGCATTGTCGTTGCCGCTGCCATTGTCGTCATCGATATCGTGACCCGGTTCGTCGTGATCGCTGCGCGGGCCCGTGCTACGGTCGGGGCGGTCTTCGCGCCGATCGTCCCTACGGTCCTCGCGCCAATCTTCACGGCGGTCCTCTCGGCGGTCTGTCTGGCGGTCTTCGCGGCGGGGCGCTTCGCTGGCCTCGCGGGCTAAGGTCTGGGCGCTGATGCCCAGAGTGGCGACGAGAACCGCGCTCGCCAATAGTGTGCGTTGCATCTTCTTCATGGGCTGTCCTTTCGCTGGAGGGGGAAAGGCGGAGCCGTCGGCAGTCACGACGGTCCCGCTGCAGACGCTGGAGCCCGCCGTGGGCGTGCGATTCCTGCGCCTGCAGTGACAGGAACGGCCGGGGACAAGGTTTATTCCGCGAGATGGTTCAAAATGCATCGCTTCAGGGCGCATGATCTTCGAATTGCGGGCGAGCGACCGCGAAACTCTATCTTCCAACGTCAACAATGAATCACGGCCCCGACCACCGTCGTGTCCATCGACTTCTCGGCGGTGAAACGCGGCATAGATAGTACGGGTTGCAGGTTTTGAGACTGATGTTGCAGAGGTTCTATCTGTCGAGTGCGCAATGCTTGACAGTAAACAGTTTGATGTGCGGAAAATGCGAGCCTCAGCGACATGGCAGTCCGGTCTGTCGCAATGGCACCTTTGACGGATTGGATTTATTTAAGGAGAGGAAGTATGAATTTTGCCGCTCGCCTTGGGTCGTTCGCGCCCACAGACCATTTCGCCGTGCCCGCCGTTGTGCTGCGTAGGGTGTTGGCCGCGCTGTTGCTGTTTACTGCAGCGTTGCCGGTGCACACTGCCCACGCTCAAGCCTGGTTGCTGACACAGGCCGAACGCAAGGCCTATCTGCAGCACTACGCGCCAGTCATCATGCAGCGCGCTGAAGAGGGCAGCAGCAAGAAAGGTCGCGACTGGATCGCGAATTACGATTTTGATCGCGATGGCAATTTCGCCAACAACCGCTACACCTGGGCCAACCTGCTCTCACAGTATGTGGCGGGCTCGTCGACTGGATCGACTGCTTACCAGCATTGGCGGATCCGTCCCACGCTGTATTCCTCGGTTATCGAGTATATGGAAGGCGGCAGCAAGTCGCTTGTACTCCTGTACCACGTCTATCACCCGGTGGACAAAAAAGCGAGCGATATCCACGACTGGGAGCGGATCGAGATCGCGGTGAGGTCAGTTGCCGGCGTTCCTGGTGCTGCAGGTGAGTATGTTTCATATGCCACGGTGACTAGGCACAATGATCACATCATGCGCCGATATGGCAGCCCCGACCTGAATTTCATGCAAGTCGCGAGCGGAAAGCATCTGATGATCTGGCAGGCGGATGAAGACAATACCGACTATAGTGGTGGCGCGCACGGCCACGAGTTGCGTTTCGTGCAAGATTCCTACGCAACGATTAGTGCGCGCGTCGCGACAAATGCGACTTCTGGAGTCAATATAAGCAATGCCGACACAAAGTCGGTGCACTACTTATGGGTGCCTGAAACATCTGCGAATGCTGTATCCGTTTGGGGTGCGCAATCAATCAACTACAGCAATGCAGCGAGCCTTGCGGCGGGCCGTGACGACTCGGTGAGGTGGTCTCAGGTCAAGCGCGTCACCTATGAGTTGCAGGATCTTGCCGATGTATTTCAGACGCAGTGGTCTGGATCGAGCTGGTGGATCAATTGGACAGCTGATTCCAGCGTGGATATCCAGCTCGAAAGCGCCATCACCGATGAGATTGGTAACATCCAGATAACTGCGGGGCTGCAGCGATTCTACTTGGGCTCCCGCGACACTTGGAGTTCTAGTCAGACCGACGGGCGCGATGGTATTCTGACCAAGAGATGGTTCTGGGGTGGGTATTCCGCCGAGACAAACGCTGATAGCATTTCAGGTTCGGATGATTTCGGCGGATATGAAGGGCTCGGTCGCGGCAGTGACAACTACAGTCGCGCTGACGCAAGCGGCGACTACTCGTCTCTGAATAGCTACTGGCGTCAGCACGATTATTTCGCGCACTCGGGCTTTATTGATACTCGCGAGCGCTATGAATCCGGCTATTGGCTGCGCGCGGGCTGGCATTTGTGGCAGAACGGCGGGTACGACGGCCGCTGGGCACAACTCTACGACGACCGGGTCGCGTATGAACCTGTTTCTCCTCTGTGGGTTTCGATGCCGTCTTTCGCTGAAGGCTGCGGAGAGCCTGTGTACGCGACAGCAATGGTGGGCGGCGGACTAGCGCCTTACGCGTTCCAATGGAGCAATGTGTTGTGGCAATCGGCGGATGGCTCCTGGGCACAAGTCG
>JBIITV010000024.1:0-41823 GCA_044340325.1 Lysobacteraceae bacterium
CACGAAGTGCTGAACCTGCGTCGCGAACGCGAAAAGCTGCTCGCCTCGCTGGGCGGCATCAAGGAAATGAACCGTCTGCCCGATGCCTTGTTCGTGATCGACATCGGCCATGAAGACATCGCGATCAAGGAAGCCAAGAAGCTCGGCATCCCGGTCATCGCCGTCGTCGATACCAACTACGATCCCAACCTGGTCGATTACGCCATTCCGGGCAACGACGACGCCATCCGCGCGGTGCAGCTGTACGCACGCGCCGCTGCCGACGCCGTGCTGGAAGGCAAGGCCGCCGCGCCGCAGGCCGCTTCGGTTCGCGAAGAAGACTTCGCCGATGCCGATGGCGAAGGCAAGGGCGACAAGCGCGGTCCGCGCGGTCGTGGCCCGGGTGGCCCCGGCGGCAAGAAGCCCGAAGGCGCGAAGAAGCCGGAAGTCGCCGCAGCCGCGCCTGCCGAGGCGGAAGCCTCGAGCGAAGCACCGGCCGCCGAGTAATCTGCTTCGAGCAAACTCCTGCCAGTAACGGCCCCGCGTCATCTGCAAGTCATGCGGTCGCGCAACACTGCGCGGCCGCAGCGGATGTTTCCTTCTCCCCCCGGGAGAAGGTGGCGCGCAGCGCCGGATGAGGGTTCGGCGAAGTCGCTCGTTACCCGCCATCCGCAGCGCTATCGGCACGCATTCTCCCGCTCCAGCTCCGCTCCCGATGGGAGAGGCGTTCGACATCACACAATCAACATCTGAGGTATCCCAATGGCTGAAATCACCGCCTCCCTGGTCAAGGAACTGCGCGAGCGCACCGGCGCCGGCATGATGGAGTGCAAGAAAGCGCTCACCGAAAACACCGGCGATCTCGAAGCGTCCGCCGAGTGGCTGCGCAAGCAGGGCATCATCAAGGTCGGCAAGAAGGCCGATCGCGTCACCGCCGAAGGCCGCATCGCGATGGCCCAGGACGGCGGCAAGGCCGTGCTGGTCGAAGTCAATTCCGAAACCGACTTCGTGGCCAAGGACGACAACTTCCTGGCCTTCATCGACGCCGTCGCCAAAGCCGCGCTGGCCTCCGACGCCACCGACGTGGAAGCGCTGAAGTCGGCGAAGCTCGCCTCGGGCGAAACCGTCGAAGAAGCCCGCGCCGCCGTGATCTCCAAAGTCGGCGAAAACGTGCAGGTCCGCCGCATGGTCCGCGTCGACAGCAGCGACAACGTCGCCGCCTACGTGCACAGCGGCAAGATCGGCGTACTGGTCGAACTGAAAGGCGGCAACGCCGAGCTGGCCCGTGGCATCGCCATGCACGTGGCCGCCATGAACCCGCCGCACAACAAGGCCAGCGACGTCCCGGCCGAATTCATCGCCAAGGAAAAAGAAATCGAACTGGCGAAGATGACCGACAAGGACAGGACCAAGCCGGCCGACATCCTCGAAAAGATCATCGGCGGCAAGATAGCCAAGATCGTCAACGAGAACACCCTGTACGGCCAGCCCTACGTGCTGAACACCGAGCAGACCGTCGAAGCCGCAGTGAAAGCCGCCGGCGCCGACGTCACCGGCTTCCAGCGTCTGGCCGTGGGCGAAGGCATCGAGAAGGTGGTGGAAGACTACGCCGCCGAAGTGGCGAAGGCGATGCAGGTCTGATCGCACTGCAACGCGAATAGATGCACGAAGAACCCGCAGGCGACTGCGGGTTTTTTGTTGTCTCCGCGATACAGGACAATCGACTGCGCGGGTACTGTGCGCGAGAGTCGAGCGAAGTACCGAATGCGCGCGAAGGAAATCAGTCTGCACTCATGCACAGACTGCGCGAACAGCGCCCCTCATCCGGCCTTCGGCCACCTTCTCCCCGCGATGCGGGGAGAAGGAGTACAGCGCAACGCAAATGTTTTCCTTCCCCCATCAAACGAGGGCGAAGAGGCGCGTTTGCGAGGCATTGCCTCGCGCGCCGATGAGCGCCCGAGGGCTCTGCGCGAGGTCCTACCGAAGGCCGCAAGTGTTTTCCTTCTCCCCGTGAAACGGGGAGAAGGTGGCCGCAGGCCGGATGAGGGGCGGGCTTTTCCTACAACCACATCAGAAAATAGCGATAACCACCAACCCTTCACGCCGCCAAGATGCTCTGCATTCCCCAGGAGCACGACACAATGCGCGGCCAACAACCCCACGTCCGCGAGCGCAACCTGCGTCGCCTGCAGACCGAGGCCGAACGCAAACTTTGGCAGCATATTCGCGATCGCCGTTTGCTCGGCTACAAATTTCGCCGCCAACATCGGATCGATCGTTTCTACGCGGATTTCGTTTGTTTACAGACCCGTCTGATCGTCGAACTGGATGGCAGTCAGCATCTCCATCAACAGAGCTATGACGATGTCCGCACGCGCCATCTACAGCAGTTGGGCTATCGTGTGCTGCGTCTTTGGAACGATGATGTGTTGCTTCGGATCGATGATGCGTTGGCTGTGATCGCGGCTGCGTTGCTCGCCCCTCATCCGCCCTGCGGGCACCTTCTCCCCGCAGGCGGGGAGAAGGAGTAAAGCACTGCTCTTGCTGCTCTTGCTGCTCTTGCTGCTCTTGCTGCTCTTGCTGCTCTTGCTGCTCTTGCTGCTCTCACCGCAGTCGCGGTACTTGGCGCATTCGCTGCTTTTGCTCACCTTCTCCCCGCATCGCGGGGAGAAGGTGGCGCGAAGCGCCGGATGAGGGGCGCTGTTCGCGAGGCGCTCAAAGCATCAACACCTAACGCTTCATATAAAGATGTTGCTGAAACCCAACAAAAATCTCGCGCACCCGCTCCGGTGCGCCGAGTTCATCGAACGCATCGCGCAGTGCCTGGTAGCGCAGCTTCAGCAGCGGCGACAGTTTCTCCTGGTCCAGCTCTTCCACGCCCTGCGCAACGTACTGCGCCAGCACGAAATCGACGAACGCGCGCTGCGGGTCGGTCAGCGCCACTTCGGCCGCATCTTTGGCCGCAGCGGCGCGGGCTTCGCGCGACACCGGCTCGGCCGCGAACGACACCTTCGCCAGTACGTCGAACAGGTCGCAGTGCTCGGCATAGACGATCTTCTGCATCTCCAGCAGCGCGTCGTGGCCGAAGCCCTTGTCCGCCAAGCCCATCAGCAGCGCCTTGCGGGTGTCGGGGGCGCTCCACAGGCGGCGCAGCTCGTCTTCGTTCTTGAAGAACTCGGGCACCGCGCCGTACAGCGATTCCATGAACTCCGTGGACGACATCGGCCGGCCGTCGGCGCTCCAGTACGAGGTGGCGGTCATGTGCTGGATCCTGCGCACCTTGCCGTCGGCGAGTTTGATCTGCAGCGTTTTCGGCCGCTTCGGCGTGTCGCCGCCCTCGCCATCATCGCCATAGTCGCCGTCCGGCGGCGGTTCCGCCACGCGATGGCCGCGCGGCCGTGGCGTGCCCGGCTCGGGCGGCTCCAGCGGTTCGCCGTCCCACTCCGTGTCGTTGAAATGGTGATGCGCCTTCACGAAATCGTAGATCGTGAAGTACTCCTTGCCGTCGTACAGGCGGGTGCCGCGGCCGATGATCTGTTTGAACTCGATCATCGACGCCACCGGGCGCAGCAGCACGATGTTGCGCACGTTGCGCGCATCCACGCCGGTGGACAGTTTCTGCGAGGTGGTGAGCACCGTCGGGATGGTCAGGTCGTTGTCCTGGAACGCTTTCAGGTATCCGTCGCCCAGCGCGCCGTCGTTAGCGGTCACGCGCACGCAGTAGAGCGGGTCGGTGCTGGTCTTCATCTGGTTGATCAGGTCGCGCACCGCCAGCGCATGCACCTGGGTGGCGCAGAACACCAGGGTTTTTTCGCGCTGGTCGATCATGTCCATCATCAGCCGCACGCGGTAGGCCTCGCGTTCCTTGATCTCGATGATGCGGTTGAAGTCCTGCTCTTCATAGCGTTTGCCCGCCTGCACTTCGCCCTCGATCACGTGGTCGTCGGCGGTGTAGACGTACTCGTCCAGCGTGGTCGCGATCTGCTCGACCTTGAACGGAGTGAGGAAGCCGTCGTTGATGCCGTCCTTCAGCGAATACACGTACACCGGTTCGCCGAAGTAGCTGTAGGTGTCCGCGTTGAGGGTGCGCTTGGGCGTGGCGGTCAGGCCCAGCTGCACGGCGGGCGAGAAGTATTCGAGGATGTCCCTCCATGAACTTTCGTCGCTGGCGCCGCCGCGATGGCATTCGTCGATGACGATGAGGTCGAAGAAATCTTTCGGGTAGTCGCCGAAGTATCCCGAAGGCTGGCCGTCTTTCGGCGGGCCGCTCATGAAGGTCTGGAAGATGGTGAAGAACACCGCGCCATTGCGCGGCACGCTGCCGGCCTTGGCGATGGCGTCCGGCGCGATCCGCACCAGTGCGCGTTCTTCGAAGGCCGCGAAGGCGTTGAAATCGCCGAAGGCCTGATTCGCGAGATTGTTGCGGTCGGCCAGAAACAGGATGCGCGGCTGGCGCTCGCCGTCGCGCGCCAGCGACCAGCGCGCCTTGAACAGCTTCCACGCGATCTGGAACGCGATCGAGGTCTTGCCGGTGCCGGTGGCGAGCGTCAGCAGGATGCGGTCGTCGCCTGCGGCGATGCGTTCCAGCACGCGCTGCACGGCGGCTTCCTGGTAATAGCGGATGGTCCAGCTGCCGCTCTTGTCCGGGTACGGCACGGCGGCGAAGCGGTCGCGCCACGCGTTGGCCTCGGCGAAGGTCAGCGCCCACAGTTCGTCGGGCGTCGGGTACGCAGCGACATCGCCTTCGTCGCCGGTGTGCATGTCGATGCGATAGAGCGCCTGCCCGTTGGTGGCGAAGGTGTAGCGCACGGCCAGCTTGGCGGCGTAGGACTTGGCCTGACCGACGCCTTCCGTGTAGGGCTTGTCCCAAGCCTTGGCTTCGATTACCGCGAGTTTGGTATTGCGATACACCAGTACGAAATCAGCGATCTCGGCCTTCGCGCGCCCGCCGCGCTGGCCGCCCTGCAAGCGCCCCAGCGTGATCGGGTGCTCGCGCAGCACGCGGCTGCCCTCCACCACGCCCCACCCTGCGGCCTTCAAAGCCGGATCGATATGCTCGGCGCGGGTCTCGGCTTCGTTCATCCTTGAATGCCTTTAGAGTTGTCCGGTGAAGGCTTGGTGGAGGAGGGATTTTTTGAGCTCTTCGAGTGCCGAAATCTTATTCGTGTAAATGCGGATAAGATTTTCAGAACATTCCTGAAAGGCCTTAAGGCGAGAAGTCATCTCATGCTGAACTTCGACAGGTGGCAACACTATCCTTAAGTCCAACTGCCGGGTGATGCCGATGTAGGCACGTGTTGATCCGGCGCCAGCGATTCGCCCCATCTCAGCTTGAAATTCTGGACTAAGCAGACAGTAATACAAGAAGCCGTTAAAGACTCGATTCCTATCCAAACATCGGTAATAGGTGACTTGAGGCGTGAGAACCACGTAATCATGCCGCGTATCAAGAATGGCAACTCGGCCAATAGTTCCTTTGTGCGATAACAGCACATCATCACTTTTGGCAAACCCGATACGAAGCGCCCGAGCCTGCTTTTCGGCGATAAAACGACATCCCACGGTGTCCACCACTCCTTCGATCAAATCTGCTGCCATGATGAAAGGCACGCCAGATTCGACGTAATCGGCTCTTACTGGATGAATCTCACCATGATTGCCATCCTGTGGTTTCGCCAAAACACCGTCATCCACCCACTGCTGTACCGTTTGACTTACCCAATCTTTTCCGCACTTTGAAAATATTGCCTGCAGGCATCCATCAAACAACTCACGGGCATTCTGTAGATTCTCCTCGGCGTTGGCCTTGGCGGTGGCGATGCCCTCGAAGGCTTCGTCTAGGATGGCGACGATGCGGCGTTGTTCGGAAACAGGCGGCAGTGGAATCTGATAGTTTTCAACGAACTCTTTTGAGACGCGCTTGTGGCCTACGGCGCCCGTCATTGATCGGGCACCTTCTTCCAAGAAGTCGGGCCGCGCGAGATAGTAATAGAGAAATTCAGCATCCAATGATGGATTCGGCCGCAATACGATGTACTCGCTGGACCCGAAGCCGACACCATTCTTCAGATCGCGTGCGACACCTAGCTTGCCGTTCTCGAAGCATGGCGTGATTTTCGCCAACAGCACATCACCATCGGCGAAGTAGGTATAGCTGCCGCTCACTTCACCAAATTGGCGAGTACGGAGTGGCTGCATGTACTTAACGCCAATGCCGAGGTCTTCCATCGGGGCAAAAGACACTTCGTCATCGTCAGCAAGTTTGGTCCTTGCCTCTGCCTTCGGTGGCTTGATCGTGCAGACCTCACCAAGCGGCTTGGTGTCCCATTGCGACATCACGCGACAAGCCCCCGGATCGTCGCCAACACCGCAGCACTCTCCGCATCCAACGCCGCAATCTCATCCAGAATCTCTTGCGGCGTGCGCAGCGCGACGACATCGCCACAGTTCGGATTCTTGACCGACAAGTCCCAGGTCTTGCCGTCGATGTCGGCGACATCCACCGACCAGCTCTGCGCCGAATCGGCGAAGGTCTTCTGCCGCGCGATGAAATCGGCCAGATCGTCGTCGTTGAGCGGGTTGGTCTTGCCCATGTTGCGGCCGGGGTTCAACTGATAGAACCAGACCTTGCGCGTGGGCGCGCCCTTGTCGAAGAACAGCACCACGGTCTTCACGCCTGCGCCCTGGAAGGTGCCGCCGGGCATATCCAGCACGGTATGCAGGTTGCAGGTTTCCAGCAATTGTTTGCGCAGGCTGGTGGAGGCGTTGTCGGTGTTGCTGAGGAAGGTGTTCTTGATGACGATGGCGGCGCGGCCGCCGGCCTTCAGCGATTTGATGAAGTGCTGCAGAAACAGGAACGCGGTTTCGCCGGTCTTGATCGGGAAGTTCTGCTGCACTTCCGGTCGTTCCTTGCCGCCGAACGGTGGGTTGGCCAGGATCACATCGAAGCGGTCGCGCTGCTGGATGTCGTTGATGTTCTCGCCCAGGGTATTGGTGTGAATGATGTTGGGCGCTTCGATGCCGTGCAGGATCATGTTCATGATCGCGATGACATAGGCGAGGCTTTTCTTTTCCTTGCCGACGAAGGTCTTGGTCTGCAGGGTCTTGAGGTCGGCGGCTTTCTTCGCCAGCGGCCGCAGGTAATCGAAGGCTTCGCACAGAAAGCCGCCCGAGCCGCAGGCACCGTCGTAGATGCGCTCGCCGATCTTCGGGTTGGTGACTTTGATCATGGCGCGGATCAGCGGGCGCGGCGTGTAGTACTCGCCGCCGTTGCGCCCGGCGTTGCCCATGTTCTTGATCTTGGCTTCGTACAGATGCGACAGCTCGTGCTTCTCGGTCTGGCTGCCGAAGCGCAGGGCGTCCACCAGGTCGATGGCGTCGCGCAGGCTGTAGCCGCTCTGCAGTTTGTTCTTGATCTCGCTGAAGACCTCGCCGATCTTGTATTCGATGGTGTCGGGGCCGTCGGCGCGCTGCTTGAAGCCGGCGAGATAGGGGAAGAGTTTGCCGTTGACGAAATCGCGCAGGTCGTCGCCGGTCATCGCCTTGTTGTGGTCGATCTTGCCGTCTTTGCCCTTGGGCGCGGCCCAGGTCTGCCAGCGGTGGGGTTTGCTGAGGATGTAGGCGTAACTGTCGCCCTGCAGCTTGGCTTCATCGGCCTTGTCCTGCTCCAGCGCGTCGAGATATTTGAGGAACAGCAGCCACGAGCTTTGCTCGGTGTAGTCCAGCTCGCTGGTGCAGCCGGCGTCCTTGTGCAGAACATCGTCGATGTTCTTGAAAGTCTGTTCGAACACGTTATGTGTTGCCCCTGTGTTGGTGCGGGGACTTTACCGCGTTCGCGGGCAATGCGGCGTGGGTGAAGGCTGTTGCGCGAAGAGCGCCCCTCATCCGGCCTTCGGCCACCTTCTCCCCGCGTTGCGGGGAGAAGGAGAGCACAGCGCATGTGCTTTATTCCTTCTCCCTGCCTGCGGGGAGAAGGAAAGCGCAGAGCTTGTGCTTTATTCCTTCTCCCCGCCTGCGGGGAGTAAGGTGGCGCGCAGCGACGGATGAGGGGCTGAGCTGTGGCAGCGCTGCACGAAAAGCGCCCCTCTGGGCCTTCGGCTTCCATCTACTGGCGCGGTGCGCGGAGAAACGCGTCGGGCTTTCGGGACCGGTGCGGCGGCGGTTGAGGATCTGTCGCGGCTTGCGCCGCTCCTACAGGGCGGCCCGCTCGTACAAGGCGGCCCGATCGCGGCTTGCGCCGCTCCTACAGGGCGAGAGCATCGCGGCTTGCGCCGCTCCTACGGGTGGCTGTGCGGGCTCAGCAGGTGCGTGATGGTGTGCAGAGTTCGAGGATCGTGGCGGCGTGGGCCGGTACGGTGAGGGTGTCGCCGAGCGCGGTCGGTGTTCCGGTCAAGGCGTTACGTGCAGCGGTGGCGCCTTTCAGGCCTTCGGCGAAGCGGTCGAGGCGCAGTTCGACCGGTGCGTCGTTGCGGCTCAGCACGATCATCAGCCGCTGTGCGCCGTCGTCGCGGAAATAGACGTAGACGCCTTCGCGCGGCAGGTAGTGCAGGAAGCGGCCGTGGTGCACGGCGGTGGCGGTCTTGCGCCAGTTGAGCAGGGTGCGCAGCCAGGTCTGTGCTTCGGCTTGGGGCGGTGTCAGGCCCGCGCCGGTGAAGGCGTTGATGCGGTCGCCGGGCCAGCCGCCGGGGAAGTCGCGGCGTGAGGCGGCGTCGTCGCGGGTGGTCGGGCTGGTCATCAATACTTCGGTGCCGTAATACAGCTGCGGGATGCGTGGCACGGTCGCCAGATACGCCAGCGCGATCTTGTAGCTGTGCAGGTTGTCGCCGAGCACGCTGTAGATGCGCGGCATGTCGTGATTGCCTTCGAAGGCCACCAGCGCGGTGGGCGCGGTGTACAGGTGGTCGTTGACCATCGCTTCGTACAGACGCCGCATGCCGCCGGCGTAGTCGTGCTCGGGTTCGCTCAGCGCGGTGCGCAGGGTTTCGCTGAGCGGGAAATCCATCATGTTCGGCATGCCGGGTTTGCCGTCGACCCAGCCGTTCTGCCAGCGGGCAACGACCGATGCGTTCGCGCTCCACTCTTCGCCGACCATCGAGAACTTCGGGTATTCGCTGCGGATGCGGCGCGTCCATTCGGCGAGGAAGGCGTTGTCCGAATAGCCGTAGGTATCGACACGCAGCCCGGACAAATCGGCGTATTCGATCCACCAGATCGCGTTCTGGGTGAGATACGTGGCCAGCAGCGGCTGCTGCTGATTGAGGTCGGGCATGGTCGGTGCGAACCAGCCTTGCGTGAAGTCGTCGCGGTCGCTCTGCGCGGCGTAAGGATCGGCGACGGCGGTGCGTCCGTGGCGCGTCGGGTCGTAACGGCCGCCGTAGGTGAGCCAATCGGCGGTCGGCGGGTCTTTCATCCAGACATGACCATCGCCGATGTGATTGGGCACCACGTCTTGAATCACGCCGACGCCTTTGCTGCGCGCCTTCGCGACGAAATCGCGATAGTCCGCATTGCTGCCGTAGCGCGGATCGATGCGATACAGATCGGTGGCTGCATAGCCGTGGTACGAGTATTCGGTCTGCGCATTTTCGATCAGCGGCGTCGGCCATACCATGGTGTAACCCATGCCGGCGATGTAATCGAGATGGTCGCGCATGCCGCGCAGATCGCCGCCGTGGCGGCCGCCTGGATTGTTGCGATCCGCACCTTCGACATAGCCGGCGACGCGGTCGTTGCCCGGGTCGCCATTCGCGAAGCGGTCCGGCATCAGATTGAGGATGACATCGCGAGTGTCGAAACCGCGGCGCTGCGCGGAGCCGGGCGCACGCGCCAGCAGCGGATAGCGGATGACGTTTTCGGCACCATTGCGCGCAAAGCGGAATGTCAATTCACCGGGCGTGGCGTCGGCGGCGATCTGCAGATCGATGAACAGATAGTTCGGGCTGTCGGCGCGGGTGATGTTGACGATCTTCGCGCGTGGACTGTTATCTAGCGTGGGCTCGGCCGCGCCGATATCCGCGCCCTGCACCATCAGCTGCAGCCGTGTGTCGTGCATGCCGACCCACCAGTTCGGCGGATACGCCACCGGTTTCGATGAAGGCTGTCCGGCGGCCGACACCACGGTCGGGCCGAAGCACAACATCACCGCCAGGACACAGGTGGCGAGCGATCGCGAAAAGAAGCCGTGTTTCATCATCCATCTCCGTCGTTCATGTCCGGGCCGATAGTGCCATGCGCGACCATCCAAAACAGTCGGGCTGAAATCATTTACATCGCTCCAACGCGCAAGGTCCCGCCTGCCGCCAGCGTCGCATGCGGCACAGCGGTACGCGACAGACTGCGGCCATCGAGCGTCGCGCCGGACAGTCCGCCGCGTCGGATGCGCAACGGCTTGTCGCCGATCCGCAATGTCGCCGCATCGACCAGCGGCACGCCCAGCACGTACTCGCCGCGCGCCGGCTGCGCCGGATACAAGCCGAGCGTGGCGAACACCAGCCATGCGCTCATCTGCCCGGCGTCGTCGTTGCCGACGATGCCGTCGGGCGTGTCGCGATAGAAGCGCCGCACGATCTCCTGCACGCGCGCATGGCCTTTTCCGGGCGCATCGGTGAACGCATACAGCCAGGCGATGTGATGACTGGGTTCGTTACCGTGCGCGTACTGGCCGATCAACGCCTCCTGGCCGAGATGCTTGTCGGGATTGGGCACCTCGCGGGTGAAGAAGTCGTCCAGCCAGGTTTCCAGTCCTTTCGCGCCGCCGAGCGCATCGCGAAAGCCTTCGGCATCGTGCAATGCAGGCGTGGCGGTGTATTGAAAAGCGTTGGCTTCGGTGTAGTCGCCAGGGTTGTTCATCGGCGAAGTCGCGACGGTGGGATCGAACGGCGTGCGCCAGCGACCCATGCTGTCCTTGCCGCGCAGCGTGCGCGTGGCGGGATCGAACAACTGCTTCCACGCGCCGGCACGCTGCGCGAAACGCGCCGCGAGATCGTCGCGTCCCAATTGTTTCGCCACCTGCGCCAGCGCGGCATCGCCATAGCCCAGTTCGGCGGTCATCGATACCGACTCGCCGGTCTGCACATCGAACGGCAGATAGCCGTAACGATCGAGCGTATCCCAACCGCACTGCGCCCACGCCGGCGCATCGGGACGCGGCCGGGTGCTGGTGGCCAACAGCGACTGCAGCGCAGCGTCGGCATCGATGCCGGGCACGCCTTTGGCCAGCGCATCGGCGATCACCGGCATCGCAGGATTGCCGATCATCGTGTGGGTCTCGCGGCCCCATGCGGTCCACAGCGGCAGATAGCCCATCTCCTGCTGGTGGGCGATCATCGTATTCACAAAGCCGGACACGCGTTCGGGCACGATCAGCGTGTACAGCGGATGCGAGGCGCGGAACGTGTCCCACAGACTCAAGGTCGAGTAATACACGCCGCCCGGCGCTTGCAGCACTGCGCCTTTCGGCCCGCGCACGCGGCCATCGACATCGGCGATCTGGCTGGGATGCAGCAAGGTGCGGTACAGCGCCGAATAGAAGATGCGCTTCGTTCGCGCATCGGCATCGATGCTGATCCGGCCGAGCAGTGCGTTCCACGCAGTATCGGCATCGCGGCGCACTTGCGTGAAATCGCGACCTTTGGCAGTGGCAAGATTTTTCAAGGCACCAGCTTCGTCAACGGTCGACATCGCAATCCGCGCTTCCAGCACCCTGCTCTTGCCGAGATCGAAACCGAGCACATAGCGCGGCGCTTTGCCGCCGTCGCGCGGCGGCAGCACGATGCGCTCGGCGATCGGCGCGCTGAATCGCAGCGCGAAGGAGGCCTGACGCTCGACCCAGTTTTTCGAGAACACCGTGCCTTGAAGATTCTGCGGGCCGACCACCACATCCGCACGCGTCACGCGTGGCCCATCGCCGAACAGAATGCCGTGCTGCAGATCCACCAGCACCTGCACACGGCCGGGACGATCGAAGGTGTAGCGCTGGAACGCGACGCGTTCGCTGGCGGTGAGTTCCACGCGCACGCGGCGATCGCGCAGGGTCACGGCGTAGTAGCCCGGACGCGCGGTTTCGCTGCGCTTCTCGTAGCCGCTGGCGAAATCGACGGTTTGCGCATTCCACGCATCGCCCTGCGCGGGTTGAAGCAGGACATCGCCCAATTCGCCGATCCCGGCGCCGCTGATGTGGGTGTTGGAAAAGCCGAGGATCTTCGGCGCGCGATATTGATAGCCGCTGCTGTAGCTCCAACCGCGATCGGCGTTGTCAGGACTGGGTTGGACCATGCCGAACGGCATCGACGCGCCGGGAAACACGTGGCCGGTGCCGTCGGTGCCGATGAAAGGATCGACATGATCGGTGAAGCGTTGACCCGCCATCGCGGGCGCAACGAGCCACCATGTCGACACGATCATCCACAGCAGACGCAGACTTCGCATGATTCATTTCCCCAGCAGGAACAGCAGCGGTGCATCGAGCCGACGGCTCCAATCGTTTTCGTTGTGCCCGGCGCCGTCGAACACGCGCGTGACGAATCCAGGCGGCGCGAAACCGCGTTCGGCCATCAGCGCGTCGATCTTCGGCTGGGCTTGGTCGTACAGCGCATCCAGTTCGGTCGTGCCGCGATCCATATAGAGTGTCAGCGTATCGGGCTTCGGCAGCGTCTCGCGCAGGTAGGCGATGGCGGCATCGGGCACATCATCGTTGCGCTCTGCAGTACCGATCCAATGCGTGCTCATCGCCGCCGCGCCGCCGAAGACCTGCGGATACTCGCAGACGGCATAGACGCTGATCAGGCCGCCCATGCTCGACCCCATCGCGAAGGTCGATTCTCGCGATGGATCGGTCGCGTAATGCGCATCGATGAAAGGCTTCAGTTCTTCGACCAGAAACTTCAGGTACGCGTCGGCACGCGCCGGGCCGAAAAACGCCTTCTCTTCCAACTGCCCGCGCAGCGCCGCCGTCAGATGCGGCAGAAAACCCTGCGGAAAATATTCGGCATGCCGGAATTTGCCGTTGTTCCATGGCCCGACGATGATGAAATCGCGGGTCTTGCCTTCGGCAATGAGCTTTGCGGCCACGGCGTCTACACGCCACGCCTGCTTGTTCCAGGTCGTGGCCGGGTCGAACAGCATCTGGCCGTCGTGCATGTACAGCACCGCGTAGCGCTTGGCCGGATCGTAACCGGGCGGCAGCCAGACTTCGACATTGCGCGCATCGACGAATTTCGACGGGAAGTTCGCCAGCCGTTCGACGTGTCCGGCGGATGACTTTTGCATCGGCGGCATGCCGGTCCGCACATCGCTCTGCGCAGCAGCAGGCACTACTGCACAGACGGCGAGGCAAATGCCAAAAAAAAGCCGGCGGATGAAACTCGGATCGCGCATCAGGCTGCTCTCATGGAAGTTGCTCATGGACATTGCGTTGGCATCATGGATCGAGATTTTGCGCCGGATTCACGCGCGTCTCCAGATCACTGGATTCTTGCGCGTATCGATCACCTGCCCCGGCTGCGCACCCGGGCACCATTGGTCGCGGTCGTTGGCCTGGATCGGGTTCAAGGCTTCGGTGAGCCGCATCTGGGCATCCATATAAATGATGGTCATCACCGAACGCGGGCGTTCGCTCAGATTCGCGCCGGCTTTGTGGAAAGTCCAGCCGAGATGGAAGCTGACTTCGCCCAGATCGAAACCGCCGCTTTCGAACGCGAAACCGTGCGCGGCCATGTTCGCGCTGATCTTCTCTTCGCTTTCGTCGGAGATGCCCAGATCGCGGCCGAATGCGACCGACTGGCTGCGCGCATAGAAGCCCAGCGGCCCCATCTCCGGCGGCACCGCCTGCAGCGGCACCCAGGCAGTGACGGTGCGGTCGCTGGCGAGCGGCCAGTAGTATTGATCGGCATGCGCCGGGGTGATGCCGCCACCGGGTTCTTTGTACAGTGATTGATCGTGATACAGGCGCACGCCCTGCACCTGCAGCAGTTCGGCGGCGATCCGCGCCAGTCGCTGCCCCATCACGAAGCGGGCGACCAAGGGGCTCTGTTCCCAGAGATTCATCACCTGCAGAAAGGCGCGATCGTAGGTGCTGCGTTCTTCCAGCGGCCGGCGCTCGGTGTTGAGGTCGATGGTGAGCCGGGTGATCTCGCGGCCATAGTGCGCCAGCGTGTCGGCATCGAAGACGTCCTTGAGCTTGATGAAACCGTCGCGAGCGAAGCGTGCGATCTGTTCGGTGCTGAGGACATAGGCGTTGTCGAGTGCGTTCATGTCGGGCTCGAATGATCGACGGCAATCCACACGGCGCCGCCTGGCAGAGACAGTTGCAGGTCGTGGAGCAGCGCGCCGCCGTATTGCCAGACGGGCGTGTCGGCAAGCTTTTCGGGAATGGACATCGTCTGGCCATGTGCCGATAGATTGAAGGCTGCCCACAGCGTTTCTGTCGGGCAGCGTCGGCGCAGCAAGAGGGTGTTGCCAAACGCATGCAGAATGTCCAGATCGCCGTCGCGCAGTGCGGGGTGCTGGCGACGCAGTGCGATCAAACGACGCGTGGTGTGCAGCATCGAGCGCACATCCGCCTGCTGCCGATCCACGGCCAGCGGCACGTGCGCAGGATCCACCGGTAACCATGGCGTGCCTGTGCTGAAACCGGCGCTCGGCGCCTCGGCCTGCCAAGGCATTGGCGTGCGGCAACCGTCGCGGCCCGGGCTGAGCGGCCAGTTCGCGATGCCGAATGGGTCCTGCATCTGCTCGAACGGAATCTCGCTTTGCGGCAGACCCAACTCCTCGCCCTGATACAGGAATATCGTGCCGCGCAGGCACAGCAGCAGCGCCATCCAGGTCTCGGGCGGCAGCGCAGCGTTCGCATCGTCCGCAGCGCTCGACTGCGCGCCGAAATCGAACCCGCGCGCGGCGCCTGCGCCCCAACGCGAGGCCACACGCGGTGCGTCGTGATTCGAAAACGCCCAGCTCGGCCAACCGTCGCTGTCCTGCCACGGCAGCAGTTGTGCGGCGACTGCTGCCGCATCCGGCCGTGCGCCGAGAAAACCGAACGAATAGGCAGTGTGCAGACGTCGATCGCCGGCGGTGTAGTCCTGCATCGTACGCAGTCCATCGACACCGCCGATCTCGCCCACCGCCATGCGCTCGCCGTGGCCGTAGGCGTCCATGGCTGCGCGCAGGCGTTCGAGAAACGCCAGCGTCTCTGGCTGATCGGCGTTGTGCAGATGACGTTGCATCAATACCGGCGATTCGCCTGCGCGCTCCGGCGGCAGCGGCGGGTTGTCGCGCAGCAGACGGTCGTGGAAGTAGAGATTCGCGGTATCGAGACGGAAGCCGTCGACGCCGCGATCGAGCCAGAAGCGCGCGATCTCCAGGATGGCCGCCTGCACAGCGGGGCAGTGAAAATTGAGATCCGGCATCTGCGGCAGGAAATTGTGCAGATGGTATTGCCGGCGCCGCGGTTCCCAGCGCCACGCGGGGCCACCCATCCAGCTTTGCCAGTTGTTCGGCACGCTGCCGTCGGGCTTGGCGTCCGCCCAGACGTACCAGTCGGCCTTGGGGTTGTCGCGACTGCTGCGGCTTTCGACAAACCATGCGTGCTCGGCGGCGGTATGGCTCCAGACCTGATCGATCAGCACCTTGAGCCCGAGCGCATGCGCGCGCGCCAGCAAAACATCGAAATCCGACAACGTGCCGAAGCGGGGATCGACACCGCAGTGATCGCTGACGTCATAACCGAAATCGCGCATCGGACTGGGGAAGAACGGGCTGATCCAGAGTCCGTCGACACCGAGGTCGGCGATGTAGTCCAAGCGCGCGGTCAATCCGCGCAAGTCGCCGATGCCATCGCCGTCGCTGTCGGCAAAGCTGCGCGGGTAGACCTGATACAGCACGGCACTGCGCCACCATGGTGCGGGCGAATCAGGGGCTGCGGCGGGCGAGGAATCTGCGATCGACATGGGCGTCAGTGTGCCCGCTCCCGGCATCATGTCAGGGGCATCTCACAACCGATATCGATACTATTTCGACCGCCGTTGCAGAAATACTGACGAATGAAAGTCGGCTGGGAGTCCATCCGCGATGCCTCCGATCCTTTCGGACATGACTCATCGCACGCCTCCCGCCTCACTGCCGCTCACGGATGCCCGCTCCGACACCGCGCACCAGAACGCGAAAGACACCGCCAGACTCAGGGCGAAGAGCAGGAACATCCAGCGGTGTTGATCGAGTGCATCCGACAGCTTCAGCAATCCCGGCACCGCCAGCGCCGGCAGCACGAGGCTCGAATTGAACACGCCCATGCTCACACCCATCGCGCTGGCGTCCACCGATTCGGAAAAGATCGCGAACACGATGGAGATCAGCGACGACCAGCCGATGCCGCACAGCAGCATGCCCAGATAGTAGAAGACTTCGTTTTGCGCGCCGAGGGCGGTGAACAGGTAGGCGGCGGCCATCACACCCATTGCGCCACGATGCACGGCCACCTTGCCCCATCTCGAGCAGAGCGGCTTCAGCACCAGGACCGGCAGGGCCGCGCCCACCACGTTCATCAACAGGAAACCCATCGACAGAATGCGGCCGGCGGTGTCCGCCGCCGTCGGCGCGATGCTGTTGGTGAGGCTGTACACGGCATCCGCCAGTACCGATCCGGCGGCGTTGGGGACGATGAAGTCGCGGACGTAGAAAAACGTCATCACGAACATGCTCTGCACGCCGAGCCATGCGAAACCGTGGCCCAGCAGGATGGTGCGCAGCCGGTTCTGCTCGGACGGCTTCGAGCGCCCCTGCCAAACGGTGTAGGCGCCCCAGGCGAGAGTCGCTGCGATGGTGACAAGAAACAGGGGCACCGCCAGGCCCGCGAGCGCGTCACCCAGTACAAGCTTGTCGACCGCGATGAACACGCCGTAGAACGCGAAGCCGCTCATCGGCAGCAGCGCCCGGAACGCAGCGATGTCTTTCCGGCCGGTGCGGTCTGTACGTCGCCCATCCTCTGGCCGCTTGTCTGGCGCACGTTCTTCGATGAAGAACATCGGCACGACCGTGAGGAAAAAAGTCACGGCCACGGTGGTCAACACCAGAACGTGATTGCCGAGAAAAATCGAGATCAGGTAGGCACTGATGCCGAGCACACCCGACACCACCTGCATCCACGCGTAGCCGCGGACGCGATCCGGCCCCTCCGGAGTCAGGTCGGCGACCAGCGATCGGGCCGGATTGAAGGTGACGTTCGTGCTCAGGTCGCTGACCAGCACGACGAACACGGCCACCACCAGCAGACTCAGGCCGGTGCTGGCGGCGATCGTGTCCAGCTCCAGCATGGCGAAGGTTGAGATCGCACCGGCTACACCACCGGCGATCAGGTAGGGCCGGCGGCGACCGTTCATCCACCACGTGCGGTCGCTGAGCGCGCCGACGATGGGCTGCACGAGCAATCCCATCAGCGGGCCCATCAGCCAGATCAGCGCAATGTTTTCGAGATGCAGACCATAGCGGGTGCTCAACAGCCAGGTCGTCGTCGCGACGGCAGACGACAGACAGAAACCGATCGCTGCCGTCGGCAGGCTCAGCAGGATGAGAAATCCGGTCGACAGGTTCTTTTGCGCATTGAGCATCGAGGCGACCTTTCAGAAAAAGCCCACGGCTGGCGCCGTGCTGGCTGGGCGGGTGTGCTTGAAGCTCATTCGCTTGACTCCGGGCGCATACCGATGGCGTCCGCGACGAAGGCGAGGCTGTCGGCGAGATGCGTCTGCCAATAGGGCCAGTCGTGGCCGCCGGGGTACTCCCGCCAGGCATGGACGACGCCACGGTCGCGCAACGCTGCATGCAGCGCGCGGTTGGCAGGCAGCAGCGGATCGTCCAGCCCGCAGTCCAGATAGAGCGGCGGCAGCGCCGCGCCGGCATGCAGCGCAGCGTCCACCGAAGCCAGCACCGAGCTGGCTTCGGGCGCCGAAGACCAGCCCGCTCGCGGTTCCTCGATCAAGGCATCGAGCTGGGCCGCCTCGGTGATCGACGAATGCCCGGCCGCAGCGCACCAGCGCTGCGGATACCGCGCCGCCAGCCGCAGGGCGGCGAACCCGCCCATGCTCAATCCGATCAAGGCCAGCGGTGAGGTGTCGTCCAGCTCGGGCCGCCGCTGTCGGGCTGCGGCCGGCACCTCATCGACGATCCAACGTTCGAAATCCGCATCGGCGTGCGGCACGTAGCCCGACCCATCCCCCCACAGCCCATCGCTGGGCATCGCCAGCAGCATCGGTGGAACGGCGCCGCGATCCACCAGCGTCTGCAAGGTGCGATGTGCGCCGCCTTGGAAGGCCCAGGACCAGTGCGAGCCGTACACGCCGTGCAAGAGCAGCACCAGTGGCAGACCGCGCCGGCCTTGTGCCTGGCGCGGCGCGAACAGCGTCAGGTCCGCGCGGCGGCCGAGCGCGGGGCTCTTCACGGTGACGAAGTCGAAGCCATCTGGCGTCAGCGCGGGGTCGCTGGCTTCCAGCGTGCGGAAGCGGGTCATGCTTCCCCCTCCAACAGATCGTCGCGCTCGTCGAACAGGATCACGCCTTTGGCGCTGCGCCCGGTGAGCATGTCGTCCAGCGCCTGTCCCAGGTCGCTCAGGCGGTAGGTGTGCGTGACCATGCGCGCCAGCGCAAGATCGCCACGTAGCGCCCAATCGCACAAACGCGGAAAGTCACGCTCCGGCAAACAACCACCGTAGAGCGGCACCAGATAGCGCTTGTCCCACCAGAACTGCGGCATCTCCACCATCACCGGGCCGTGCGCGCCGCTCAGTTGCACTGCGTTGCCGCCGTTACGGCACAGCTTCAACGGCAGGAAGGCCAGCATGGCGACACCGGTCGCTTCGAAGGCGTGGTCGGCGCCGCGACCGCCGGTCAACGCGCGCACTTTGGCGGCGAGCTGCTCGTGCTGCGGGTCGTCGGCGGACGGCGCGATGGTGTGTGTGGCGCCGAAGTCCAACCCGCGCTGCAAGGCCGAGGGTCGACGGTCGATGGCAATGATGCGGTCGGCACCGGCCAGGCGCGCGCCCTGGATCACGCTCAACCCCACCCCGCCGCAGCCCACCACCGCAACCGTGTCGCCCGGCTGCACTTGCGCGATGTTCACCGCAGCGCCGACGCCGGTCATCACGCCGCAGCCGAGGATGCAGGCATGCTGCAGAGGCAGTCGTTCGGGCAGGACCGTCAAGGCATCGGCGCGAACGAGCGTGTGTTCGGCGAAGGTGCCGAGCTTGAAGGATCGCTCGATCGCCTGCCCGCGCCACAGCGTGTGGCCCGGCGCCGGAGCACTGCTGCCCAATGCGGGATCGACGCCATGCGTACGCTCGCACAGCGAACCAAAGCCGCGCTGGCACTGCGGACAGCGGCCGCAGGGGATCGCCCAATTCAGCAGCACCGGCCGACCGGGCGTCAGCTGCGGATGGGTCAACGCCACGTCTTGACCCACGCTCTCGACCACACCGGCACCTTCATGCCCCAACACCAACGGCCCGGGCCATTGCAGCGAGGCGTGGTCGGTATGGCAGATGCCGGCAGCGCGCAAGGTCACGCGCACTTCCCCGGCCAAAGGCGCGCGCACCAGGGTCTCGTCGATGACGAAGCCCCCGCTGCCGTCGCCGATGGCAGCCAAGCTGCGCAGATCATGCGATGGCAGATCACCTGATGTCATTCGCGTACCTTCGTGGACCGGTGATGTCTCGGCCTTGCGCCGCAGTGTGCCCGCGCTCGGCCTTGCGCAAGGCACGCCGCACAACCAATATCGACACTATTTCGACCGTCTCAGCAGGAATCGTGACCGATGAAAGTCGCTTGGGAGTCCATCCAGGCCGAAACCCAGTCAGCGCGGCTGATGCGGCTGCGGCTGACGTCCTTCGCTGGCGCGCTGCACGCGCACGAGGCGCTGGAGTTGACCTGGATCGAGCGCGGCGAAGGGGTGCGCATCGTCGGCAGCCGGGTGGAACCGTTCGCGGCGGGCGATCTGGTATTGATCGGCCCCGGGCTGCCCCATGTGTGGATGAGTCATGGCGTGCCGCCGGAGGGCGCATGGGCCACCGTGCTGCAAGTGATGCCGTCCGTGCCGCTGGCCGCGCTGCCGGAATGGCGCGGTATCGGCGCCCTGCTCCAGCGCGCGCAGCGCGGGTTGGCGGTGGAAGGCATGCTGCGGAATCGCACGATCCAGGCGCTGAAGCGGTTGCCGGACACGCCGGGATTGCGGCTGCTGGGCGAGGCGCTGTCGACACTGGCGACAATGGCCGATGGCGACGAGGGGCTACGCCCGCTGGATCCACTGCCGCTGCCCGTCCTGCAGCGCGATCCGGGCCAGCAGCGACGGCTGGACGCGCTGCTGGTGTGGATTCGGAAGCATCTGCACGGCACGCTGAGCGTCGAAGAGGCCGCCGCGATCCTGCATGTCAGCCCCGGCGCCTTCAGCCGCAGCTTCCACCGCCTCGCCGGCAAACCCTTTACCGATTACGTCAACGATCTGCGCATCGCCGAAGCCTGCATGCTGCTGCGCCAACACGACCGGCCGGTGGCCGACATTGCGCGACGCTGCGGCTTTACGACACTGTCGCATTTCAACCGGCAGTTCAGACTGCGGGTCGACCGGACGCCGCGGGACTATCGACGGGCGAAATGACGCGCAGCGGGATCTGTGCGGGCGCAGTGGCTTTGCACGGCGGCTTTGCGCGGCTGAATGGGCTTCCGCCAAAGTACGACGGATGCTATTGATATGCGGCAGGCAGGTCGTGCCCTGATTCGGGCGTGCGGCGACCGCCACGTCACAGGTTGTGAACGCTGGACACCATCGACAGGCAGGGGGCGCGGGATGTTTCAAGGGATGAGCAAAGGGATCTTCATGATCGCTGCAGTATCGATGTTGCCGGGGTGCGCAGCGCTGAAATCGACGCGCCATAGCGACGACAGTCTGGCGCCGGGACTCGGGTACTACCTGCCGAACGGCGACTTCAAGATCACCATGACCGTTTCGAACGACGGTGGCGGCCCGATGCGGGTCTTCAAGGTCGAAACCCTCTACTACCCGGATGTGACCGAGCGCTACAGCGTGACCGTACCGAAGAACATCCTCGGCGCGACCGAAGCGAACATCCAGGTCTCCGAAGCGGGTCTGCTGGAATCGGTGACCTACACGTACGAGCCGAAGATCCTTGAGGCGATCGAAGCGATTCCGCCTGTCGTGCCTGCCCAGGCAATGACCGCGCGCGACGCCGAAGGCCCGTGCAGCGCGCCGGGCGATTATGTCGCCATCATCGCGCCGGGCGACCGCAAGGGCACACTGTGCGGATTCACGATCAACGTGACCTCGCTCGGCGCCACCGCGCGCACCACGGCAGCGATCGCACAGCCCGATGCCTCCTACGGGCGCAGCGCCGCTACCGCAGGGCCACGCATGCCAAAAAACGGCCTGTTTTTCCGCATGAATCTGCCCTACCGTATCGACATTCTCAGCGATGGTGGCACCGCGCTGGCGCATTCCGACATCGCGCTCAGTCCTACCGATGCATCGACGCTGTTCGTGCAGACCCATCGCAGCCTGTTCGCGACGATCAGCGGTTCGATCACGTTCGACAACGGTGTGCTGGTGTCGTTCGCACCGAAGAGTTCCAGCGAGATCGAGACCGCGTTCAAACTGCCGGCCGCGATCATCAAGGCGTATTTCGATTCGGTCAACGCATTGTTCGTGCTGCGCAAGGGCGCCGCCGACAGCGAAACGCAGTATCTGGGCGCACTGGAGAATATGCGCAAAGCGAAGGCCGATCTTGAAGCCTGCCAGGCTGCCTATGCATCGGGCGATCAGACCGCTATCGCCAGCGCCTGCGGCGCACAGCCGTAAGCGGATATCGCTTCGCGCGGGAAAACGAAAAACCCGCAGAGTCCTGCGGGTTTTCGGCGGCGCGGCGTGACCACGGCAGCGGTTATTGCTGCTGCTGGAACACCACCTCCTCATAAGGCTGCACCACCACCCAGCCTTCGCCCGCGAAGCGCAGCTGGACGCTTTCGCCGGAACCGCGGCCCATCAAGGTGCGCAGATTGATGTCGGTGACGATGTCCGGCGACAGACCGCCCGACCATGCGACCGTCGCATTCGGATCGGTGAATACCGGGCCGGTCGAGGCGTTGACCGGCAGCGTCAGCGGCTCGTAGTGCGCGGTGATCGCCACCAGACCGTGTCCACCGAGCTTCACGTTGAACAACCCGCCGGCCATCATCCCGGCGGCCTTGCGCATCATCGTGATGTCGTAGGAAATCGTCGATTCGATCGCCAGCACGTCGTTGCCGTTGACGAAGATGGACTCGCCATTGAGGCGCAGCAGGGTGATCTTCTTGCCGATATCGGCCAGATACACGCGTCCCTGGCCTTCGATCTTCATCAGCGACATGCCTTCGCCGGTGAGGGTCTTCTTCAGCAGACCGCCGAGGCCCTGATCGAGCAGGCCCTGACGGGTGAATTTGATATTGCCCTTGCGGGCGATCATCGAACCGGCCTTGGCCAAGATCAGGCCATCGACGCGGGCTTCGAGCATGTGCGAGCTTTCCAGCTCGAAGGCATCGCCGGAGAGATCTTTCTCTTTCGATGCGGACAGGAATTCCTGCAGGGTTTTAACGGCCATGGGCCTGGACTCCGTTGGGGTCGAGAAGGTATGGGCATTGTCGGTGCAGACGGGCTGCGGCACCATCCCGCCACGCCCGTCTTGTCGAGAACGCCCCGCATGACTTCGATCATCCCGATTCACCACCGCACCGCCGACGAGGCGCGGACACCGGTCGACGCGGATCGGCTGATCTCCGGCCAGCCCACCCAGGCGGTCGCCAATGCCTATTCCAGCGGCGATGAGCGCTTCCATTGCGGCATCTGGGAAGGCGACGTCGGCGCATGGCGGGTGCGCTACACCGAGCATGAGCTGTGCCACATGCTCGCAGGCCGGGTACGGATGAGCGGCGACGATGGCAGCCAAACGGTCGTCGCCGCCGGGGACAGCTTCGTGATTCCTGCGGGTTTCGAGGGTGTCTGGGAAGTACTGGAGCCGGCGCGGAAGCTGTACGCGGTGTACGAACCGGGGGCCTGAGTCCGGACGCGGCGCGGCCGCGCTACAATCCTCCGGTTTGCCCACGCCTTCGGAGTCCGCCATGTCCCAGCTTGCCTATCGCCGTGTACTGCTCAAACTGTCCGGCGAGGCCCTGATGGGCGATGAGGATTACGGCATCGACCCCAAGGTCATCAGCCGGCTCGCCCGTGAGGTCATCGAAGCCCGCGAAGCAGGCGCCGAGATCGCCCTGGTCATCGGCGGCGGCAACATCTTCCGCGGCGCCGGCCTGGCCGCAGGCGGCATGGACCGGGTCACCGGCGACCAGATGGGCATGCTCGCTACCGTGATCAACGCGCTGGCGATGCAGGACTCGCTGGAAAAACTCGGCGCACGCTGCCGGGTGATGAGCGCGATCAAGATCAACGATGTCTGCGAGGACTATATCCGCCGCCGCGCCGTGCGCCATCTGGAAAAAGGCCGCATCACCATCTTCGCCGCCGGCACCGGCAACCCGTTCTTCACCACCGACTCCGGCGCCGCGCTGCGCGCGATCGAGATCGGCGCCGACCTGCTGCTGAAGGCGACCAAGGTCGACGGCGTCTACGACAAGGACCCGAAAAAACATCCGGATGCGGTGCGCTACGACACCCTGACCTACGACGAAGTGATCTCGCGCGATCTGCAGGTGATGGACACCGCCGCATTCGCGCTGTGCCGCGACAGCCGTCTGCCGCTGCGGATCTTCGACATGAGCCAGCCCGGCGTGCTGCTGCGGATCCTGCGCGGCGAGAAGATCGGCACGCTGGTGACGCCAGGGCGCTGACGCAAGGCCCTTCGCCGCCAGCCTCCGCGCGCACGAAAAAGCCGACGCTTCGCAGCGTCGGCTTTTTTTCGGTGCGCGGATCGGGTACTGCTTATTTTTTCTTCGACGGCGGCGCAACGGGCGCACGGCCGCCGATGTAACGATGGAAGAAATCGAACAGCTTGGAGTAATAGGCGATCTGATTTTCTTCCTTCACGAAACCGTGACCTTCGGTCGAGTAATACATGGTTTCGACCGACTTGCCCGCCGCCTTCAGCGACCTCGCCATCGCCTCGGAATGCGACTGCGGCGCACGCACGTCGGCGCCGCCGGCGGCGAGAAACACCGGCACCTTGATCCTCGAAGCCAGTTTGTTGGGCGATGAGCTGTCGAGTTGATCCTTGCCGAGCGCTTCGTCGAGGAAATCGCGGCCGTACGAAGACTGGCTGATATCGCCGCGGCCCCACAGCATGTTCAGATCGTAGACACCGACATAGCCGACCGCGCACTTGTAGAGATCCGGCTCCTTGGCCACGCCCATCAGCGAAGCGTAACCACCGTAGCTGGCGCCGTAGATGCAGATGCGGTTCTTGTCGGCGATACCTTCGCGGATCGCCCAGAGGGTGGCGTCGGTGAGGTCGTCCTGCATGGTCAGGCCCCACTGCTTGTGGCCCAACTCCAGAAACGCCTTGCCGTAACCGCCGGAGCCGCGGAAATTGACCTGCAGCACCGCATAGCCGTGCGCCGCCATCATCTGCACGTCGCGATCGTAGCCCCAGACATCCTGTACTCCGAACGGACCACCGTGCGGATGGACGATCAGCGGCATGTTCTTGCCGTCGCTGCCGGCGGGCGTGGTCAGCAACACGTCGATATCCACGCCGTCGCGGCTCTTGAAGTAGGCCGGCTGGGCTTTGCCGAGACGACTGCGATCGAGCCAATCGGCGCGATTCATGAACGGCTCGATCTTCTTGGCCTGGGTATCGAACATGTACAGCTCGCCCGGATTACGGTCGCTGGTGACTTCCAGCAGCACGTGGCGGCCGTCGAGCGTCGACGAAATGGGCAGCGCCACGTCGCCGTCGAACTTGGCCTGCAGCGCCTGATGCAGCTTGGCATCGGCCGAATTGGCGTCGAAGTATTCGAAACGGGGACGGCGACCGCCCCAGAACGCCACGCCGATCGGGTAGCGCTTGCCGACGGCGCGCACCAGCGCTGCGGGCTCGACGATCTCGTCGCGCGCAACCTGCTTCATGGTTTCGGTGGCGACATCGAACGCCCGCACCGAGTCGGGACCTTTGTCCTCTTCCGCCTGGAGATAGGCGGTGGCGTTGTCGGCGCTGAAACCGACCGCCGACATCTTCTTGCCGGTGACCGATTCGTCGTTGATCACCTTCCATTCGGACTTGTCGTCCTTGCGGTAATACAGCACTTCCTTGAAGTCGCGGTTCAGACCGGACGCGAAGCGCGCCTGGCCGCTGAGGTCGGTCACGAACGACGCGCCGCGAACCGGCGCACGCGCGACCGGCTTGCGCGTACCGGTGAACACGTTCATGCGCTCCAGCGTGGTGAACGGAATCTCGCCGGCCGCGAACGGCGCGACCGACACGAGCACGTCATCATCGCTGTCGATCAGGGTATCGACCATCTGGAGCGAAGCGGATTCCGCGCGTGCCCTGCCGCTTGCGCGGGTCTCCGAGCCACTGGCGCGCGCTCCGGCAATGACACCCTGCTTGGAACCATCGGCATTGGTGCCCCAGATTTCGCCGTAGCTGACCGGCTGCTCGAGACCGCCGGCACGCTCGCCGATGGTGAACAACACGCGCTCATCGCTGACCCACCAGAAATCGGCGACGTGGGTGTTGTACTCCTTGAGGGTCACATGACCGTAAGGCTCTTTCTGGCCCGGCTTGAGGATCACCATCACCGTCTTGTCGCCGTCGCTGAGCGGCACGGTGGCGGCGACGTAGGTGCCCTTCGGCGAAATCTTCACATCGACGAAACGATCGTCGCGGATGAAGTCGCCCAGATTGTAGGCCGCACCGCCGGCATTGGCGGATGCAGGCGCAGCGGTCTGCGCAGGCGCGACAAGGGGAAAAAGCAACAGCGCGGCAAGCAGAGCGGAACGAGGGGTCATGGCGTTGTCTCGGCGGGAATTTTCCGACGGAAGTCTACCCGAAACCAGGCAGAGGTCTGCCGGCATCCGCCGCAGAACCACCGGCGCCCGCAGGGCGCCGGCCTGGGTCTCAGGCTTCCTGCAACCTATTTCGCCGGAGCGGTCGCGACCACCGGTGCGCGGCCACCGATGTTCTTCTGCAAGAAGGCCAGCAGCTTGGCGTAGAACTCGCGCCGGTGCTCGAGCTTGTAGATGCCGTGGCCCTCGGTCTTGAAGTAAAGCGTCTCGACCGGCACACCGGCTTTCTTGAGCGCTGCTTCCATCATTTCGGTGTGTTCGACCGGCACTCTCGTGTCCTCTTGACCGGCGGAAAGTAAAACCGGCACCTTGATCTTCTCGGCGATACGGTTGGGCGAAACAGAGGCGAGATCGCCGTCGTTCATCACTTGCTCGTGATATCGCCGAAGCTTGTCGCTGGCGAGCGAATCCTCCGACTTGAATCGTGCCAGATCGTAAACGCCGACTTGGCCGATGCCGCATCGATACAGCGCGGGCTCCTTCGCCAGTCCCATCAGGGATGCGTAACCACCGTAGCTGGCGCCGAACAGGCAGATACGATCCTTGTCGGCGATGCCCTGCGCGATCGCCCAGCGCGTGGCATCGGTCAAATCGTCCTGCATCTTCAATCCCCATTGTTTGTAGCCGGCCAGCTCGTGTTCCCGTCCGTAACCGGTGGAGCCCCTGAAGTTCACCTGCAACACCGCGTAACCGTGCGCCGCAAGCACCTGCGCGTCGGCGTTGTATTCCCACACATCGCGGGCGTAAGGGCCTCCGTGCGGATGCACCACCAGCGGCAGATGCTTGCCGTCGCTGCCCGGGGGCAGCGTCAGCAGGACCGGGATCCTGCGGCCATCGCGGGCTTCGAACACCATGTCGCGCATGATGCCCAGACGTTTGGGGTCGAGCCAGTCGGCGGCGTACATCATCGGCGACACTTTGCGGGTATCCAGATTCATCGCGTAGTAACCGCCAGGCTCGCGGTCGCCGTACGCGCGAATCAGGACTTCGTTCTTCGCGGTGGCTTCCGATGCGGCAACGATCACCTGGCCCGGAAAGGCCTTTTGAAGCGCGCGATGCGCTTTCGCGTCCGGCGAATCCGGCGCGAAATACTCGTAACTCGGCGTGGAGCCGGCATAGTAGACACCGATAACGTGGGGTTTTCCGATCGCATTGATCGTACCGGCCGGATTCGCCAGCGAATCGCGAGCGACGGTCTTGGAGGTTCCGGTAGCGATGTCGTATGCGAGAACGGCATCCGGTCCGACTCCTTCCTGACTGACGAGATAGGCGACGCTGTTGTCGGCGGAGAAGCCGATGGGATACACCACCTTGTCGCTGGTCCCTTCGTCGTTCATGAGCTCCCAGCTGTCGCCCTCCGATTTGCGATAGTAGAGCTTCGAAAACTGGTCCTTCTTGGCCCCCATCACGAAGCGGGGAAAGCCGGTGTTGTCGGTGACGAAATCCGCATTGGTGACCGGCGCCTGCGAAATCCGCGAACGCGTGCCGCTGAAGACGTTCACCCGCTCGACCGTAGTGTAGTCCGAGCCACCGCGGAACACCGAGGCGATGACGTTCTCGTCGTCGTCCGGAAGCGTGTTGATGATGGAAATCCAGACCGTTTCCTTTGCCGCTTGACCGCCGGCGCGCGCGGAGATCATCGCATCGTCCCTGATGTATCCGGCCAGCTGCTTGGACTTCGTACCGTCCGCATTGATCGCAAACAACTCACCGGTATAGCTGGGTCTCTCGTCCAGTTGGTCTTTCAACGCCACCGAATAGACCAGACGCTCGTCGCTCACCCAGAAGACATCGACGATGTGGGTCTTCCTGCCGCCGACGGTGATCCGCGAGAACGGCTTGGATTCTCCCGGCTTGAGCACCACGAGCGCGGTCTTGTCCTCGACCGGCACGGTCACCGCGATGTACGTACCTTTAGGCGATACATCGATGCTCCTGAATTTGTCCTCGCGAATGAAATCCTCGATCTCATGCGGCTTGACCGCCTGCGCAGCCGCAATGGAGGGCAACGCAAGCACAGCAGCGGAAAGCGCGGCGGCGATCAATCTCATGGGATGCTCCTGAATCGTTCGTGTGGTTCGGCTCAGATAGTGAAGCGAGAAGCGGACCCGTCCAGGATCACCCCATCCAGGATCACCGCCAGATCGTCCCGCCATTCGGGCAGCTTGACGGCGAAATCGGACTGGATCCTACCGGTGTCCAGGCGCGAATACCCCGGCCGCTTGGTCGGCGTCGGGTAGTCTGCGCTGGCAATCGGCACCACGCGCGGCGTGCGCGCGAGCAGCCCGCGCGCATGCGCGCCAGCCACGATCGCCTCTGCGAAGCCGTACCACGATGTCTCGCCTGTGGCGGTGAGATGCCACACGCCGCTGCGCTCGAAGGGGCGCGCAAGCACGGCCGCCGTCACGTCGGCGATCAATCCGGCGGACGTGGGCGTGCCGACCTGATCGGCCACCACCCGCAGCTCGTCGCGCTCGGCCGCAAGGCGCAGCATCGTGCGCATGAAGTTCTTGCCGTGCGCGGCGTACACCCAGGCGGTGCGGAAGATCATGTGTCGCGCACCGCTGGCGCGGATCGCATCTTCGCCGGCGAGTTTGCTCTGGCCATAGACGCCGAGCGGCGAGGTCGGATCGTCTTCGCGATACGGCCGCGTAGCGCTGCCGTCGAACACGTAATCGGTCGAGTAATGCACCATCAGGACGTCGCGCGCGGCGCAGGCCCGGGCGATGCGCAGCGGCGCTTCGGCGTTGGCGCGGAAGGCGGCATCCCGATCCGATTCCGCGCGATCGACGGCGGTATAGGCGGCCGCGTTGACGACGACATCGGGAGCGATGCGGTCGATCAGCGCCGGCAGGGAATCAGGTGCATCGAAATCGGCGATTTCGCAGCGCATGCCCGCTTCGGATGCGCCGTCCTCGCAATATCCGCTACGCGTGGTGACCACGATCTCGCCCAGCGACGCGAGGCTGCTGCGCAGCGCATGTCCGACCTGACCGTTGCCGCCGAACAGCAGGATCTTCATGTTGGCGCCCTCAATCGAGATAAAGCGGCAGGCGTTCCGGCGGGATGTCGGCGAGGAACGGCGCCTTCGCATCCTTCTCGGACAGCGACGGCTCGGAGATCGGCCAATCGATCGCCAGGGCGGCATCGTTCCAGCGGACGCAGGCGTCGGCATCGCGATCATAGGTTTCCGTGCACAGGTAGGTGAACACCGCACGCTCGCTCAAGGCCACGAAACCGTGCGCGAAACCGCCCGGAATCCAGAAATGGCGCCGGTTCTCGGCGTTGAGCAACACCGCTGTCCAGCGACCGAACGTCGGCGACCCGCGACGGATATCGACCGCGACGTCCCAGACTTCGCCTTCGATCACGGAGACATACTTCCCCTGCGGCTTCGGCCACTGGTAGTGCAGACCGCGCAGCACGCCGCGCGCGGACGACGAAACATTGCCCTGCACGAAGTCCGGGATTGTCAGGCCATGCGCGACGAGCTTGTCGCGATTGAACGATTCATAGAAGAACCCGCGACTGTCGCCGAACACCTGCGGTTCGATGACCACGCAGCCGGGCAGATCGGTTTGGATGACTTTCATGGGTGCGCAGCCTTCATGGCACGAAACCGCGTTCGGCGAGGCCGAGCAGATACTGACCATAGCCATTCTTGGCCAGCGGCCTGGCCAGCGACTCCAACTGCGCTGCGTCGATCCAGCCGTTGTTCCACGCGATTTCCTCGGGACAGCACACGCGCAGACCCTGCCGCGCCTCGATGGTCTCGATGTAGTTCGAGGCTTCGAGCAGCGACTGGTGGGTGCCGGTATCCAGCCAGGCATAGCCGCGGCCCAACTGCTGCAGATGCAGCGAGCCTTCGTCGAGATAGCGACGATTCAGATCGGTGATTTCCAGCTCGCCGCGCGGGGAAGGCTTGAGCTCCGATGCGAAATCGCTCGCGCGACCGTCGTAGAAATAAAGACCGGTCACGGCGTAGTGCGACTTCGGCTTGGCCGGTTTTTCTTCGAGGCCGATGACCTTGCCGGCGGCGTCGAATTCGGCCACGCCGTAGCGCTCCGGATCGCTGACCCAGTAGCCGAACACGGTCGCGCCATGCTGAAGCGTATCGGCCTGCTTGAGCATATTGGTGAGGCCAGGACCGTGGAAGATATTGTCGCCCAGCACCAGACAGCTGGGCTGACCATCGACGAATTCGCGGCCGATCAGATACGCCTGCGCCAAGCCGTCGGGGCTCGGCTGCGCCGCGTACTCGATGCGCATGCCCCACTGCGAACCATCGCCCAGCAGGGTCTTGAACAGTACCTGTTCGTGCGGCGTGTTGATGACCAGCACTTCGCGGATCCCGGCCAGCATCAGCACGCTGAGCGGGTAATAGATCATCGGCTTGTCGTAGACCGGCAGCAGTTGCTTGCTGACCGCCTGGGTGATCGGATACAACCGCGTGCCCGAGCCGCCCGCGAGAATGATGCCCTTGCGCGCGGTCACGCTACGCCTCCGATGCGTTCGAGACGATAGCTGCCGTCGAGCACGCGATTCACCCACGCCTGCTGATCGAGATACCAGTCGACGGTGCGCGCGATGCCCTGCTCGAAGGTCATCGATGGCTTCCAGCCGAGTTCGCCCTGCAGCTTCGACGCGTCGATGGCGTAACGACGGTCATGGCCGGGGCGATCCTTGACATAGGCGATCAGCGATTCGCGCGCGCGGCCGTCGGCCAGCGGACTGCGCTGATCCAGCAACGCGCAGATCGTCTTCACGACGGTGATATTCTCGCGCTCGGCGTCGCCGCCGACGTTGTAGACCTCACCTACGCATCCGCGTTCGAGCACCGCGCGGATCGCGCTGCAGTGATCGCCCACGTACAGCCAGTCGCGCACGTTGCGGCCGTCGCCGTAGACAGGCAGCGGCTCGCCGGCCAGCGCTTTGGCGATGATCAGCGGGATGAGTTTTTCCGGAAACTGGTATGGCCCGTAGTTGTTCGAACAATTGGTGGTGAGCACCGGCAAGCCGTAGGTGTGATGGAAAGCGCGGACCAGATGGTCCGACGCGGCTTTCGATGCGGAGTACGGCGAGTTCGGCGCGTAGGGCGTGGTTTCGGTGAATTTGCCGGTATCCCCGAGCGAACCGTAGACCTCGTCGGTGGACACGTGCAGGAAGCGGAAGGCATCGCGATGCGCGCCTTCGAGGCCTTTCCAGTAATCGCGGGCGCATTCGAGCAGGCCGAGCGTGCCGACGACGTTGGTCTGTACGAACGCGGCGGGGCCGTCGATCGAACGGTCGACGTGACTCTCGGCGGCGAAATTCACGATCGCTTCGGGCTGATGCTCGGCGAGCAGTTCGGCGACCAGATCGCGGTCGCCGATATCGCCTTTCACGAACACATGCGCCGGGTGGTCTTTCACTGCGGCCAGCGTGTCGGTATTTCCGGCGTAGGTCAGCGCATCGAGATTGATCACCCGGACGCCGTTCGCAACGGCCTCGAGTACGAAATTGCCTCCGATGAACCCGGCACCGCCGGTCACAAGCCATGTCGACACGCGTATGCTCCTGTTAAACAAGGTAATCCGGCCATTGTACCTTCAGCGCTCCGGTCAGATGACGGCACCGCTCGGGCCTGCGGCCGGTCAAGCCTCGTCCCAGACGCAGCGTCCGGCCTTCTTGCGGATCGCCGCCAGACGCACCAAGTGCGCAGCCTGTTCGTCTTCGCCCACGCGGACGCGCGGGCGCGATGCGGCATTTGCTTTGGCGATGTCGAAGTCGACCTGCGCTGCCGCGTTGCCGCCTTCGTTGGCGACCGGCGGTGCAAAACCGATCTCGCTCTGTCCAGAGGTCAGGGCCAGATACACATCGACCAACAGTTGGGCGTCGAGCAGCGCGCCGTGGAGATGGCGGTGCGCGTTGTCGACACCCAGGCGCTTGCAGAGCGCGTCGAGCGAGTTGCGCTGACCGGGGTAGCGTTTGCGCGCCATGTCCAGTGAGTCTTCGATGCCGCTGATGCGATCGCGCAGCCGGCCGTACTGCGGGCCGAGCAGCGACAGTTCGTTGTCCAGGAATCCGACGTCGAACGCCGCGTTATGGATGATCAGTTCGGCCCCATCGACGAATTCGAGGAAGCCATCGGCGATCTCGGCGAAGCGCGGCTTGTCGGCAAGGAATTCGAGCGTCAGCCCGGTCACTTCCTGGGCACCGGGTTCGAATTCGCGATCCGGATGGATGTATTGCTGGTAGGTGCGCCCGGTCGGACGGCGTTCGACCAATTCGACACAGCCGATTTCGACCACGCGATTGCCCTTTTTCCACTCAAGACCGGTGGTTTCGGTATCGAGCACGATCTGTCTCATGGGCGGATCGCCTCATGTTTGTAGGCGAGCGCCTGATCGCGCGCCAGAGCATCGACACGTTCGTTGTCGGGGTCGCCGGAATGGCCCTTGACCCAGCGCCACTCGATCTGATGCCGCAGCGTCGCCGCATGCAGGCGTTCCCACAGATCGCGGTTCTTCACCGGATCTCCGCCCGCTGTTTTCCAGTGTCGGCGCACCCAGTTCGGCATCCACTCGGTAATGCCCTGGCGGACGTACTGCGAGTCGGTGACCAGCGTGACCGCACAGGCTTCGCTGAGCGTCTCCAGGCCGACGATCGCCGCCATCAATTCCATGCGGTTGTTGGTCGTCAATGTTTCGCCTCCGGCCAGCTCGCGCTCGCGCTCGTTGTAACGCAGCAGCGCGGCCCAACCGCCGGGCCCTGGGTTGCCGAGGCAGGCCCCGTCGGTGTGGATTTCCACATGCTTGGTGTGGGCATGCTTGGCAGCGGCATGCTTGGTAGTGACAGACTTCAAGCGGCGGATACTCCGTCGGACAGCGCCATCGGCTTGCGCAGACGCATCGGGGTCATGGGGAAAGCGCGCTTCTCGGCGCGCTGCAGATAGGCCGCACGCAGGCCCTGGCCCGACTGCAGTGCCGGCGAAGCCGTGGGCGACCACTGCGGACCGACGCCTTGGGCGACGTGTTCCGGAGTCAGTCCGGCTTCGGAGAGGAGGTGACGCCAGGTCGATGGATCGCAGGCGGCTTGACCGGTACCGCGCCATCGCAGCCGATAGGGAGACAGTGGATTCAGGGCCAGCAATGCCAGACGCCCCCCGGGGACCAGCAGGCGCGCGCACTCCTCGATCAAAGCGACGACCTCGCTGCGGTCTTCGCCCAGGACATGCTGCAGGACGATCGCACCCAGGGACTCGCTGGCCAAGGGCAGCGGCAGGCGGCAGCGGATCGGCCCGCGCCAACCGTCGTCGGCGATACTCAGACGCAGTCCGCGGCCATCCGGCAGCTCGGCCGTCAGGGTCGGCGCCAGCCATAACCACGGCAGTCCGACCACCGGATGCGCGGTCAGGGAATCCGCGACCACGGTGTGTTCGCTGTCGAGAACGGCTTGGCCGGCCGGACGCAGGAACCACTGCGTGACGGCGTTGTGCTGGGCTGGATGGGACAATGCGGGCATATCCGGTCATTGTAAGCTGCCGCCTCGACGCCTCGGCTCACCCGACCCGTCCAATTTGCCTCTCCCCGGACCCCCGATGCGCCTCCATGCCCTGCCCGCCTTCGACGACAACTACATCTGGATGCTCGCCGGCGATGACGGCCGTGCCCTGGTCGTAGACCCGGGCGACGCCGGTCCGGTGCTGGCTGCAGCCGACGAGGGCCTGCATCCCAACGCAGTGCTGATCACCCACCACCATGACGACCACATCGGCGGCCTTACGGCGCTGCGTCAGCGTTGGCCGGATCTCGCGATCCATGCGCCCTGCGACCCGCGTATCCCGATCGCCACGCGGCGCGTGGGCGAAGCCGACGCCGTCGTTATCGGCGGTTGGCATTTCGACGTGATCGAGGTGCCCGGCCACACCAGCAGCCACATCGCTTTTTACAGCGACCGCCTCGGTGCGCCCTTCGACGAAGGCCTGCTGTTCTGCGGCGATACCCTGTTCAGCCTTGGCTGCGGCCGGTTATTCGAAGGCACACCCGCACAGATGCTCGGCTCGCTCGACCGTCTCGCGGCGCTGCCCGACGGCATGCAGGTGTGCTGCACGCACGAATACACGCTGAGCAACGCCGCGTTCGCGCTGACGGTGGATCCGGACAACTCCGCGCTGCATGCGCGCGTCGATGCGGTCCGCGCGCTGCGTGCGGCATCCCGGCCATCGCTGCCGAGCACGCTCGCGCAGGAAACCGCGACCAATCCGTTCCTGCGTTGCGATACGCCAGCGATCCAGGCTGCCGTCGCTGGACATCTCGGTCGCATACCCGCCGACAGACTCGAGACCTTCACGGAACTTCGGCGCTGGAAGGATGGTTTCCGCAGCTGAGCAGGCACGCTTCCATACGGCAGCCCACGGTCGGCCGCGCATGGCACACTAGGGTTTTCCCGCAAAACGTGAGACGACCATGGGGTTTCTGCAAGGCAAACGCGCCCTCATCACCGGCATCGCCAGCGAGCGCTCCATCGCCAGCGGCATCGCTGAAGCCATGCACCGCGAAGGCGCGGAACTGGCGTTCACCTATCAGAACGAAAAACTGAAATCCCGAGTCGAAAACGCGGCGGCCGAATACGGCTCCAACATCGTGCTGCCGCTGGACGTCTCCGACGACGCACAGATCGCCGCCTGCTTCGCGGAGCTCGGCAAGCACTGGGACGGTTTCGACATCCTGATCCATGCCATCGCCTTCGCCCCGCGCGAAGCGATCACCGGGCAGTTCCTCGATGGCCTCACCCGCGAAAACTTCGCGATGGCCCACGACATCTCCGCCTACTCGTTGGCCGCGATGTCGAAAGCGGCGCAGCCGATGATGGCCGGCCGCAAGGGCTCGATCCTCACCCTCACCTATCTCGGCGCGGAGCGCGCTCTGGCCGGCTACAACGTCATGGGCGTGGCCAAGGCCAGTCTCGAAGCCACGGTGCGCTATCTCGCCTACAACCTCGGCCCGGACGGCACGCGCGTGAATGCGATCTCGGCCGGGCCGATCAAGACCCTGGCCGCCGCCGGCATCGCCGGTTTCCGCAAGATCCTCGGCCATGTCGAACAGAACGCACCTCTGCGCCGCACCGTGACGATCGAAGACGTCGGCAATGTCGCCGCCTTCCTATGCTCGGACCTGGCCGCCGGCGTCACCGGCGAAATCACCTACGTCGACGCCGGTTACAACATCCTGGGCATGACCGGCATCGGCAACGACTGAGCGGGTTTCGGTTCCCTAACAGGTTGCTGAAAAACCTCCCTCCAGGAGGTTTTTCAGATCGCAAGTCCGACGCATGTCCGGACTTGCTCACGACGAATCAATCGCTTACGCGCTTGCTTCGTCGGCGCAGCCGTCCATGGCTGCATTTGCAGGCCACTGAAAACCTGCTGGTGCAGGTGTTTCAGCAGCCTGCTAACGCACAAGCCCGGCAATGCCGGGCTTGAGCTTGACGCTGAATCGCAGTTCCGCGCTTACAGGCGATCTTCGGCGAACTGGACCTTCATCCGCCTGCGCTCGGCCTTGCCGACCGACAGTGCGTCCTGCTCGCCGATTCTCGGCGCCAGCTCGCGAAGGAAGTTCGCGCGGATTTCCGGCGTGATTTCCGCATTGTCTCCCTGCGAGACTTTGCTGACCTCGAACAACACCAGCCGACCATCGGGCGTAAGCACTTTACCGGGCGAACGTTTGCCCACCGCCGGCGGCTGTACCTGGAAATACGCCTCGTTGGCCTCTGCGGTCGGCGCTGGCGCGCCACGCTGCAGGCCCGGCATATCCGCCAACAGCCACTTGTTCTCGTTGGCGATGGCCGCAAGCGATTCGCCTTTCCTGAGCCGCGCGAGAACAGCATCCCCCTGCGTCTCGAGGGCCTTGCGCGCGCGATCCGCGCGCACTGCGGCGACGACCTGCGGACCGACCTTGTCGAGGGGCTGCACGCGTTCCGGGGTGTATTCAAGGACGCGGATCAATACGCTGTGATTCGGCCCGATCTCGATCGGGTCGCTGACCTGGCGGTTCTGCTTCATGTCGTCGGAGAACGCAGCGCGGAGCACGGCCTGATTGGCCGCGATACCGGTCGCCTGATTGCGCGCGAACGGACCGAGCTTCTGCACCGCAAGATTCGCCGCCCGCGCGGCGGGCGCCAACGTCGTCGGGCTCTTCAGCACTTCATCCACCAACATGCCGGTCAGATCGTTGTAGGCGCGCTCGCGGGCGGTTTCGGCGAACAAGCGCTCCAGTTCGGGGCGCGCCTGCTCGAACGGCATCTCCCGCCCGGCCTTCATCTCCCGCACCTGGATGATGTGCCAGCCGAAATCGGTCTTGATCGGACCGGAAATCGTACTCGCAGCAGTGGCGAACACCGCATCCTCGAACGGCTTGACCATCTGGCCGTTCCTGGAAATCCAGCCAAGATCGCCGCCGCCGTCCTTGGAGCCCGCATCTTCCGAATATTGACGCGCCAGCGCGGCGAAGTCGGCGCCTGCCGCCTTGGCACGCTTCGCAAGATCCAGCGCCCTGGCTTCGGCTGCCTTCTGCGCGGCGGCATCGGCACCCGCCTCCACCTTGACAAGGATGTGCGAGGCCAGTCGTTGCTCGGGCTCGACGAAACGCGACTTGTCCTGCTCGTATTGGGACTTCAGATCGTTTTCGTCGATGGCCGCAGGCGGGGCCATCGTCGCGGCGTTGATTTCGATGTACTCGATCGACACCGTCTCGGGCGAGCGGAAATCTTCCGGATGGGCCTTGTACCAACTCGCGATTTCGGCTGCGGCCACCGGCGCGGTGTCCGCAGCCGGCGGGGGCACGACCGCATACGACACGTCGCGCTTCTCGCCGAGCAGCGCGATCAGACGTTGACCTTCAGCATTGGTGACGAAAGCTGACTCCTGCAGTTGTCGCGCCAACAGACGCTGCTTGAGGTCTTCGCGCATCTGCTGATCGAACTGGGTCGCCGTCATCGCCGGCGCACGCGAGGCCAGCATCAGACGATAGCGCTGGAGATCGAATTCACCGTCGACCTGGAAGTCTGGAATCGATTCGATGGCCTTGCGTACCTGAAGGTCGCCGATGGCGAAACCCTCGCGGTCCGTGGACATCCGCATGACGCGTTCGTCGACCAGCAACTCGAGGATGCGGCGCTTGTTCTCGGCGCTCTCGAATTCACGGACGTCGAAGTTCTCGCCTGCGGCGGCGCGCTGGTTCTGGCGCACGCGCTCGAACGCGCTGCGGAAATCATCGACACTGATTTCTTCTTTGTGCCAGAAAGCCTTGCGGACCACCCACCAGTCGGGCGCTGTCCGCCACCAAGTCGGCGGGGCCTCGATCTTGGCGGCAAAGGTTTCGGTGCGCTGGAACAGATACTGCTCCATGCCGAAGAAGGCGAACGGGATCATCAACAGCCCGAGAATGACCGTGGCGATCCAGCCGGAAGATTTTTCGCGTAAGGCTTGCAGCATTGGCGATCGGTGCCGAATGAGGAGCCGCTAAGTGTAGCCCGAGCCGGCTGTCGCGGCATGCCCAATCGCATGCGGATCGCGGGCAATCGAGGGGAGCCGTCCAGCGCGGCCTAAAACGAAAAAGCACCGTTTCCGGTGCCTTCTGCGCACTGCCGGACGGCAGTGCCGATCTGAATTTGAGGGAATTGGCGGAGTGGACGGGACTCGAACCCGCGACCTCCGGCGTGACAGGCCAGCATTCTAACCGACTGAACTACCACTCCGCGTTGTAACCCTTGGATCTTTGGAACGCTTGTATCTTTGACTCTAATGATCTCTGACTCGGACTGCGGCGCGCACTTTACAGCAGTTGGGCGACTGGACGGAACATCTTCCGGCCGCCTTCGCGCCTCTGGTGGGTGCTGAGGGTTTCGAACCCCCGACCCTCTCCGTGTAAAGGAGACGCTCTACCGCTGAGCTAAGCACCCCAACGAGAAGAGCTGATTAGTTTACGGCATCCTTCAGGGCTTTGCCAGCCTTGAAGACCGGATTATTGGAGGCCGAGATCTTGATCTCTTCACCGGTTTTCGGATTGCGGCCCGTGCGCGCCGCGCGCGCGCGCACGACGAACGAGCCGAAGCCGATCACGGTCACGGCCTCGCCTTTCTGCAGCGCCTTGGCGATGGCGGCGACCGTGGCATCGAGCGCGCGCCCGGCATCGGCCTTCGATAGCTCGGCGGTGGCGGCGATCGCGTCGATAAGCTCGGCTTTGTTCATATTGAAACTCCCGTAAGGATTGAGAAGAAGAGGCATGTCCAGGAATCGGAACAGAGCACGAGTCCGCGCGCCCGACCTCGGAAAAGACGCGGGCATTCCCGCGTCAACAGGCGCCCGTTATACCAGCGAGGGCATGGAGACGCAACCGAAAGCACCGTAAAAATACGTGAAAACACGATGAAAACGCGCAGAACGACTCAGGGAGGACATCGCCATTCGGATCGCGCATCGTTCAGTGTTTACGTTCCTCGCGACGATTGGCCGCCCCGGGCTTGGCGGACTTGCGTGCGATCGCGCGCGTCTCTTTCTTGGCCTTGGCGGCTTTCCCGGCGGACGACGGCGCGATCGGATGCTCGAGCGCGAGATCCAGCACTTCGTCGATCCAACGCACGGGCACGATGTCGATCTGGTCGGTCACCGTTTTCGGAATATCGGCGAGATCCTTGCGGTTCTCTTCCGGGATCAGCACGGTACGGATGCCGCCGCGCAATGCCGCCAGCAGCTTCTCCTTCAATCCGCCGATCGCGGTGACTTTCCCGCGCAAGGTGATTTCGCCGGTCATGGCGATGTCCGACCGCACCGGCACCTTGGTCAACGCCGAGACCAGTGCGGTGGTCATCGCGGCGCCCGCGCTGGGGCCATCTTTAGGTGTCGCGCCATCGGGCACATGCAGATGAACGTCGAGCTTCTGCAGAAAATCCACGTCGATACCGAGCCGTTCCGCGCGGGATCGCACGACGGAGAGCGCCGCCGATGCGGATTCTTTCATCACGTCGCCGAGCTGACCGGTGAGGATCAGCTGACCCTTGCCCGGCATCAACGTGGACTCGATCTGCAGCAGGTCGCCGCCGACCTCGGTCCAAGCCAGGCCGGTGACCATGCCGATCTCGTTGTCGCTCTCGGCGCGGCCGAAATCGAAACGACGCACGCCAAGATATTTGTCGAGGTTCTTCGACGCGACAGCGACCGCTTTGGCCGCCTTGCCCGACTTCTGCGGGCCGGCCAGCGCGATCTCCTTCACGACCTTTCTGCAGATCTTGGAAATCTCGCGCTCGAGGTTGCGCACACCGGATTCGCGCGTGTAGTAGCGGACGATGTCTCGAATGGCGTCTTCGGCGATCTTCAGCTCGGTGACCTTCAGGCCGTTCGCTTTCAGCTGTTTGGGGAACAGATAGCGCTCGGCGATGTTGAGTTTTTCTTCCTCGGTGTAACCCGGGATGCGGATCACTTCCATGCGATCGAGCAGCGGGCCGGGAATGTTGAGAGAGTTCGACGTAGCGACGAACATCACCTCGGACAGATCGAGATCGACCTCCAGATAGTGATCGTTGAACGTGTTGTTCTGTTCCGGATCGAGCACTTCCAGCAATGCCGACGACGGGTCGCCACGGAAGTCCATCGACATCTTGTCGATTTCGTCGAGCACGAACAGCGGGTTCTTGCTGCCGATCTTGTTGAGGTTCTGCACGATGCGGCCCGGCATCGAACCGACATAGGTCCGACGATGCCCGCGGATTTCCGCTTCATCGCGCACCCCGCCGAGCGACATGCGCACGAATTTGCGGTTGGTCGCCTTGGCGATACTCTGGCCGAGTGATGTCTTGCCTACGCCGGGCGGGCCGACGAGGCACAGGATCGCACCCTTCATCTGTTTCACGCGCGTCTGCACCGCAAGATATTCGAGGATGCGCTCTTTGACCTTTTCTAGGCCGTAGTGATCGGCATCCAGCGTTTCCTGCGCGACCTTCAGATCCTTGCGCACTTTGGTGCGCTTCGTCCACGGCACGCCCAGCAGCCAATCAAGGTAGTTGCGCACCACCGCAGCTTCCGCCGACATCGGCGACATCTGCTTGAGTTTGTTGAGTTCCGATTTGGCTTTGGTCTCAACCGGTTTCGGCATGCCGGCAGCAGCGATCTTGCGGGCGAGCTCTTCGATGTCGTTCGGCGCATCGTCGAGTTCGCCCAATTCCTTCTGGATCGCCTTCATCTGCTCGTTGAGGTAGTACTCGCGCTGGCTCTTCTCCATCTGCGATTTCACCCGACCGCGGATGCGCTTCTCCAACTGCTGCACATCGATCTCGCCGTCCACCAGGCCGACCAGCAACTCGAGTCGCTTCGCGACATCGACCGCCTCAAGCAGCCGCTGTTTTTCGGCGAGACGGACACTGAGATGCGCGGAAATCGTGTCGGCAAGCCGATTGGGTTCATCGATACCCGACAGCGTCTGCATCAACTCCGGCGGCAGCTTGCGATTGGTCTTGATGTATTGCTCGAAGAGACTCATCAGCGAACGCACGATGGCCTCGACCTCGCGCGGCTCGCGCTGCTCGGCGGCATCGAGCATCTCCGCCCGACCTGCGAGCGCCCCGTCGATTTCCCGCACATGGGAGAGACGCACCCGCGAGACGCCCTCCACCAGCACTTTGATGGTGCCGTCCGGCAGCTTCAACAGTTGCAGCACCTGCGCGAGCGTACCGACTTCGTAGAGATCGGCAGCGGCGGGGTCGTCGGTCTCCGGCGATTTCTGCGCAACCAGCAGGATGCGTTTGTCCTGGTCCATCGCCAGATCGAGCGCCTTGATCGATTTTTCGCGGCCGACGAACAGCGGGATGACCATGCTGGGAAACACCACGACATCGCGCAGCGGCAACACTGGCAATTCTGGAAGGACGCTGGCGGGCAATGCGGGGGTCATGGAAGCTCCGGTCGACGATTCGCGGCCGTCGCCACAACCGGACGAACGACCTTCGGCACCGTTATGGGGTCACGCGCGGCCGGATGCAAGCATGCGCCGCCGGACGGAGGCGACAAGTACCGGATGGCCGAAATACGGGGTCGATTTCGCGACGGATCGCGCAAAACGGACCGCACAAATAGCGACGGGCACTCCGACAATGCCGGAATGCCCGCAGATACACAGGACCGCGTAGGTTACTCGGCGGACGCGACTTTGCTCGGCGGTGTCTGATAGATCAGATAAGGCTCGGACTTGTGCTCGATGACCGATTCGTCGACCACGACTTTGCTGACGTTCTCGAGCGACGGCAGGTCGTACATCGTGTCGAGCAGGACCGACTCGACGATCGTGCGCAGGCCGCGGGCGCCGGTCTTGCGCTTGAGTGCTTTGCGCGCGATCGCGGCGAGCGCGTCGGCACGGAATTCCAGCTCGACGCCTTCCATCTCGAAGAGTTTGCGGAACTGCTTGCTGATCGCGTTTTTCGGCTCGGTGAGGATCTTCACCAGCGCGGCTTCGTCCAGCTCTTCCAGGGTCGCGACCACCGGCAGGCGGCCGACGAATTCCGGAATGAGGCCGAACTTGATCAGATCTTCCGGCTCGACATCGAACAGCACCTTGCTGACGTCGGCCTTGCGTTCGGAGCTCTTGAGCTTGGCGCCGAAGCCGATCCCGCCGGCTTCGGTGCTGCGCTGCTGGATGATCTTGTCCAGACCGGCGAAAGCGCCGCCGACGATGAACAGGATGTTGCGGGTATCGACCTGCAGGAATTCCTGCTGCGGATGCTTGCGGCCGCCCTGCGGCGGTACGCTGGCGACGGTGCCTTCGATGAGCTTCAGCAGCG
>JBIITV010000248.1:0-3097 GCA_044340325.1 Lysobacteraceae bacterium
CGGTGGCGATGGACGAGGGTCTTCGCTTCGCGATCCGTGAAGGTGGCCGTACGGTCGGCGCTGGCGTCGTCGCCAAGATCATCAAGTGACGCTTTGACCTCTGCGCGCGAATGCGCTCAGAGGTTTGTCAAATCACCATCCCCCGCGAAAGCGGTGATCCACACGCCAGTTGAACGGTGATGAAGATCGAATAGACGGGCCTTCCGGCCCGTCCGGCGACAAAAGAAAAGGTCTCGACGGCTTGCAAGCCCGGCCGAAGCTCTTCTATAATGCAAGACCACTTCGCGAAGTGTCTTCGGGTGCATCGCGAACAAGCGAAATGAAGCGCAGGAAGCGCTTCGTCTTCGCCGGACAGGGAAACGTCGCTACGGCATCGCCCCCGCCCGCTCCGAACCTATTCGGGGCAACAGCGGCAGGGGCATGTTGTTGCGTCCTCGATTCCCTATCCGGCAGACCGGTTTATCCGGTCTGCTTTATTTGTGATGATCGAATAAATTTTAGGATGAGTTCGGTGGCTTGAAATCTGAAGGTTTTCAATTGTTTGTCACTCAGTGGTTGCAGGCGCTTCAACAAAAATAACGGGGTTCGACGCACCTAGCCGTCGAGCCTGTCGCTCTTTCTACGAGGAATTCCGTCATGGCGGACCAAAAGATCCGGATCCGGCTCAAAGCGTTCGATCATCGTCTGATCGACCGTTCGGCCAGCGAGATCGTCGAGACAGCGAAGCGTACCGGTGCGCAAGTGCGCGGCCCGATTCCGCTTCCGACCAAGATCGAACGCTACACCGTTCTGGTATCCCCGCACGTCGACAAAGACGCGCGCGACCAGTACGAAACGCGCACGCATAAACGTGTGCTCGATATCGTTGACCCCAACGACAAGACCGTGGACGCGCTGATGAAGCTTGAGCTCGCGGCCGGCGTCGACGTCCAGATCAAATTGACCTGAGGCTGCCACAATGACCGCGAAGAAATATTCGTTGGGCATCGTCGGCCGCAAGGCCGGCATGAGCCGACTGTTTACCGAAGATGGCAAATCGATCCCGGTGACCCTCATCGAAGCAACGCCGAACCGCATCGTCCAGATCAAGACCTTGGAATCCGACGGCTACAGTGCCGTGCAGATCACCGCTGGCGTCAAGCGCGCTGCGCTGATCAACAAGCCGGAAGCAGGTCACCTCGCCAAGGCGAAGGTCGAAGCCGGCCGCGGTTTGTGGGAACTGCGCGTCGAGGCCGACAAGATCGGCGACTTCCAGGTGGGCGGCGAAATCAAGGCCGACATCTTCGAGGTCGGCCAGATCGTCGACGTCCAGGGCGTCACCAAGGGCAAGGGTTTCCAGGGCACGATCAAGCGCTGGAACTTCACCATGGGCGACGCGACGCACGGCAACTCGCTGTCGCACCGTTCGCCGGGCTCCATCGGTCAGCGTCAGACGCCTGGTCGCGTGTTTCCGGGCAAGAAAATGTCAGGGCACATGGGCGCCGAGCAGCAGACGACGCAGCGTCTTGAAGTGGTCAAGGTCGACGCCGAGCGCGGCCTGATCGCGATCAAGGGCGCGGTTCCGGGCGCTCCGGGCGGCGATGTCATTGTCCGTCCGACGACGAAGTAAGGGAGACGACAATGGAACTCGCCATCAGTAACAGTAGTAAGACTGTCTCGGTTTCCGACGCCATTTTCGGCCGCGAATTCAGCCATGACTTGGTTCATCAGGTCGTTGTTGCCTATCGCAATGCCGGTCGCGCCGGGACTAAGGCCCAGAAGACCCGCGCCGAAGTCAACGGCACGACCAAGAAGTCGAAGAAGCAGAAAGGCGGCGGCGCGCGTCATGGCGCGTTGACGGCCCCGATCTTCGTCGGCGGTGGTCGCGCTTTCGCGGCCAAACCGCGCAGCTTTGCGCAGAAGGTCAATCGCAAGATGTATCGCGCTGCGATCGCCGCGATCCTGTCCGAGCTGAACCGCCAGGGCCGGATCACGATCGTCGAAACCTTCGACATCGATGCGCCGAAGACCAGTGGTCTGGTCGAGAAGCTCAAGGGCTTCGAGCTCGGCAAGCGCGCGCTGATCGTCACCGAAGACGCCTCCGAAAACCTGTTCCTGTCCGCCCGCAATCTGCCGTACGTGCAGGTGCGTGATGTGCAGGGCCTGGATCCGGTTGCCCTCGTCGGCGCCGACAGCGTCCTGATGACTGCCGATGCGGTCAAGAAGATCGAGGAGTGGCTGGCATGAACGACGCCAAGCTCTATAGCGTGATCCGTGCGCCGCGCGTGTCCGAAAAGACCGTCCGCGCTCAGGAAACCTCCAATCAGTACGCGTTCGAAGTCGCCACCGATGCTACCAAGGCCGACATCAAGATCGCCGTCGAAAAGCTCTTCGACGTGAAGGTCCAGTCGGTCAACGTGCTCAACGTGAAGGGCAAGAACAAGGCTTTCCGCAACCGTAACGGTCGCCGCGGCGACTGGCGCAAAGCCTACGTGACCCTGGCCGAAGGCCAGTCGATCGACGTCACCACGGTCAAGGTCTGAGGACTCACCGATGCCATTGATGACATTCAAACCCACTTCTCCCGGCCGCCGCAGTGCGGTCCGTGTGGTCACGCCGGGCCTGCACAAGGGCGCGCCGCATGCCGCACTGGTCGAGAAGCAGGGCAAGACCGGCGGCCGTAACCATCACGGCCGCATTACCACCCGCCATATCGGCGGTGGCCACAAGCAACACTACCGCATCATCGACTTCAAGCGCGATAAAATCGGCATTCCTGCGAAGGTCGAGCGGATCGAATACGATCCCAACCGCACTGCGCACATCGCACTGCTGTGCTATGTCGATGGCGAACGCCGCTACATCATTGCGCCGAAGGGCCTGAAGGCCGGGGATCAGGTGATTGCCGGCAATGATGCCCCGATCAAGCCAGGCAACACGCTGCCGCTGCGCAATATTCCGGTCGGTTCGACCGTGCATTGCATCGAAATGAAGCCGGGCAAGGGCGCGCAGATCGCACGCGCTGCCGGTGCAGGCGTCCAGTTGGTCGCTCGCGAAGGCATCTACGCGATGCTCCGCCTGCGTTCGGGCGAAATGCGCAAGGTTCCTGCCGAGTGCT
>JBIITV010000130.1:0-12292 GCA_044340325.1 Lysobacteraceae bacterium
GTTTCATGCTCTTGATTCCCCCATGCATAGCTAATGAAGCATTTTGGAATAAAGATATTTTGCTCGGTAACATAGGCTTGAATTTGAAACAATGATTGTTCAAATCGAGTTCTTTGCTCTGCAATTCTTCTCTGAGAGTTTACCTCGGCCTTGATTTCGAGATTAAGCTGAATAACCTCGGATGTATTTGGTATCGTTATTCGCTCACCGCATTCGTTGCAAAATGAAAAATATTTAGAATCTTTTATTCTTTGTTTAATTACAGCCCTATCAAGAAGCTGATTACAACTAGAATTTCCACATTTCACTGGATAGCTCTTGGTTACCGTCAAGTTTTTTCTGGCGAGAAAGCTTTCAAATATTCCTTGGAAAAGAATTTTTACTGAATCAACAGCATTACGGCTAAAACAAAGCACGAAATCCAGCTCACCATCCCGCTCCGCTTCTTGTCGAAATCCGCAGGAAATATTCTTTCCAACCTCATATCTAGCATTGTTATTCCACTGACTTGTGCGCGTGAAAGTGTGCGTATACCCAAGCAAAACAACTAACGATGAAAATACATTTTCTGTTGGTCCGCATACTGTATAGGAGACGCTATCTTCTGTCTCAATTTCAGTCTCAATGGAATGCTTTAAGTTTATGAGCTCTGGAAATAGCAAGTAAGGCTCCATCCTTAATGGATCAATTTCTCGAAAACAAACGTTATTTTCTATAAACAGCAATGCTGCAGAATCCAGCAATATTTCTCGATCGCTGTCCCGCAGATCTGCTAATTCGTGAAAATCATATTCTCCTTTAAGCAATCTCTTTTCTTCTAATGCCCCTAATCCCTTTGGATTTCTTCGAGCTTCAAGAACAAAAGATGAGGCAAGATTATTGAGCCTTTCTGGTTGCAGAAGTATCCTTTGTTCTCCATTAGATGTGCGTAGGCGCTTTAAGTATCCGTAATTTTCCAAATGCCCCATTGCGGTCAGCATCTCAGAATCGGTGAATTCCCATTGCGCATCGGTGGCCAATAAATTGGCCCTCAACTCTGGCAGAGTAACTATTATATTCGTTTTATTAGCATCGGCTTTAAGCCCTAGAACATAGTCTTTTATTCTCTTAAAGTTCTCCGTTGTGACCGTTGCAGCCTTGTCATCCCAAGGTATCATTGATTTCATCATATCAATAAGATCATGCACACCTTCCCCGCTATATGAGCTAGTCATAACGGGTCCTGCCACAGAGTGTCTGACGCAAAATGCAGTTAATTCATCGGAAGTTAGCGGGCAAGTACCTCGATCTATCTGTGAGGCTACGAGCAGAATTTTGCAACTAGAAGTCTCTTTCTGCAGTTGTTTTAGCCAAAAACCAACGCCGTGTAGAGGATCACGCAAATCCGAGGCATCAAACAAAATTAAGGCCAGGTCTGCATTGTCCAAGAAAAGCGCGTGCACTAGTCTATAGTCAGGCTGGCCTGCAAAATCCCAAACTATAGCCTCGCATTCTGTTCCATCTTCCCGCTTTTTACCCAAGGCAGGAAGCACCCAGAACTGCTGCCCATGTGTCGACGATTGCTCTTTGAAAATTCCATTAATTATTCTATAAATAAGAGCAGACTTTCCTACACTATGATCACCAACAACAACAACTTTGCTAGTTGTATGGCGAATTGAACGCGCTGCTATGTTTTCACCAAAATCGCCAAGGAGTGTTTTGTAATCAAGCTTCCAAATGCGAATAACCCGACCCCTCTCCTGGTCATCTGCGCCAGTAATTGACCCTGCGAATGCCAGTAGAGGAAGCGATGGATGAAATGCAAGCGCAGTATTTGAAGAACTAGTAACCGTGGGCGCGGGAATGACGGCAATCAGATCCCAGTTACTGCAGTTCCAGATTCGAATTGTATGATCTCTACTCTTAGATGCGAAGAGAGATCCATTTGCAGAGAATGAAATGTAGTCAACGGGTTCTGTATGACCTTCTAGCGTGCGTATCAACTTACCGCTACGTGAATCCCATAATTTAATTGTCGTATCCCAGCTTCCGCTCGCAAGCATCGCCCCACGCTGATCGAATGCTAATCTTGTTGTTCCAGCAGAGTGAGCCTCAATATTTCTTATTAGTGAGCCGGTATCTTTATTCCAAATCTTTATCATTCCATTTGAGTATCCGCCTGCAAGAATAGAGCCATCATGACTTCCGGCGATGCCAGTTACCCAATTTCCATTTCCTATGAAAGAACCTATAAGAGAATTTGTTTTTAGGCTCCACAGCTTTATAGTTTCATCAGTACCCCCTGTTGCTATAGTTTCTTTTTCATTATCTAAAAAAATACAATTCACCCATGCATTTTGGTGCGCGTTTATAGTATGGATAATATTTCCGTCTTTTGTGCTCCATATTTTTATGGTTCCATCACTACTACCGCTTACCAGAATCCCATTGCCTCCAAAAGCAAGGCAGTTTATGAAACCGGTATGCCCTGGCAATTTGAATATTAAATCCCCACTGTCTGCATCCCATACCTTTATCGTGAAATCACGGCTTCCGCTAGCTATCATTTTCCCGCATGGCGAGTAATTTAGACATAGAATTGTTTCGTTATGACCAATGATTGTGCGGAAAAGCTTTGTTCCCGGCGGCGCATTTTTTCCCGCAACTCCGTCGTATATAGATCCATAAATATCACTGTTTTTTGTCATAGCATTTAGAGTCCATCTAAAAGTACATGATTTAGAGTTTTCCTGATTAGCGCCGAATCTCAGTTCAATGTCGCGCGATATTGAGATGCTCAAGGCAAAGATCGATCTCAGCTCTCACTGGAGACATAGCTCTATGGCTATGAATCCGATCCAATTCCAGCACCTGGGCTGGGTAATCGACACAGTGCCGTAACCCGGCTTTTGGCTTTGCCACTAGCCAGTCTATGAAATACGTGCCGACTCGAAATAATCGCGGACGTCGACGATGCGCCATCAAAAGCGTGTTCCTCGCGTATGCGAGTCAAAACACCGCATAACTCGCGCCCAACCGAAGCCACGCGCCATAACGGCAGAACACGTACGCTGCATAGCGACGACCCCCTGTCGCAATATCCCCCACTCACGCTACGACCACCCCATGCCGCAGCCTACCTGTCACTAATGACAGGGTGCTCACCCTGACCCAATGTGGTTCGACAAATCCAACTACCGCTGCCTTGGAGCCTCCTGCACCTGCTCCCGCTCCTGCACCGGCGCCGCAATCGTCTGCTGCCGCTGCACCTCCACCTGCTGTACGCTCTCCCGCGCCGGCACATTCGCCGCATCCTCCAGCCGCACATTGGCGTGGAAGTTCGGCTCACGGCCGGTGCCGTTGGGGAAGTACGAGGTGAACAGGCGGTCGCCGTAGACCGCGATCTGCTGCGGTTCGAGCACCTGGCTTTCGCGGCGCCGGTATTCGGCAAGTCCTGCGGCGGCGATGTTCTGGGTCTGCTCTTCGGTGTAGCCGCCGCCGTTGCGCTGCACGGCGCTGCGCATCTGGTCGAACAGCGCGCGGTCCTGCGGGCTGAGGCGTTCGATGGCTTGCGCGTTGGTTTCCTGCGTGGGCGGTGCGTCCGGCGTGGCGCGACCTTCGCGCGTGGGGGCATCCTGCAGGCGGATGCCCATGTCGCCGCGCGCGTAGTTTTCGACGCGCAATGATTCGCCCTGCATGTTGGTCACGGTGAGGTTGCTGCCGTCGACGACATAGGTGAACTGGCCGTTGGCGCTGCGATACGTGTTGGCCGGGTCGCCTTCATTGCGCACGCCGCCGTTCAGCAGTTCGTCGCGGCCGCGCTCGTTGCGCCAGCGCAGTTCGCCGCGGCCGTCGTTGTCCATCACCGTGTCGCCGGCATTGGCGACATAGGTGTCGTGGCCGATGCCGCCTTCCATGCGGTCGCGACCGGAACCGCCGATCAGCACGTCGTTGCCGCGATGCGCGCGCAGGGTGTCGTCGCCACCGTTGCCGATCAGCAGATCGTTGCTGTCGACTTCGCGCGGATTGTTGCCGCGGGTCATGCGCCTGGAATCGATGGTGGCGGCGTGGTCGGGATCCTCGTCCTGGGTGGTGCTGTTGCGCTGCTCGCGCGAGATGGCGACGATGGTTCCGGCACGCGGCGGATTGCGCTGGTTGCGCATCGTTTCCGCGTCCTGGTCCACCTCCGCATTCGTGCGCAGTTCGCGGTCCGGATCGGTGTGGATGCGGCCGACCGGAATGTTGGCGGTGGTCAGGCGGTCGGCGATATCGGGATGATCGGTGCGCGCCTGGCGCAGCAGCGTTTCGTGCGCCGGGCCCAGCGCTTCGGCGATGGTCTGCACTCTGCCGTAGTCGCGCACCAGTGCCGGATAGTCGCGGTTGGCATCGGCGATGCGGTTGCGGGTGGCCTGCTCGCCTTCGGCGGTGACGCCATGACGGCTTTCGACGCTGCCGATTTCATCGCGGTGCAACTGGTACATCCGCGCGACGCCGCGGGCTTCTTCGGGGGTGACGTTGGCCGGGTCGTCGTAGAGCCCGAACACTTGGGACTCGGCGAATCGGCGCTTGCGCAGGCCGCCTTCGAACTGTTCCCCAGCAGAGCCCCAACAGTTGTAACGCATCTGGAACCACGCCTCGGCGCGGTCGCCATCGCGGATCGCACCCATGACCGGGTGTTCGGGCACATTTCTCGCAGGGTCGCCCATCAGCGCGCCCGCGCCACGGTTGTACGTGAGCGAGACCATCGCCACGCGCTCATCGGACAGCGGCATGTTGAGCGCATTCGCGGGGCCTTCGTATTCACGCACCGACGCGCGCAGCAGCTGGTCGGATTCGGCGGCATCGAGCGCCCGGGGAAACGCCAGCGCGAGGCGGGTCTTGTCCGCGCTGGGCGCGGCATCGATCGCGGCAAGGGCTTCGGATTCCTGTCGCGTCAGCGTGATTCCGGCGTTGCGCCAGATCTCGGCGTTGTTGTTGCGGTTGAACGTATAGCCGTAGCCGATGGTCGCCATACCGTCGCCGACATCCTGCGAACGGGCATGCAGGCCTTCCGCACCGACGACGACGGTGCGGATGCGGGCGTAATACTGTTCTTCGGTCAACTCACGATAGTCCATCGCACTACTCCTGCAAGACGATGTCGAGACGTTGAATCAGCTGTTTTCGTTCGCGGCACGGCATGCGGCAACCGTGTCGGCATGACGCTCCGAAAGTTCATCGCCGGGCGGGCGACGCCGAAGCTCATCGTCTCTGGCGATGATGTCGATATCCTGATCGGCCTCGCGCACCGTGTCGCGCATCTTCCAGCGCATGCGATCTCCGCGCACGCTGGCGCTCACCAGATAGATCGCACCGCTGCGTCCGCTCTCGATGGTCAGCACGGCGGTGTCGCCGACGACGACGCCATGGATCGCGCGCGAGCCGCCGTCGTCGATCTGGGACAGCCGGACACGTGCACCGTTGTAGCTGCCGCAGAGGCGGTCGCCCTCCTGCACCAAGGACAGGTAGAAACCACCGCAGTCCGCTTGCGGATCGGTCTTGTCGCACCACTTCACCGACCATTCGCCGCCGAAATCCGGCTTGGCGGCGCGGGCGGGGGGAATCGACGCGCAGGCGACCAGCCCGGACAGCAGACAGGCCATGGCAGCGGAACGCAGATAAGGCATGACGGGATCCCTGTCGCGGAGTCGATCCGGTCACGCTACGACCGGCGCTGGACAGGGTCAAGCCGACAGGGTCAAGCGGCTCCCGCAATACCGTCCCTGTCCCAGCGATCCGCGCCCGCCGCCCTGCTGCGGGCTGTTCGATGGCTCTGTGTATATCAGGGCGCAGCGGCAGCAGGCGCCCCGGCGATGGCGACCACGGTGATGCCTTCATCGTCGTTGTAGAGGTAGGCTATGCCGCCTTCCTGTTTCCACAGCCGGCCGGAAAACACCTGCGGCGCGCCGTCGATCTGCAGGGTGGTGGTTTCCTTGCGTTTCACCTTGGGCACATCGATGGTGGTATCCCATGCCAGCGGCAGGAGATGACTCAGCCCGGTCTGCACTTGAGAGACGAAGGCGGCACTGTCGTTGGCGGCCCAATACGCGCGCGGATCCTGCCCGGCCGGCGCCTGATCGCCGACATAGCGGAGCATGCGACGGCGCTTTTCGCGCACGGTGAGTTTCTTGCCTTCCCAGCGCTCGTAGAAATACAGGTCGATCGCGAGCAGCGGCTGACGGTCGTCCCAGCTGAGCGCAATGGTAGGAATCGCCTTGGGCTGCTGCGCGACGATGGCCAGACCATCGCTGGGCTTGGTCAGTCCCTGATACACGTGCGCCTTCGACATGCCGTCGGCGCGCAGCGTGCGCTGAATGGCGTAACCATTGGCGGCCACCGATGCGCGCAGCGCGTCCTCCACTGCGGTCTTCAACCGGTCACCCTTGGTAGCGCCATCGATCAGCGGCTGGATGGTCGCGTCGCGCTCGCGCTCGCGCACGGATGACGAGATGGGCGATCATGGTCGGCGCGGTCGGCCGGAGGGATGCGGAGGCAGTGACGCGCATTCTGTCCGAACCGCTGCGATGGTTGCTGCCGTGCGTCGGAAGGCGATGTCGCGGCGGGCCGGGGTCTGGATCGCCTCGCGATCCGTGATAGCTTGCGTTGCGCCGGTGCAGCCGATCGTGCCGGGCCGCAGTCGCGCGCTGCCGCGTGCGCTGCAGGATGTCTGGGGGATATGCCAAGCGACCGGCGCACCCGATCGGGTGTGGGTACAGGCCGATGCGATCACCGCAGGCAGTATGGAATCCGATCAAACACAGGGAGAGAACAGATGCGCTACACACGCCGTGAATTTCTCGCGACAGCCGCTGCCGGGGCATCGATGATGTCGCTGACGCCCGGGCAAGCGTTCGGGGCCGACCCCAAGAGTGCGGGCACGACCGCCCGATACCATCGTTACAACGTCAACACCGCGCAAGGGCAGCGGATGCTGGCCAGCTATGCGCGCGGCGTGCAGGCCATGCTGGCGCTGCCGCCGAATCATCCGCACAACTGGTTCCGCAACGCGTTCGTGCACATGATGGATTGCCCGCACGGCAACTGGTGGTTCTACGTCTGGCATCGCGGTTATGTGGGCTATTTCGAGCAGACCATCCGCAAGCTCAGCGGCGATCCCGAATTCGCGATGCCGTACTGGGACTGGACCACGCAGCCGGAAATTCCGGCCAGCATGTTCGATGGCGTACTCACGCCGACCGATGGGGCCTATGCGCCGTACACGGGCAATCTCAACATCTTCACTTCTTTCATCAAACCGGCACTGACCCAGTTCTGGAATTCGCTGTCCTCCGCGCAGCGCGGGCAGCAGTCGCTGCGCGGCTACAACACCATCGACGATCTGTGGAACGACGTGACCGGCTACAACGCGGCGCAGCAGGCCGGCATCTCCGGCAACATGGCCTACGCCATCACCTGCGGCGCGCGCTATCTGTCGCGATCGAATCCGAAACTGGATGCGAAGACCACCGCCGACGTGGCGCCGGGCATCATCCGCGCGGGCCTGTCGCCGGTCGATTTCTACAATCCGCAGATCAGCAGCAGCTTCACCAGTTCCAAGACCACATCGCATGTGCTGCAGCCCAACGACACCACCCAGTTCTCGGTGCTGGAGGGCTTCCCGCACAACAAGGTGCACAACTGCATCGGCGGCGTGGCCGCGATCGATCCCGGCCCGTACGGCAACATGACCAACTTCCTGTCGCCGGTCGATCCGATCTTCTTCCTGCATCACTCCAACATGGATCGCCTGTGGGATGTGTGGACGCGCAAGCAGATCGCGCGCGGCCTGCCTTACCTGCCGCAAGGCGCCGACTTCGCGCCATTCATGAGCGAAGCGTTCCTGTTCTACGTGGACGGCGACGGCCGGTATGTGGGCCCGAGAAAAGCCGGCGAGTACGTGAGCACGTCGGTGTTCGACTACGACTACGTGGGCGGCTTCGCGAGCGAGCTGGACAAGGAAGCGAAACCGCTGCGCGCCGGGCCGAAGGTCGCCGCGATCAAAGGCGTGCGCAGCGCGGAGACCACATCGGTCGTGGTGCCCAATCAGCTGATCCAGAATCATCTCGCGGAGAGCCGCCCGCGTACGTTGATCGCGGAAATCACGATGACGCGCCCGGACGGATTGTCGAACGTGCGCGAATTCGACGTGCTGGTCAATGCACCCGAAGGCGTGACCCAGGTGGACGCCGACAGTCCCTACTACGCGGGCACGATCGCTTTCTTCGGCCCGGTGATGTCGGGCATGGAGATGTCGCACAACGCGACGTTCGCCGTACCGCTGCCGCAGACTTTGAAGGCGTTCTCGAATCTGGAAGCCACCAGCACAAAGCTGGAGATCCGGCTGGTGCATTCCAGCGGACAGGCGCCGAAGTCCATCCCGGTGGAGGACGCTGCGATCATTTCCGCGCCATGAACATCGTGAGCCCGCTGCCATGAGCATGCCGGCATGAACCGCGCCGCCGCCGCGTTCGCATTCGCGCTGTTGTTGGCGCAGTGCGGGCGCGCAGCGGCGCAGGACATGATGCTCACGCTTCCGAAGCCGTTGCAGGCCGATGACACCGCCTACATCGAAGTACAGGTCGGCGTGATCGGGCCGGGACAGGAAATCGAAATCGCCACGCCGGGCGGCCGCACGCTCGGCGTGATCTCGCCGCACGGCATCCGCGCGGGAAACGCCGCCGGCACCTACACCCTGCCCCTGCCCGCCGATGCGATCTGCCATGGCCGTATTGCGGTCAAGCTGATGATCACGCGCTCGGATGCGGCGCCGCGCGTACCGAACGCCGATGAAGTGCGTGGGGTGCGGATTGTGGTGGATGAAGCGACGCGGCCGTAGCGCAGTTTCGAGCAGGCTGCTTCGAGCATGCTGTTTCGAGCAGGCTGCTTCGAGCGGGCGCGAATTTTCGTGCAGTCGCCAGACGGTGATTTGACGCACGCTCAGGCGCGTTTCATGGCGTCCACGATGCGGGCGCGTGCTGCACCAAGCAGCAGCCTGGAATACAGCCGATGGAAGCCGAGCAATGCGCGGAAGCCGAATCCCAACCTGGGTGTTCCGCTACCGGTGTATCCGTGGGAAACGACCGCCGAACCGAAATAGAGTCGCGTCCTGGCTTCGACATCGGATCCATCTTCCGGTGATGTCATCAGCCAGGACTTGGTGCGTCCGGTGAAATCGGCCAGAAGCAGTTGGTCCGCCGTTCGCCGCTCCACGCGCCAAGCTGCGAACGAGCCGGTGGTACCCTCGGCGAGGCGTTTGGCATCGATATCGGACGACGGCCGGGCGGCCAACCATTTCAGGATGGCGCGCTCCACCTTGAACAAAGCGGTCGTGTAGAAGGCTTCGACGAATGTCGCCTGGGACACCACGCCGTCGACCGTGATCACGTAGCAATCTGCGTAGGCACCGGCTTCGCGGCAGGCGTGCAGAAACGAGGTCGCCGGGAGCTCGCATGAACGTACACCAGTCATGTTTGCGCGCACCGAGGATCTGCCCGAACCGCAGTGCGATTGCAGGCGGACACATGTCGAATGTCGATCCTTACGGTAAGTCCGAACATCGGGCGGAGCCTCTTTCGCAGCACATGGCCGATCACGTTTTCGATGATAGACCTGAAGTCGCAAGGTAGCGATGAGCGAAACGATGCTATATCCCGCTGCGCAGGTTACGGCGCATATCCAAAAAACCGGCTATCAGCCCGAACCTGCATGCACGTACGTGTGCCCAAGCTTCAATGACGGCATGCGCTTCGCTCGCCGCACCATCCGAGACCTGTGCGCGAACCTGACCCGGTTACTGCAGCGAACAGCATTCGCTTCGATACCTGCAGTCTCAATCCCTGATACCCCCCCAGGTGATGATGGCGGTCGGCGGTATGCCGGCACTAGGCTGAGCCGCCCGCGACGCTGGCAATCTTCGATTCGAATCGCTGCATGCAAATCGACGACGCCGGACTCGCCATCGCGCGGGCTGCACAGTGTGTATCTCCATCCTCCAACGCAAAGGACGACAAACACAATGACAACGACGCACCATGGCCGCAGTCCTGTTTTCCATCCCGCTGCTCCACGCTATCGTGTCTCCCGCCGGCTGCTTGCCGCAGGCGTGCTGATCGCTTCTCTCACCGCCTCCGGGTTCTCGGGTGCAGCAGGCTGGACCGCCGGCCCCACCATGACCAATGTCCGCGCCGGCCCCGGTTCGGTGACATTGGCCGACGGCCGGGTCATGCTGATCGGCGGCATCGATGCAAGACGCTCGGCCTTCGCCTTCTACACCGCAGACATCTACAACCCGGCCACCAACGCGTGGACCCAGAGCAGCTACAGCATTGCCCCCCACCATCTGCCGGGCGTCGCGCTGCTGCAGAACGGCAATGTTCTGATCGCAGGCGGGCTGGGCAATGCCGGCATCCAGTCCACCGCCGAGCGCTATTCCCCCGCGACCAACACGTGGACGATCGCTTCTCCGCTCATCCAGCCACGCTATGCGCTGACGCTCACGACCCTGCAGAACGGCGACGTTCTGGCGGTCGGTGGCGTGGTGAGCAACGGCACGCCACAGGCGACGGTCGAACGTTACAACCCGACCACAAACACATGGACGCTCGCCGCCCCACTCACCATCGCACGTCGAGATCACGCGGCAACCTTGTTGAGTAACGGCAAGGTGCTGGTCACCGCCGGCGAAGGCGTGGGCTGGGTCGCGCTGTCCAGCGCCGAGTTGTACGACCCGGCCACCAACACATGGAGCCCGGCGGGTAATCTCGCAGCCGTCCGCACCTGGCATACCTCGACCGCATTGCCCAACGGCGATGTGCTGGTGGTCGGCGGCGCGGGCACCAATGGCCCCATCGCGGGCACGGAGCGCTACTCGCCTGCGACCAACAGCTGGAGCAGTGCTGGCAGCTTGTCTTCGGCACGTCAGCAGCATGTCGCCGTCACCATGCCCAGCGGCAAGGTGCTGATCGCCGGCGGTTGGCCTGCGACTTCCACGACGACCCAACTCTATGACCCGGCCACCAACACCTGGTCTGTCGCCGGCAATCTGACCCAAGGCCGCTATCTGCTCGGCGCCGGTCTCGCGGGCAACGGCAAGGCCGTGATCGCGGGCGGCAGTACTTCGGCCAACGCCAGACTATCGAGCAGCGAGCTCTACACCGAGTAAGCCGTATCGCGGCGAATGCAGCAGGATGTGCAGGACGAATCATCGTCCTGCACATCGCCTCGCGCATTTCGGCTTTTCAATTTGTGGGTGTCCCGGTCTGCGACCCTGCTTGCTCAAGGCCGACGTGCCCGGAGTTCAAGCAGATACGGCACCAGACGATCGCGCCAGATGCGGTAGCCGGTCTGGTTGGGATGGACGCCATCGTTGACGAAGTAACCGCTGACCTGCTGGCCTGCAGCATCCGCGAACAATGGATAGAGGTCGAGATAGGACACGAACGCCGAGAATTGCGGACTCGCCGCAAGATCGGCGATCCGGCGATTGACCGGCAACAACACATCGCGATTTTTCACCGCGTCGCTCGTCGGGATGAGCGATTGCAGCACGATGTGCGCATCTGGCTTGCGCGCATGGGCGGCGGCCAGCACCTGGACGATGCCCGCAACGACGCTGTCCACGACCGGCGTTTCTTCCGCCCAGGTGTTGTTGACGCCGATGAGCACAAGGATCACATCCGGTCTCAACTCCGGCGCATCGAGTTGCCCCAACCCGCCCGCCGATGCCGGCAAGATCCGATACAGCACGTGCTCGGTGCGGTCGCCGGAAATTCCGAGATTCAGTGCAAGATTCTCGGCAGGCACGCCTGTGAACGATTCGTCCCAAGACTGCTTGCCGAACAGCTGACCGGTCACCCACGGATTGTCGTCCAACTGCCAGAAGTCGGTGATCGAATCGCCCAGGAACACCAGCTTTACTTTCGACAGCGCTTCGGTATCGCGCAGCTGCACGGCGATATCCGCCTCCCGCTTCTGCCAGTACTCCACCCGCTGCGTCGGCTTCGTGGAAGCGAAGCCGTCTGCGGCCTGTGCCTGGATGCCGAATGTCGCAATCAACAGCGCGACGAGCACGCATGCAGCGCGCTGCAGTGCACCCCAAACCTCCACGCGATCACATGTATACGTTTGGATCAGCGACATCATGGCAGCCCTCGCTGGCATGGCGATTGTAGGGTGTATATGGACTCCTCCCGATTGCCAACCGCTTTTTTCGATCAGGGTTGAGATTGCGAACGTATATCCGGCCTGTTGGTGAAGCTTCGGCTTCTGGCCA
>JBIITV010000025.1:0-40969 GCA_044340325.1 Lysobacteraceae bacterium
GTTCGGATTTGCGGGCTTCGCGACTGAAGTCGCTCCTACAGCAAAGCGTCGCTCCTACGGAAAATCGCAAAGGCTATCCCGCCAGAGATCCATCCGGATTGTGCTCGATCATCCACAGCCCGGCCCAGAGTTTGAGGTCCAGCTCGTAGCCTTCGGCCTGTTTCCGCATCAGCCACGCCGGCGCCTGCGCGCGCGGCACGGAGTGGACGGTGATGTCTTCGTTTTCGGTGCCGCCGCCGTCGCCGACCTTCACCAGATCGCGGGCGCGAATGAAGGCGATGCGTTCGTTGCTCATGCCCGATGAGGTGGGGCCGATCAGCAGCACTTCGACCTTGTTCGGATGCCAGCCGGTTTCTTCCACCAGTTCCCGGCGTGCGGCGTCTTCCAGCGAGTCGTTGTCGTGATCGTCGCCGACCAGTCCGGCCGGCATTTCGATCGTGCGCGCGCCCAGCGGGATCCGGTATTGCTCGACGAACAGCACATCGTCCTGCGGCGTCACCGCGATGATGATCACCGCCATGCCATTGGCATGGTGGGTCCGTTCGCAGGATTCCCAGCTGCCTTTGCGCACCAGGCGCAGCCATTGTCCTTCGTAGAGCACTTCGCGCGGTTCGGTCATGCGGTCCTCGACATCGGTGTTGAGTTCTGTTTTCTGTGGCGGACTTCAGTCCGCTGTTTTTTCTGGCGTCGATGGCATTTGGAAACGCTCATCGATTCACTGGCATCAACTGCGGCATCCGTTGTCGTCGCGTTTCCGGTTCACCCCGGGTCGGCCTGCGGCGCGTGGTCGGCGAAGTCCAGTCCACCGGCCGCGTAGATACGCCTGCGCGTCATCGGGCCGAAGCGCAGGGTCTCGCAGATCGCGCCCAGCGAGGATGCCTCGGCCTGGTTGCGTTCGAAGCGCGGCGCGGCATCGCCGAGCGGTACGTCGCAGGCGATGGTGGTCAGTCGGCGAAACAGCAGTGCGTTGTCGCGGTGCTCGCGCAGCTTCGCGGCAGCCTGCGCGGCGCCGCGCAGACGCAGGAACGGGACTTCCTCGACTCGCGCCAGCAGGCTGTCGAGGTCGCCGAAATGCGCCAGCAGCACCGCAGCGGTCTTGGCGCCGATGCCGGGCACGCCCGGGATGTTGTCGACCGCGTCGCCGCTGAGCGCCAGGTAATCGGCGATCTGGTGCGCCTCCACGCCGTGCCGCGCACGCACGCCATGCGCGCCCCAGCGCTGGTTGCGGGCGTAGTCCCACTGTTCGTCGCCGATGTGCAGCAGCTGCGAGAGATCCTTGTCGGCGGACAGGATGATGCCGCGATGGCCCGCCGCGCGCGCATGACTCAGCGCGCTGCCGATCAGGTCGTCCGCTTCGTATTCGCTGTGACCCAGCACGCTCAGGCCGAGCGCCGCGCAGAGCGCCTTGCAGTGCACGAACTGGCGCTTGAGCTCTTCCGGCGCAGGGTCGCGATTGGCCTTGTAGGCCGGGTACAGCGCGTTGCGGAAGCAGGCGTCCAAGGCTTCGTCGAATGCGACCGCGATGTGTCTGGGGCGTTCGCGTTCGAGGATGTCCAGCAGAAAGCGCGCGAAGCCCTGCACGGCATTGGTCGGCCAGCCATCCGTATCCTGGAATTCGTCGGGCATCGTGTGCCAGGCGCGGAAGACGTAGATGCTGGCGTCGATCAGATAGAGCGGCGGTGGCTCGCTTTGTGATGACTGGCTCCGCGACGGCAGCGTATGGCGACCGGTGTCGCCGTCGAGGTCGCGGTCCAGGATGTCGTCCTCGTCGGCGGAAGCGCTCATTCCGGCGTCCAGTCGGTCAGCAGGGCGACGGGATCGGGACGCTCGCGTTCCGGCGCTTCGGCCTGCGCGGTGCCGATGTGGATGAAGCCGGCCACGACTTCATCGTGGGCGATGCCCAGCAGTGCGCGGATTTCGGGATCGTACGCGGCCCATCCGGTGAGCCACTGCGCACCGAATCCCATTGCCTGGGCCGCCTGCAGCAGCGCGAAGCAGACGCAGCCGGCGCTGAGCAGCCGCTCCTGTTCGGGAATTTTCTCGTCCGGACCCAGTCTGGCCACCACGGTGACGATGGTCGGGGCGAACGAGAAGCGCAGCCGGTCCTTTTCGATCACGCTGTCCGACGCGCCCGGGTCGCGGGCGCGGCTGCGGGCCGCAAGTCGTTCGCCGAGACTGAGACGGGCGTCGCCTTCGATGCGCACAAACCGGAACGGAATGCGCTTTCCGTGGTCGGGCACGCGCACTGCGCTGCACAACATCCGCAGCAAAACGTCGTGATCGGGGCCGGGTGCGCCCAATTGCCGACTCTGAACCGAGCGCCGGCCGTCGAGCAACTGTAATGTTCGGCTTGGATGATTTGCGAGTAAGGTCACAGACGGCTCCATAGCGGTTGAAGGATGGTAACGTCTGCCAGATCGGCCGCCTACTCTCCCCCGAAATACCCCCAATGAAGACACCACATGGACGATAACAGCCGGTTCTACCCTGGCCGCTCGCCCTTCGCGCGCCAGACTGCCGAGAAGACCTTCGAGTCGATCCGCCGCGATGCGGTGACGGCGCTCTCCGGTGTGCTTGCGGGGTTCTGGGGCGATATCGAAGAACAAGTGCGGATCGCCGCCATCGCCAGCCACGAGAGCACCGCGATCTACGACGACCGCATCGCGTCCGTCTGCTGAACCAGCGCGCACTCGAACTCGCCAACCGCTATCGGGAGTCGCTGGAGACCGCGTTCGACCAGTGGCGCAACCCGCGCCCGCGCGCGGTCGGCGACAACAAGGGCCTGAGCCTGATGTCCGAGGCCCAGCTCGAAGTGCATCTGTCGGGCCAGCAGATCGTCGAGTTGCTCGAACACCAGTTGATGCATCCGCTGCACGTGATGCACGAACGGTTGGATTCGCTCGCCACCGCGCTGGGTCTGCCGCGTCAGGCGCCGGAAACCAATCCGCTGCGCCCGGACGTGCCGGTCACCGCGCTGGTCAAGCTGTTCACCGAGGACGATCTCACCCCCGAACTGCGGCGGCTGATTTTCCTGCAGTTGGAAAAGCGCCTGTCGAAGTCGCTGGATGAGCTCTACACCAAGATCAACGCGACGCTGGAGCACGGCTTCGCGCCGCGCGACAACAAGTCGCCGCAAGCCTCCGCGCCTTCGCAGGCCGACGGCTGGACCCCCGACGGCGGCCTGGTCGAAGGCCGTGCGCCGCAGCACACGGCGTTCCAACAAGGCAATTACCAGCAGGGTAATCACCAGCAGGGAAATTACCAGCAAGGCGACTACCAACAGGGTGGTCCCGCCGGCTACGGCCAAGCCCCAAACATGCCGTGGGGTTTCCATGGCGGTCAGTCGATGCCGCAGGGTGGCCCGTCCATGGCCGGCGGTATGCTCGCCGATGGCGGCAGGCCGCTGCGTTATCGCGAATCCGTGCATCAGCAGCTCCGCGCCTGGCGCCAGACCGTGCTGCGCCCCGGCTCGATGGCGCCGTCCGCTTCGGCCATCGCCGGGGTGCGGGTACTCGCTCCGCAGGAACTCTTCGGCATCGCCTCGATGCTGCAGGGCGACGATCCCGCTCCTTATGTGCGTGCGTTGGCCGGCGACGACAGCCGTCCGCTGTCGGCGGTGATCCGCGACCAGATCGTCACCAGTTCGCGCCAGCTCGGCTACGACCCCACCCAGACCCGTTTCAGCGAGCTGGACGAGGATGCGATCGATCTGGTCGGCATCCTGTTGCAGACGCTCGCGCGCAGCCATGCCTCGCTGCAGCGCTCGCGCGCGCTCTACGGCCGCCTGGTCGCGCCGTATCTGAAGCTGGCCCTCAGCGATGACAACCTGTTCGACCAGCGCGCCCATCCGGGCCGCAAGCTGCTGGAAGTGCTGAGCGAAGCCTGCGACGGCAACACCGGCGACTCGCCGCAGGACCAGCAGACCTTGACCCACGCCGAACTGGCGGTGGAGCGGGTGGTCGAGGAATACCGCGACGACAAGGCGATCTTCGAACTGGCCGCCAGCGAACTGCGCGACCATCTCGACCAGCAGAAGAAAATGCGCGATGTCGCCGAGCAGCGCTCCGCCGATGCGGTCTCCGGCCGCGAGCGCCTTCAGCACGCCCGCCGTGCGGTCGACGAACTACTCACCGCGCGTCTGGGCGAGCGTCCGCTCACCGATGGCATCGCCGAGTTCCTCACCGGTCACTGGCGCCATCATCTGGTCCAGACCTGGCTGCGCGAAGGTCCCAGTTCGGCCCAGTACCTGTCTGCGGTGTCGGTCGGCGAAAGCATGATCCAGGCCGACGCCGACGCCGCCCGCGCCGAAGGCGCGAAGGTGGCCGACAAGATCCTCGAATTGCAGGCCCCGCTGGGCCGCTGCTATGCAAGCTGCGGCCTCGATGCGGTCGCCGCGCGCGATTCGCTGGCGAGGATCGTCACCGCCCTGGCCTTCCCCGATCAGCCGCGTTCGCTGCATCAGGTGCCGGCGGAAGAACCCGTCGCCGAAGCCAGCGATGCCGCCAACTGGGGCGGCCTGCGGGTGGTGGGCGGCACCGACAGCTTCGAGTACGACGCGTCGATGGCCGCACGCATGCGGCGCCTGCGCGTGGGCCAGAATCTGCGCCTGATCGAGGACGACGGTCGCGAAACCGCCGCCCGGATCGCCTGGGTCAGCCCGCTGACCTCGCGCTTCCTGATCGTGAACCGCCGCGGCATGCGCAAGCTGGTGGTGTCTCCGGAAGAACTCGCGGCGCTGGTCGGCAAAGGCCGGGTCACGCTGCGTTCGTCGGAGGCGCCGTTCGACGAGGCCATGCGCGACATGTGGCAGCAGCTGAGCCAGACGCGCGCAGCGGTCTCCTGAGCGTTCTCCTGCAGGTAATACCGAAGGCCGTCGACGGGATCCGTCGGCGGCCTTTTCGCATCCGGACCTTCGCCGCAGAACCGCGTGGCGACGGCGGACGCACCTGCTACGATGCCGGCAACCGGTGCGGATCGATAAGGAACAGGCAATGGCGGAAGCAGTTGCGGGAACAGCGGCAGAAACAGCGGCACAAACAGAGGCGGAAACGGTGAGCGTAGTGAAGGTCGTGATCGGTGCCGTGCGCGAAACCGCAGCCGGCGAGCGTCGCGTCGCGCTGACCCCCGAAACCTGCAAGAAGCTCGTGGCCGCCGGCGCCACCGTGCGGATCGAACGCGGGCTCGGCGACGGCGCGCATGCGCCCGACGCCGCCTACGCCGAGGTCGGCGCCGAGGTGATCGACAGCGCCGCCGCAGTGCTGGGTTCCGCCGATATCGTGGTCTGCGTGCAGCCGCCGTCGGCCCACGCCATCGCATCGATGAAGCCGGGCGCGGTGCTGGTCGGCATGCTGCAGCCGCAGGGCGATGCGGCGCGCAGCGAGGCCCTCGTCGCGGGCGGCATCATCGCCTTCCCATTGGAACGACTGCCGCGCACCACCCGCGCCCAGGCCATGGACATTCTCAGCTCGCAGGCCGGCATGGCCGGCTACAAGGCGATGCTGATCGCCGCGCAGCTGGCGCCGCGCTTCTTTCCGATGCTCACCACCGCCGCCGGCACCATCCGGCCGTCGAAGGTGCTGGTGATCGGCGCCGGCGTCGCCGGCCTGCAGGCCATCGCCACCGCCAAGCGCCTGGGCGCCCAGGTCGAAGGCTTCGACGTGCGCCCGGAAACCCGCGAACAGATCGAATCGCTCGGCGGCAAGTTCCTCGACCTTGGCGTCAGCGCCGCAGGCGAGGGCGGTTACGCCCGCCAGCTCACCGACGAGGAGCGTGCCCTGCAGCAGCAGCGTCTCGCCGATCACCTGAAGAACATCGACGTGATCGTCGCCACCGCCGCCGTGCCCGGCCGCCCGGCCCCGAAGATCGTCAGCGCGGCGATGGTCGCCGGCATGAAGCCCGGCAGCGTGATCGTCGATCTGGCCGCCGAAACCGGCGGCAACTGCGAACTCACCGTGCCGGGGGACAACGTCGTCCACGGCGGCGTGACCGTCTCCGGCCCGCTCAACCTCGCCAGCAGCGGCGCGATGCACGCCAGCGACATGTTCGCGCGCAACGTCTTCAACTTCGTCTCGCTGCTGTTGAAGAAGGACGGTTCGCTGCATTTCGACTGGAACGATGAGCTGCTGGCGAAGACGGTCTGGCCGGAACGCACCACCGTTTGAAATTCTGTTCATTTCGCAGGACGCACTGTGAGCGGCCTGCCCCGTCGCTGAAGAGGTGTGCCATGCCCGATCCGATCGATACCCCAGCGACTCCGTCGCCGCAGGATACGGACGCGACTCCACGGGAGATCACGGCCGAGAATCCAGCGCTGATCGCAGATGCCGTTTCCGAGGACGCGTCGGATCCTGACAGCGCTTCCGGCGAGGAATCCGAAGCACCCGACGAGTCCGCAGCGGAAGACGCAGCGAGCGAAACTGCGAGCGGAACATCAAGCGCTGCGTCGAGCGGAACATCGGGCGGCACCGCGCGCGGTATCGACGAGCATGCGATCGAGAAGTGGTCCCCTGAACAGCAGAAGGTCTTCAACGCGGTCAAGGAAAAGGCGCAGGAGATCGGCGTCGCCAAGGACGACGTGCAGCGCATTGCTGCGTTCAGCGTGCTGAATTTCATCGCCGAAAAAGACCGCAAACCCGACACCCGTGTCGATCGCGTGCAGGCGGTGAACGCCAACGGCGATACGATCGTGCGGATGGAGCACATGAAATACGGCGACCGCGAGCCGATCTTCACCAACGACGTGCGCCTGAAGGATGCGCCGGCGTTCGATCAAACCGCAGCCCAGATCGAACAGGCGAATCAGCGGCTACACACCAAGTCCGCTGCGGAACAGAACATCGCCATGCACCAGCAGAACCAGGACAACAATCAGCACGAGCGGATGAACGCGCTGCAGGCGACCGAAGACCAGGTCATGGCGCGGGTGCAGTCCTCCAGCCCGGCGATCAAGCGTTGATCGGGGTTTAGTCAGCGCCGAATGCCACCAATGTAGTACTTCACGCTATTTGAACCATTACAGCGCTACAGCTGTCCGCGACTTGCATCGCACGGGATTGATGCGGTTTTCCCGTGAAAAACAGGGTGTTTTCCTCTTTCGTCACGTCTGCGCCGGCGGCTTGCCCCTCATCCGGCCTTCGGCCACCTTCTCCCCGCTGTGCGGGGAGAAGGGATAAACGCATGTCCTCCCCGCGTGCGGAGAAGGAAAAAAGCATTCCGCCTCGCAACGTACGGTATTGATGCAGGTTCTCTTCTCCCCGCACAGCGGGGAGAAGGTGGCGCGCAGCGCCGGATGAGGGGCCAACGCAGCCGCAGCGCTTATCGGCGAGCGAATAGTGCCCATCAGTTTTGAAGCACTACACTCGCTTGAGCATCGCGTCCTGATTGTCTTCAATTCCGCGAGCGCGCACCGCTGTCCGGTATTTGTTGGATGCGCCTCTCATGTCTCTTCTCCCACCGGGAGAAGGGATCAGCTTCTAGCCCCTCTCCCTGCGGGAGAGGGGTTGGGGTGAGGGTACGGCGAAGTCGCGATGGTTCGGGCTCGCGCGGTTTCGCCGTACCCTCATCCGGCGCTACGCGCCACCTTCTCCCGGTGGGAGAAGGGATCAAGCTGTGCCGCCTTCCGGCGGCACATGGTGGTTCTAGGGGACTTTGAGGGACTTTCCGTCAAAGCCCTCAGATATTTGCTGGGGGATGTTTACTTCGCAGGCGCAGGCGCAGTTTCCGGTGTTGCAGCTGCAGCCGCAGCCTGCGGCTTCGCCGCCATCATCCTGTCGCGCGCGGCGCGGAACGGGTTGCCGGCGTACCAGTTCGGCCACTTGTCGTCGAAAGACAGCGCCAGCCCTACCTCGTACACCGCTGCCAGATCCTGCATCGTCCCGTCGAGCTTCCAAGTGGCCGGGTCGTACTGATCGCCCGGCTTGTGGTAGCGGTTTTCGTTGTAGTCCTTCGCGGCCGCTTCGCCGGCGGCGGTGCCGCCTTCCAGCAGATCGTTGCCGCTGTCGGGATACAGCGCGGGCACGCCGGCCTTGGCGAAGTTGAAGTGATCCGAGCGGAAGTAATAGCCGCCGGCCGGATTCGATTCCTCCACCATCTTGCGGCCCTGACGCTCCACGATCGGCTTGAGCACGTCCTCCAGCTCGGAATTGCCCATCCCGACCACGGTGATGTCGCGCGCGCGGCCGGCCACGCTCAGCGCGTCGAGATTGATCACACCGACGGTCTGCTCCAGCGGAATGCTCGGATGCGCGACGTAGTATTTCGAACCCAGCAGACCGGATTCCTCCAGCGTCACCGCCGCGAACAGCACCGAGCGCTTCGGCTTCGCGCCTTTCGCAAGCAGTTCGGCGATTTCCAGAATGCCGGCCACGCCGGTCGCGTTGTCCACCGCGCCGTTGTAGATGTTGTCGCCCGGCTCATCGGCATGCTTGCCCAGATGGTCCCAGTGCGCCATGTAGACGATGGCTTCGTTCGGCGTCTCGCTGCCCGGCAGCAGCGCCAGCACATTGCGCGATTCCTTCTCCGCAGTCGTACTCTTCAGGCTCACGCTGACCTTCGCCGGCAGCGGCACCGGCTTGAAGCCGCGCTTCCCGGCGGCCGCGCGCATCTTTTCCAGATCCAACCCCGCATCCGCGAACAGCGCCTTCGCCTGCTCGCCGGTGATCCAGCCCTGCAGCGGCACGCGCGGCGCCGGGTCGTCGGCCGCGCGCAGGTCGTACTGCGTGCCGGACCATGAATTCTTCACCACATCCCAGCCGTACGACGCGCCTTCGGTGTCGTGGATGATCAGCGCGGCGGCGGCGCCCTTGCGGCCCGCTTCCTCGAACTTGTACGTCCAGCGCCCGTAGTAGGTCATGCGGTTGCCGTCGAACAGCGTCGCGTCCTTCGCGTGGAAGCCCGGATCGTTGACGAACATCACCACGGTCTTGCCCTTCACGTCGACGCCGGCGTAGTCGTTCCACTGCTGCTCCGGCGCATCCACGCCGTAGCCCACGAACACCAGATCGCTGCCCTCGACCTTCACCTCGGGCTGCCCCGTGCGCGTACCTATCACCATATCGGTGCCGAACTTCAGCGTATGCGGCTTGCCCTTCACGTCGATGGTCATCGCCGTCGCTTCATCGGCGGTGGTTTCCATCATCGGCACGGTCTGGAAATAACTGTCGCCGTTGCCGGGCTTCAGGCCCATGCGCTGGAACTGCGCCTTCAGATATTCCACGGTTTTCTCTTCGCCCGGCGTACCCGGCGCGCGGCCTTCGAATTCATCCGAAGACAGCACGCGCACGTGCTCGGCGAAATCGGCGGGGGTGATGGCGTCCTTGAAGGCGAAGGTGGGCGCAGCTGCGGCTTCGGGCGGTGCTTTCGCGGGGGCTTCGGCGTCGCGTTTGCAGGCGGTGAGGGCGGCGGTTGCGGCGAGGGTCAGCAGCAGCATCTTGGGCAATGAACGGGGCATCGGGCGGGTCTCGGTCTTTGCGGACGAATGGAAGTGGCGAGTGTACGACGGGTGGGGTGGGGGTGCGGCAATGCTCCGAACTTGAGCCCCCCGCAACCCATGGGGGTCGATTCAACGCGGCGGTCGTGAACCACCGTCATCCTCGCGCAAGCGAGGACCCAAACCATCATCGCGATCATGCATGGGTCCTCGCTTGCGCGAGGATGACGGCGATTTTTTGAGTGCAGTCGTCCGGATGTCGAAGACATCCGGGAGAAGGCGCGCAAGCCGTGGACGATAGCGGTGTGTATGCCGCTGAGTTCGGAGCTGGGGGTGAGGGGGGCGCCCCGGGATGCATGTTGTCGAGCGGCTATCAAACCGGCAACTGACGCGGCTAGACTGGGAGCGGGCAAGGGGGAGGCCCATCGGCGATGTTGGAAGCCCATGCCACCCCGGTGCCTGCGGGATTCACGCAGCGATGACGCGCCGAGGACTTATGGGCAAGGATGTGCAGTTGTTGAAGGTCGACTCCGCGACGCCCAACCCCGGACGTGCGAAGTCCCTTGATGTGATCTTCATACACGGATTGGGTGGCGATCATGTCGGGACATGGAAACCACCCTCCGGCGACACTTGGCCGCAACGCGTGGCGAATGCGCATCCCGATGTGCAGGTGTGGGCGCTGTCTTATCCGGCGAAGATCGGCGAATTGCTGTCGATCGGCGATTTGGATCAGCCCGGTACTCGTGGACTTGCCGTGCTGGCCACCGAGCGGATGGTCAACAGGAAGATCGGTGAAAAACGTCCTTGCATCTTGGTCTGCCATAGCTTGGGCGGTCTGTTGGCCAAGCGTATTCTGCTGGATGCGTGGTCGGCGGATCAGCGTGATGCCCGGCGCTTCCGGCACGAGGGCGTGAAAGCGGTGATGTTTTGCGGCACACCGCATCGCGGGTCGGCAATCGCGAATGTCCTGAAAGGGATGGAATGGGTCAAGAACATTGCCCCGGGCTTGGTGATGACCTATCTGGGTTGGGATTACTCCCGCTACGCGGGCTGGTTTGCACGGCGGATAGGCCAGACCAGTGATCTGATCAAGGAGCTGGAGCATAACAATGTCGATCTGCAGCACTTGAATGAGGATTTTGGACGTTACTACCAGCAGCGGGCTGGTGGCGACTTCATGGTCACGGTGTACGCCGAAACCAAAGGAATGAAGTTGAAAGGTATTCCCACTGCAGTGGTGGTGCCTGCTGAGAGTGCCGACCCCAATCTGCGTACTGGCGCCGGCCCTCGGCTGCAAGTTATTGCAGTGCCGGACAGGGATCACAGCGAGTTGGTAAAGCCCGCTTCCGACTCGGAATGGGTCATTGAGGGTCTTGGTGATCTTGTGGAACGGGTTCGTGAAAACGTTGGTGGTCGCAAAACGCAAGCCGTAACGTCCCCACCCTTCGTGCTTTCCGACATGCGTCCACCAAAGCATGTCGAGAGTGGTGATGCTCCGGCGATGCAGGCTATCGAAGCTTCAAGCCCGACGCGGGGTGATCCTCCTGTTGCGGTGGATATGGGCGAAATGGGGCGGCAGGTTTTCATCAGCTATGCCGCAAACGACACGGACTGGACAGCGGAGCGGGTTGCGGAGTTCGCGGAGCGGTTAGACGCGCTTCAAGTCAGTGTCCATCTGGATGTCAGACATCAACGATCGGTAGGCGGAAAGCTCGCGCTCACTGAATGGTGGGATTGGATGGAAAAAAGCATGGCTTCGGCGACCCACGTCATATGCCTGTGCTCCAATCGATATGCCGAGGTTTGGGAGCGAAAGCAGTCCGTTTCAGGGGGCTGCGGTGTTGCTTTTGAATCCATAAGAATCATGGATTACCTCTACGATGAGAAGCAGGACAGCAAGAGGCGCGTGCTAACTGTTGTAAGAGAGCCGGGTCATCGCGGCATGATTCCGGATGCATTGAGGATTCCATGTCCGCAGTACACGTTCGGCAATTCAGAAGACGAGCTGTTGCTTTGGTCGCATCTGTTGGGTCGGCCGCCAGTTGAATCTGGGTCTGCGCCGCAAACTACCCCCGATGCAAGTTCTTCGGCTGACCGCCTGCCGGCTTCGGAGGCGGAAAAGCAATCTGCGCGGAAGTCAAAAAAACAGGACTCAGACCTCCTCGACCGCACTTGGCGAAAAAGCCTGGAGCAGTGCTCGGCGAAGGTGCGCGTTGAAGTTTTCAAGGAGATGCAGGACGCCTTCAGCGGGCAGGAGTTTGCACCCGACAGCCTGGAACAGGCGTTTGACGACGCTTTTGAGCGCAACGGCCCCACTACGCTGCGCGCGCACTTCAAGCATGCATTGCGCCACACTCACGAAAACGCGCGTCTTCGCAGTCTGAGTGTCGAAGAGGGCGATCAACGGAATCGGCTCTATCTCATGCTTCTGATCCGTTCGGTGGCGCTTTCGTGTCAATCCATTCTGCGTGGCGCGGTCGACGGTAATCTCAGCGTGCCAGATGCCGAGCACAGGTTCGCGATCGCAGTCGCATCGCATGTGATCTACGGCCATGGTGTGCAACTGACGATTGAACCGGGCGGTGTGCGGCCGGACAATTTGATCGATACGGCAGCATTCAAGGATGAGCATGCATACCCACCTAGGCAGGCTCCCGCCATATCTCTGTTCGAAAGCGAGGTCAGAACTTGGCTGGGCCGGGCATTGGCGCAAAAGAATACGTCCCAAACCGATGCCGATCTCAAGGCGGCTTTGGACTTACACGAGAGCAAGGCGTTCTCCCGGCCGATCCTGCTTGATAGCGGTGAGTTGCTCACCGATCAGGCCGTCCGGTCGCTGGTCAAAGAATTTGGTATGGGGATAGTGGACATCGCTGCAGACGGAGTGCCGGCAAATATTCCAGAGGGGCTCTGGCTTGATCTATGCGGACAACTCGACCAGCAGATCTCTGGCTGGACTAGGCATGCTGCATCAAAATCTGCGCCGCCAGTGCTACAGCTCACGCAGGGCAGCACGGCACAGCCACAGTCCGCCCCCCCGCATCAGACATTTTTCACTCCGGTCGGGCAGTCCAATGTCACCACTGGCAGCCAGAGTCCGATTCAAACCCAGCTACCCGCCGCTGCGCAACCTGATGCGGCGCACGATGCGCTCGCTCTTGCGGTCTTCAGTTTCGAAAGGACTTTGAACGATCACGCGGACTTGAAGAACGACCTCCGTGAGCTTCACGCGCTGGTGTTGCGTCGTGACGCATCTTCTTCCGCCTTGAGCCTGTTGCCACGGCTGCTGCGCCCGCTGCGCGAAACAGCGCAGGCGTCTCCGGGCGCTGCCGACGCTTGGGAGCGCCTGCGCAATGCCGCGCACGTGCATTGGCCGCAGTCTCGCGACTTCTTCTGATCGCCACTTTTTTTCTGCCAGGAACCCCTGCATGACCGATCACCCCCAGACCCCGCTCGATCAAGCGCTCGCCACATTGGACCGCCTGCGCAAACAGGGCAGAACCCTAGCCCCCGGCCAGGACGGCACGCCGCCCCTGTGCCACGACTGGAGCACACGCGAGGTGGATGCGCTGCAGGTCGCCTTGGTCACGCGTCGCCCGCTGTTGTTGCGCGGTGAGCCCGGCAGCGGCAAAACCCAGCTTGCACGCGCCGCAGCCCACGAGCTTGGCTGGGCCTTGCATGCGATGACGGTACGTCCGCGCATGGAGCCGGAAGATGTGTTGTACCGGTTCGATGCGGTGGAGCGGCTGGCCTGGGCGCAGGACAAGGATCGTCAGAATCAAATGCACAGCAACCGCTTTTACGAACCCGGCCCGTTGTGGTGGGCACTCGACTGGACCAGTGCTCGGAAGGCGCAGCTCTCGCGCTCGAACCGCGACGAACCCGAAGGCGCGCCTCCAGTAGGGCATGTGGTGCTGATCGACGAAATCGACAAAGCCGATACCGATTTGCCGAACTCGCTGCTGGAAGTCTTTGGCGAGCGCAAGCTGAGTCTGCCGTGCGCGCCGCACACACTGTCGTATCGCACACACGATGCGCTGCCGCCGCTGATCCTGCTGACAACCAACGAAGACCGCGAACTGCCCGCCCCGTTCTTGCGCCGCTGCGTGGTGCTGAGCCTTGAAGTGCAGGCCGACGATGCGGCATGGCTGGTGAAGCACCGCGCCAAGGCGCATTTCGGCACATCAGGGCAGGACGATGTGCTGCCGTCTCTTCCGGAAGCCGCCATGCTTGCCGCTGCGGTGCTGATGGTTGAGGAGCGCCAGCAGTTTCGCGCCGCCGGCCTGACGCCTCCCGGCGTGGCCGAATATCTGGATCTGCTGCATGCCTTACACCAACTGAAGCGTCAGCAAGACTGGGCCGACGAAACATTGCTCACAAAAATTGCCGGCCTTGCACGCTATGTGTTCCGTAAGCACGGTGGCGAGCATGTGCCGGATGAGCTGCAGCAATGGCACGGCCAGCAGGGCTGAGCGCCCCCCGCACAGGCCTGGCCGATGTGGTCCGGCTCTGGGCGCAGGCATTGCATCTGCAACCGGGCTGCGATGCGCCACCTGACGGCTGGCTGCATGCGCTGGATCGGCCGGGTGTCGACGCGCCCACGCACACCCTGCGTCTGCCGCCGCACCAACCGGAGCAGGACGATGAGCCGGGCCTAGTCCCGCAGTCACCTCGCGAAATTGCGGTGCCCGCCGATAACTTGCCGCACGCGCAGGCGCAACGCCTGCAGGCGCCAGTGCTGGCTGTGGTGGCTGCAGACTTCGAGCCGGAATCCGAGCTTTCCGCCGCCGCCCAGCGGCTGCAAACCCTTCCGCCGCTCTCATTAAAGGATTACGGGCCGCTGCAACCGGAGTCGGCAGAACCTTGGCAGCCGCTCGCGCCGCGCAGCCGCTGGTGGCCGGCATTGCGCCAATTCACACCGCGCGTTGCAGCGGGGCCTGACCTGCTGCGGCTGGTCGCCCAGTACGCGCGCAGCCGCCCGCCACGCCGCGTGCCCAGGTTGCGGCAGCGCGGCCAGTTCCGCCGCCTGCTGGTGCTGCGCGATACCCGCAAATGCATGTGCCCGTACGTGCGCGACTTCGATGCATTGATCGCCCATCTCAAAGCGCAGCCGCAGGCGGCTACGCTGATTGAACAAGGCTTTCACGGCCTGCCGCCAAAGGTGCCGCCAGGAGTGGATGCGGTGCTGGTGCTGAGCGACCTTGGTCTGTGCGCCACAGACAACTTCGCCGCCACGGCCAACGCTTGGGCCGCTTGGGCACGGACACTCACCGCACGCGGTGTGGCGGTGCAGGCATGGGTGCCGGTGTCGGCGCAGCGGCTGCCCACGGCGCTCGCACAGGATTTGCCGTGCGTGCCCTGGCACGAGAGCAGCCGTTTCCGCCCCAGTCGTGGCACTGCACACACTGGCGCGGCGGACGCTTGCAAGCATCAGGCAGCAGATTGGATGGCGCGCTTATGGCCTCGGCTGGCCATGGCCCAACGCATCGAGCCAGCCCTGCTGCGCCGCGCCCGCCTGCTTGCGGGCGGGCAAGGGCAGCCGGAATGGGAGGCCACGCTCTGGGACGCATCGGACCAGCATGTGGCCGGCGAACAAGTCATCCAGCTCTGGCCCGCGCGCGTGCATGCGTGGAGGCAGGACTTCACCGGTCTGGATGCGGACAAGCAGTTACAGGTCTGGCGCATGTTCACCGCGCAGCATTCGCATCTGTCGCGTTCCACCTTGGTGATTGAGCGGCTGATCTGGGCCGCTTACGCCAAGCCCGAAGCGGTGGCTGAGGTGCGGGAGGCGCTGAATCAGGCGGAAGACTGGTTCCGCCGAATGGCGGAACAGGAAGCCCGCAACAGTGCCCTGCACTGGCAGGCAGCACAGGCGGGCGAGGACCACGCGCTGCATGCCGCGTTTCTGCATGGACTGGTGGCGCGCAACCGTGCCGATGCCGAATTCACTCGCCGCTATGCCGAACAATACGCGCCGCTGGCGCTGGCTGTGGGCCGGATGGAGGGGCGGGGCGTGACGCCCGAGGCGTGGTTACAGGCGATGCCGTCAGCGTGGCCGGCAGAAGATTGGCTGCCCACATCGCTGCAGTTGCACTACCGGCCGGAAGGCGCGTTCATCGAAAAATGGTTCGATGCCCAGCCGCAGGCAGCGTCACCACCAGCCCATGTCTGCCGCGCGCTCCTGCCTCAAGCCGCGCGTCACAGCCAGCTTTGGCAGGCGTTTGGGCAAGCGCCGCAAAGGCTTGGGCTGTCCCATCCGGCCGGCCCCGGCGTATTGCACTTCCGCGATGCGCAAGGGAGACATGCCTTGCAACTGGGCGCCCTGCGTCGGGCCGATTGGCAACACGCCCTGGGCTGCGACCGCTACGGCGTGTTTTGCGAAGTGCATGTGAATGGTATGCGCCTACGCTTCCGCTACCTCCCCCCCGCCACCACCCTCCAAGGCTCCCCCCAAGGCATCGGCGACAACGACGAACACCCCCAACACCCCGTCACCCTCAGCCAAGGCCTGTGGCTGGCCGAAACCCCCTGCACCCAGGCGCTGTGGGGGGCGGTGATGGGCAAGAATCCCAGCCATTTCACACAGGGTGAAGACGCCCCGCGCCGGCCGGTGGAGACCGTGTCCTGGGACGATGTGCAGACCTTCCTCAAAGCCCTACAGCCGCTGTTGCCGCCCGGCTGCGAGGCGGTGCTGCCCACCGAAAGCCAGTGGGAGTACGCCTGTCGCGCCGGTACGCAGACCGCGTATTGGTGGGGCGACGAGCCCGATGAGAGCAAGGCTAATGTCGACATGACCGGACAGAGAAGTTGGGAAGACAAAGACGGCACTACCCCGGTGGACCGTTACCCGCCCAACCCTTCGGGGCTGCACGACATGCATGGCAACGTCTGGGAATGGTGCGCCGATGGCCAGCGCGATTACGCCGACTCGCCAGAGCGGGACCCGGAGGGGCCCGGCGATGGTGATAGCCGCGTGGTGCGCGGCGGTTCGTGGTTCGACCGCCCCGGCGGCGCCCGCGCCGCCTACCGCGGCTGGGGGCTCCGCGGGAACGCCATCCTCCGGGACGGCGGCTTCCGCTTTGCCCTGAGGTCTCCCAGCGGGCCGGAGGCCCGGCCCGGAGGGCCAGGCGCATCGCGCCGGGGTGGGGCGGCCGGAGGCCGCACCGTCGGGGCGGATGCCCCGGCGGCGGAGCCACCCCGGCGCGATGCCGACGATGGGAGAGCCCCCGAATGAGCCTGCATTGCTTTTTCATCGTCGCGCGGGCGCCGGTGCTGAGTGACATAAGCCAGCAACTGTTCGGATATGGATTGGAGCAGTAGCGACATGCAGCGACAAGTTTTCATCAGCTGCGCGGCACACGACCCGGATTGGCCATTGGAAGCGATCGAAGCGGTGGCCTCCGCGATTCGTGAGGCAGGCATCTCCGTCAGTCTCGACCCATGGCACCAGCGTTATGCCGGACGCTTTCTGTCGCAGAGAGAAGTGGACGACGCGATCCGCAGCTCCACTCACATCGTGTGCTTGGTGTCTTTGTGTTATCGCAGCCTGTGGGAGCGCAGGCCTGAGAGTGTAGTAGGGCCCGGCGCGGCTTCGGCCAAGTCTATCCACCTGATTCATGATCTGTGCCTGGGCAAGCGGCGTAACCTTGGGCGTATCATCACCCTGCGCCGCGAAAACGGCGGTCTCTACGGCGGTCTCGACAGCATCCCGCAGGATCTCGTCTTCGATTGCCTAGCTTTCGAATGGCCTGATGGCGGTCGTGCGTTGTTAGACCATTTGGCTGGGGCTGATGTCCTAGGGATTCCTGATGAGATTGAAATCGAACAAGAGAAAACAGTTTCTGCGCAAGTCAGGCGAGTCATTCCGCCGTCACTCGGCTGGCCCTCTGAAGACGAATGGCGCGCCCCCATCGGCGATTTCCCACCTACTTGGGCCAGCGCCTGGGGCGATGACCCCTACGGCCTGTGGGCCGATCTGACCGTCAACGGCGCCACGCAGCGGATGCGCTGGATCGAGCCGAGCGGGCCGGAGGGTTTTTGGCGGATGTCGTCTCAGGCGGAGCGGGATGCGATCGACGACAAAGATGTTGATAGGTGGGCCAACAAAGGCGAACGCGTACTCCGTCGGGAATTCATTGATCAGGGCTTCTGGCTCGCGGACACACCCTGTACGCAGTCGTTCTGGTCGGCCGTTGTCGGTGAGAACCCCAGCCACTTCAGCGACCGGCCACATGCCGCAGAACGCCCTGTCGAGAGCGTGAGCTGGGATGCAGTGATGGACCAGTTCATCGCGCGTTTTGCGCAGATGCCGGACTGGGGCACGGAAGACCGGCTGTATCTGCCGACCGAGGTGGAATGGGACTACGCGGCCCGCGCCGGCACGCGCACGGCGTATTGGTGGGGCGATTTCTGGGACGCCACCCGAGGCAATGCGGATGGCACAAGCAAGGACAAGTTGGACGATGCAGGCACCAAGCCTGTCCAACGTTCCCCACCCAACCCTTGGGGCCTACACGACGTGCACGGTAATGTCTGGGAATGGTGTGCGGATGTGTGGCAGCCGCACCGCGTTCCGGGGGTGCCGCCGGACGAGGGGTTCCGCGTGGTGCGCGGTGGTTCGGGGTTCTACCGCCCCGGCTTTGCCCGGATCGCCTATCGAAGCAGGTGGCTCCGCAGCGGCGCGGACCAGATCCTGGGTTTCCGCTTTGCCCTGAGGTCTCCCAGCGGGCCGGAGGCCCGGGGCCGCGCCCCGCGCCAGAATGACCCCCGCAGATATCCGTCACACCCGTGACCCGGCATGGCGCCGCAGGTCTGCCTACGTGTCGCGCAGCACAGGCGCCGTCTTTTTGCTTGCATGGGAATGCGCGCGATATGAATTGAATCAATGCATTGCGCGTGTTGAAACAACATGATGTTTCATTCGAGATTGTTTCAGCGGCGCAGGGCGGTCATGCGCCTGTTGCGCGATGGCGGCGGGTGTCGGACGCGGCGATGGCGCGTGCGGGGCGTGGCTTCGTTCATGGCGGGCCAAGGGGCCGCCCTACGCCGCTTCCCGAACCCGGACATTCGAGCGCCGAGCCCGGGCGTTGAGGCTTTGCGCTCCGACATCGAGGCGCCGAGCCTCAGCGCCGGGGCGTTGAGCGCCGCTGTTGAGGCTTTGAGCTCCGGCGCTCGAGTGCTGGGCCTCGACATCGAAGCGCAGGGCCTCAGCGCCGGGGCGTGGAGCGCCGCCGTTGGGGCTTTGAGCTCCGGTGCCCGAGTGCCGGGCCTCGCCATCGAAGCGCCGAGCCCCGGCGTTGGGGCTTGCAACGCCAGCGATGGCGTTGCCGATGGGGCGTATTCGCAATGCGAAAGGGAGGTGTTTCTGTTTGGTTTGAGATGCTTTGAAATGCATTGAAATCAATCATGTGCGTCATCAAGAACAACACGATGTTTCAATTTTATTTGTTTCAGCCGTGCTTGTTTGGACGGCGCTTGCTTGAGCAGCGCTTGCTCAAACCGGGCTCGTCAATCGCGCTCGTTTCGATGGCGTCGTGGTCAGGCACGCCACAGCAGCGCAACGCACAGCGCCCGAACAGCCCCATAGGGTGCGCCTTGGCGCACCGGCTTTTCACGACGATCACGGGCATCGGTGCGCCAAGGCGCACCTATATGGGGCTGGTCGGGCGCCGGGTTGGTGCGGCGATACCGTCAATCCTTCGGCGCCGTCGTGCCTTCGTACGCCACCGGCGTGGCGCCGGTGACCTTGCCGATGCGTGCGGTCTTGTGCACGTAGAGGTTCACTTCGCGCTTGAACACCATCGGGCCTTCCACCACCGCGTTCGGGCCGATGATGATCCGCAGCTTGCGCTGCTTCACGCTGACCGGCATCCAGTTGCTGTTCGGCTTTTCGACGGTGATACCGCCCTTGACCAGCGAACCGGCGCCGACGGTGATGTCGCCGTTGACGGTGCTGATGCTGCCGTGGACATCGGTGTCGACCAGACCGATCGCGCCGTTGACGGTTTCGACGTTGCCGGCGACATCGCTGCTGCGGTCGGCGAACACGCTGCCGTTGACGGTTTCGATTCTGGCGACGCGGCTCTGCTCGCCCAGGCGGATGCTGCCGTTCACCGTTTCCAGCGCGCCGGCCTTGCCCTTGCCGTCGCTCTTGATGCTGCCGTTGACGGTTTCGGCATTGCCGACATTTGCGCCGCTTTCGATATGCACGCTGCCGTTGACCGTTTCGATGTTGCCGGTGGTGGCACCGGTTTCGACGCGGATGCTGCCGTTGACGGTTTCCAGCGAGTCGTAGGTTTCGCCCGACTGCGCGGTGATGCTGCCCATGACTTTTTCGATGCTTTTGCCGGCGAATGCATTGGGCGCAAGCAGGACGAGCGCGATGGAGGAAGCGAGTGCGAGTGTGGAGGTGCGCATGGTGGGCCTCATGAGTGCGGACGCGTGAACAATGGGCTGGTGATCGTGAGCGGGCCGGATCCGGCCCTGTGAGTCTTGGCGTCTGTTCAAAATCCCGGATCTGAAAAGATCTGTCCGAAAAGACCTGTCATCCCGAACGCGGGCGAAGCCCGAGGAGGGATCTGCTTGTGGCCGATGCGCGCAACAGCAGATCCCTCCGCCCGCTGCACAGGCGGAGGGATGACAGAGGGTTCATGCGTTTGCGGGACATGTTGAACACGCTCTTAGGATGCGGGCGCTTAGGATGCGGCCGCTTCGCTACAATCGCATCTGCCCTTAGTCACAGCCCCGAAGGTCACATGTCCGCTGTCGCCCACCGTCCGAAGCCCGTTGTGCTGTTGATCCTGGACGGTTGGGGGTATCGCGAGGACCCGGCCGACAACGCGCTGGCCCTGGCCACGCTGCCGAACTGGGACCGGCTGTGGGCGCAGCGCCCGCATACGCTGATCCACACCGAGGGCCGGCATGTCGGTCTGCCCGACGGCCAGATGGGCAATTCCGAAGTCGGGCACATGAATCTCGGCGCCGGCCGCATCGTCTATCAGGACCTCACCCGCGTCGATGCGGCGATCGAGGACGGCAGTTTCTTCGCCAATACCGAACTGCGTGCGACCTGCGCTGCGGCGAAGGCCTCCGGCGGTGTGCTGCAGGTGATGGGCCTGCTGTCGCCCGGCGGCGTGCACAGCCACGAGCTGCACATCTTCGCGATGCTCGAACTCGCCGCGCGCGAAGGCGTTCCGCAGGTGGCGGTGCATGCCTTTCTCGATGGCCGCGATACGCCGCCGCGCTCGGCCGAACCCAGCCTGCGCGCGCTGCAGGCGAAGTGCGATGCGCTGGGCAATGCGCGTATCGCTACGGTCGGCGGCCGCTATTTCGCGATGGACCGCGACAAGCGCTGGGACCGCGTGCGCCTTGGCTGGAATGCGATCGTCGATGCGCAGGCTGAATACACTGCGCCCGATGCGCTGAGCGCGCTCGCAGCGGCTTACGCGCGCGGCGAGAACGATGAGTTCGTCGCGCCGACGGTCATCGACGGTGCTGTGCCCATGCATGATGGCGATGCGGTCGTGTTCATGAATTTCCGCGCCGACCGCGCCCGTCAGCTGACGGCGGCGTTCGTGGAAACGGCGTTCGATGGTTTCGACGCGTCAGATCACAGCGTCCGCCGACCGCAGCTCTCGCGCTTCGTCTGTCTTTCCGAATACGACGCCAAACTGCCGGCGCCGGTGGCGTTCGCAGCGGACGATCTGCGCAACACGCTGGGCGAAGTGCTCGCCGCGCACGGGCTGAGCCAACTGCGCATCGCCGAAACCGAAAAGTACGCGCACGTCACCTTCTTCTTCAGCGGTGGGCGCGAAGATCTCTACGCCGGCGAAGAACGCATCCTGATCCCCAGCCCGAAGGTCGCGACTTACGATCTGCAGCCGGAAATGAGCTGCCCCGAACTCACCGCGAAGCTGGTCGATGCCATCGCGTCCGGTCGCTTCGATGTGGTCGTGTGCAACATCGCCAACCCCGATATGGTCGGCCACACCGGCGACCTGCAGGCGGCGATCCTGGCGGCGCAGGCGGTGGATATCGCCATCGGTGCGGTCGAAGCCGCCGTGCGCGCGGCCGGCGGCGCGCTGTTGGTCACAGCCGATCACGGCAATCTGGAAATGATGCGCGACCCCGACACCGGGCAGCCGCATACCGCGCACACCGTTGGCCCGGTGCCGTTTGTCTACATCGGTGATCGCGAAGGCGTGCAGCTGCGCAGCGGCGGCGCGCTGCGCGACGTGGCGCCGACGATCCTCGATCTGCTGGGTCTTTCGCAGCCGGCTGAGATGAGCGGGCGCTCGCTGCTGGATGCCGGATGAGCGTTCTGCGCGCTGTCGTTGCCGTGGTGCTGATGCTGTCGCTGGCGTCGCCGCTGGCCGCAGCGCAAACCATCAGCCAGGACGCCCAGCGCCGGTTGGAGAAGGTCCAGCGTGAATTGAAGGATGTCGCGGCCGAGCGTCGCCGGCTGGAAGGCCAGCGCGGCGCGGCCAGCCGCGAACTGCGCGCGGTGGACGAGCGCGTCGCCGACTCCAGCCGCGCCCTGCACGTGGCCGAAACCGAACTGGCGCGCGAACAGGATGCGCTGGCGCAGCTCGACGCGCGTCGCCAGACTTTGAAGGCCCAGCAGGCCGCACAGCGCAGGGAACTCGCCGCACTGCTGCGCGCCGCGTACGCGCAGGGCGATCAGGCCCCGCTGAAAGTGATGCTGGCGCAGGACCGCATCGCCGACGCACAGCGCCAGATGACCTATTACGGGTATTTGCAGCGTCAGCGGCTGCAGCGCGCCGCTGTGCTGAGCGCGGAGCTGGCCGAACTGGCGCGGGTGGAAACCCAGATCGTCGACAAGCGCACCGCGCTGGACGCCGCACGCGCGCGGCAACGTTCGCAGCTGGCCGCGCTTGCCCGCGACCGCAAGTCGCGCGCCGTGACCCTGGGCGAACTGGAGCAGCAGTATCGCGACCGCAGCGCCCGCGAACAGGCGCTGGGCAGCGATGCCAAGGCGCTGCAGCAGGTGATCGGCCGGCTGCGCGCCGCCGCAGCGCGGGCGGCGGCGGAGCGGGCCGCAGCCGAGCGTGCAGCCGCAAAAGCCGCTGCGGCCGCGTCGAAATCCAACAGTTCCAGATCCGCCGGAGCGAAGGCGAACGGCGCGAAACCGGCGACCACCCGCGCCACGCCGCCGCGCCAGACCGCCACTGCCGCGCCGGTGCGGGTCGGCGGTCTGGGCTGGCCGCTGTCGGGCAGTCTCGTCGCCGGCTTCGGCGGGCGCATGCCCGACGGTCGCGCCAGCAGCGGATTGCTCATCGCCGCCGGCCTCGGCACACCGGTGCGTGCGGCGGCCGACGGCAACGTGGTGTTCGCCGAATGGATGACCGGCTACGGCCTGATCCTGATCGTCGATCACGGCAACGGCTATCTCAGTCTGTACGCGCACAACGAATCCCTGCTCAAGGATGTGGGCGACACGGTCAAACGCGGCGATGCGGTGGCGCGGGTCGGCAACTCCGGCGGCCTGGCACAGCCTGCGCTGTATTTCGAGCTGCGCCGCAACGGCCAGCCGGTCGACCCCTCCAGCTGGCTCCGGCGTCAGTAAACCGCTACGGTAGGTCGGCAGGCCCGAGTTGAACCCGTCGTGTTCTCCACGGTCCGACCATCAGATATCTTCGCTGGAGTTTTCGATGCCTTCGTTGTCCTCACCCTCGTTGTTCCTGCGCACATGGCACCTGCCGGGCCTGTTGGCGTTCGCGCTGTGCGCGCCGTTGGTCATGGCCCAAGATGTCAAACCCGAGGTCAAGCCCGAGGTCAAGCCCGAGGTCAAGCCGGCCGATGCGGCAGCATCGAAAAAAACCGACGAGAGCGAAGCCAGCAAAGTGCCGCTGGAAGAAATCCGCCGCTACGTCAGCGTGTTCAACGCGGTCAAATACGCCTATGTCGAGCCGGTCGAAGACCGCAAGCTGATGCAGTCGGCCATTCGCGGCCTGCTGCTGGATCTCGACCCGCACAGCGCCTACCTTGTCCGCAGCGATGCGGAAAGCTTCGACAACGACACCAACGGGGCCTACGACGGCATCGGCGTGGAAGTGCAGCAGCAGCCCGATGGCACCATCCTGGTGATCGCGCCGATCGACGACACACCTGCGGCGCGCGCGGGCGTCAAGCCCGGCGACATCATCATCGCGGTCGACGGTAAAACGCTCACGCCCGCGCAGATCGACAACAACCCGCTTCGCGGCGCGCCCGGCAGCAAGACCGTCATCACCGTGCAGCGCGAAGGCGCCAGCAAGCCGCTCGAGATCGCAGTGCAGCGCGAGACCATCCGCATCAGCAGCGTGCGCAGCCGCCTGCTGGAGCCGGGCTACGCCTATCTGCGGATCAGCGCGTTCCAGGCCGACACCGCCAACGATTTCGAACAACACATCGACAAGCTCCAGGCGCAGGCGGAGACGACCGGCAAAGGCCTGCGCGGGCTGGTGCTGGATCTGCGCAGCAATCCGGGCGGCCTGTTGACGTCGGCGGTGCAGATCGCCGACGACCTGCTGGAAAAAGGCGGCATCGTCAGCACCCGGGGGCGCAACCCCGTGGCCGACGCGACCTTCAACGCCACCCCCGGCGACCGCATGCGCGGCGCACCGGTGGTCGTGATCGTGGACGCGGGCTCCGCCAGCGCCTCGGAAGTGCTGGCTGCGGCGCTGCGCGACAACCAGCGCGCGCAGATCGTCGGCAGTCGCACCTTCGGCAAAGGCTCGGTGCAGACGGTGCTGCCGCTGGACAATGGCGATGCGGTCAAGATCACCACTGCCCGTTATTACACCCCCAGCGGCAAATCGATCCAGGCCCGCGGCATCGACCCGGATGTCGTGCTCAAGCCCGATGGCGGAATCAAGGCGACGCCGAGCGGCATCATTTCCGAAGCCGCGCTGCCGGGACATCTGCGCGGCGATCAGGAAGCCGCAGGTCTCGGTATCGGCGATGTGCTCGAAGGCGATGCGCCGATCGCTGCGGCGCTGCTGGTGCTCAAGAAGAAGGTCGCAGCGGTCGCTGTGGTTGACGTAACTCCGCCGGGCATCTCGCGCTGAGCACGTCGACGGAGGTCGCCCGAGGTTAGAGACGATGGTGTGCGCGCGACGTGCGATTTGCCGTCGCTGATCTGATCGCGACGCGTCAGCGCGACCCTGGCGGTACAGTTCGACGAGCGGCCGGCCGCCGATCAGCGCGGTTTCACCGGCATCGGAAACGGCGTGACGACGGTTTCGCCGCTGGCGGCGTCGCGGATCGCGGACTGGCCTTTGTTTTCGACTTCCTCGATGCGCACGATGCTCTGCATCGGCAGATGCAGCACTTTCGTACCGCCGAACTCGTCGCGGAGCCGTTCTTCGGTCGGGTCGACGACCAGGCCATCGTGCACATCGAACGCCAGCCCGGCCACTTCGATGAAGCCCCACAGGCTGCCGCTGTTCACGCGCTCGGCGTACAGCTCGTAGATCTTGCCGTGGTTGTGGAAGGTGACTTTGTAGAGCGTCTTGGCCATGGTGGGATCGTAAACGGGCGGATTCTAGGAGTTCAGTAGCCGCGGCTGTGGCGCAGCCGGCGTGCGATCGCGGCGCGAGCGACCAGTGCGAAGAGTACGCCGAACAGAAAACCGGCGATATGCGCGCTCCAGGCGACGGCGCCGAAAGCCGGGCCGATGTAGGCGAAGACCACCTGCAGCACTGCCCAGACGCCGATCAACAGCGAGGCAGGCGCACGGATGAATTCCAGAAACAGTCCCAGCGGAACCACCACGCCGAGTTTGGCGCGCGGAAACAGCGCGAGATAGGCGCCGATCACCGCCGATACCGCGCCGCTGGCGCCGATCACCAGCCGCTCGGGTGTGCCGATCATGAACACTGCGGCCAGATTGGCGATGGTCCCGCCCAGCAGGAACAGCGCGAGGAACCGCCAGGGGCCCATGGTGCGTTCCGCCGGCAGGCCGAAGATCAGCAGGAACACCAGGTTGCCCAGCAGATGGGCCCAGTCCGCATGCAGGAACATCGCGGTGAACAGCCGCAGCCAGCGCTGTTCGGTCCACAGCGCCCACCAGGTATCGATCGCGGCGGGGCCGCCGGTCAATGCGCCCCAGTCCTGCAGCAGCGCCCGCTGGGTGGCGTCCGGTCGGGTGCTCGCCCACAGATACGTCAGCCACAGCGCGGCGAAGACCAGTGGGGTGGCCCAGCGCAGGCCTGATTTGCGACGAGTGGGAAGCTGAACGAACATCAGGACGAACGATCACGGAAAGCGGGAAGAATTCCCATGAAAGCATGGACTTCGGCAGAAAGGCGGTTGTTAGCTTTGAGTTAACGGGCAGCGTATAGTGCATACGGCGTCGTACGTCGGGAGGGGGCTTCCGGCAGGAGCGGCACGGGCAGGGACACATGCCCGGTCGCCCGGCGCAGAACACCATCCTGTCCACGGAGACGTAAGCACCATGTATACCCAGAATCGCTTCATCCAGATGTCCGCGCTTGCGCTGGGCATCGCCGGCGCGCTGGCCATCGGCGGCCAGGCCCAGGCTTCGGGCTTTCAGCTCAAAGAAAACAGCGTGAAGGCCATGGGCCGCGCATTCGCCGGCTCCGGCGTCGCCGAGGGCGACGCATCGGTCGTCGTCAACAACCCGGCCACCATGACGTCGTTCGAAGGCACCACGATCCAGGCCGATATCACCGTCATTGACCTCAACGCCACTTTCGACGGCGGCGGCTTTGCCGGCACCGGGACCCCGCTGGCCCGCCCGCTCAATGGCAATAATGGCGGCAACAACGGCGATGTGACCCCGATTCCTGCCATGTCGATCATCCACAAGTTCGACAACGGCCTCACCGTCGGCGCCATGGTCAGCGCGCCGTTCGGCCTGAAGACCGAATATGAAGCCGGCTGGGTCGGCCGCTATCACGCGCTCACCTCCGACCTCAAGACGGTCGATCTGACCTTCTCCGCAGCGTACGAAATCGTGCCGGACCGTCTCTCGGTCGGTGCCGGTATCGTCTACGAGCGTGCCGAAGCCGAGCTGTCCAAGGCGGTCGATTTCGGTTCGCTGCTCGCATTCAGTTCGGTCCCGGGCTTCGCGCCGCAATCGGCCGACGGTCAGGCCGTCATTACCGGCGACGACACCGGCATCGGTTATGTCTTCGGCATGAACTTCCGTCCCACCGACACCCTTGCCATCGGCGTGTCGCACCGCTCCGAAATCGATCACGAGCTGCAGGGCAAGGCCGACTGGACCGTGCCGGGCAGCGCCCGCACCGTGTTCAACGGCATCGGCCGCAGCGCGTTTTTCAACGACGGCAACGCGCTGGCCAAACTGACCACGCCGAGCGTGACCTCGGTCAGCATCGCGTACCAGCTCAACGATCAGCTCACGCTGATGGGCGATTACGCGGAAACCGACTGGCATTCGCTGAAGGAAATCCGCATCGATTTCGCCAATCCGGATCCGGATTCGGTCGAAGACTTCAGCTGGACCGACACCCGCTTCTGGTCGATCGGCGCCGAATACAAGCTGTCCGAAGCGTTCACGCTCCGCGGCGGTTACGCCTACGACGAAACCCCGACCAGCTTCGCGACGCGTACCCCGCGTCTGCCCGACGAAGACCGTCGCTGGTTCTCGATCGGTCTGACCTGGAACATGAGCGAGCAGGTCGAGATCAACGCGGCGTACACGCGCATCCAGCCCGACAAGCCGAAGATCGGCATCAACGATTCGAACCGCCACACGCTCTTCGGCGACTTCGACAGCGACGTGAATCTGTTCGGTGTTTCCGGCCGTTACAGCTTCTGATTGCGCTTGCATGCAGTCGCGCAAAAAACCCCGCTTCAGCGGGGTTTTTTGTTGGGCGAAGCATTGGCGATGCGTCAAAAGCACCACTGCTGTTCGCAGGGAATGCCGTCGCCGTCGCCGTCCATCTGCGTTCCGGGGCAATGCCGCAGGACTGCGGTCGCGTCCGCGCACGAGCGCATCTGCGAGCAGTGCGTCCGTCCATCGCAGCGGTACGCGGGTTCGGCGGTGGGCGTGGGCGTCGCGGTGGACGACGGTGCGGCGGCGGCTTCCGTGCTCCGCCCGTACAGGTTGTCGACGGCAACGGCGCGGTATTCGAGAAACTTGCGGTAGCCGAAGAACAGCGCGCCGAACAGCAATGCGCCGAAGAACAGCGTCTGCAGCCCGCCGAGCGACCGACCGCGTGAAGCGCGTCGATGGCGGTCGCTGCGCGGTGTCGATGACCGGGCGTGCGTCGCTCTGGATGCACGCTCGACAGGCGGCCGGTCGATCTGCGCGAGGGTGAAATCGGCGCGCCCGTGCAACGCATCGAAAGCGATGGCCTTGGCCTGTTTCCGCCCGTCTTTGTCGCTGACGATCTCGAACGACAGCGCATCGCCGATCTGCGGGCGTCGTGCTCCGCGCGGAAAGCCGGAGATATGGGCGAAGATTTCGGTCCCGCTGTCGCCGGTCTTGATGAAGCCGAAGCCGCGGTCTTCGTTCCATTTGACGAGGCTGCCCTGCGTGCGCATCCGTGCGACTCCTGTGAGCGGTTCAGTCGCGACCGATGTCGCGGAGATAGAACGTATTGCAGCCGCCGTGGCCGGTCGCCCCCATCGGCGCTTCGATGCGGTGGAAGCCGCTGCGTTCGTACAGCCGCATCGCCGCATCCATGCCGGTGAGGGTTTCCAGGTAGCAATAGCGAAAACCGAAGCCATGCGCGGCGTCGAGGCAACGCGCCATCATCGCCGCGCCCGCACCGAGGCCGCGCAGGCTCGGCAGAAAATACATCTTGCGCAGCTCGCAGACGTCGGCATCGCCGCCGCTCAGCGGCGCGATGCCGCCTCCGCCCTCGACGATGGCATTGCCCGATGCATCTTCGCGCTCGATCACGAAATATGCCGAGCGCGGTTCCGCATAGGCGCGATGCATCCAGTCGACTTCCGGATCGTTGATCGCGAAACCGCAGCCGCTTGCGCCGAATTCCGGCATCACTTGGCGGATGATCGCGGCCACGGTCGAATCGTCGCGGACTTCGATGGGACGGATGCGGAAGACGGGCTGCGATCCGGGCTGTGGTTCGAGCTGTGACTCGGGCTGTAATTCGGGCGGCATGCGTTGGTAGGGATCAATGCACGAAGGAAGGATGCAGACCGCCCTGTTCGAGACGGCGCGCGAATTCGTCGGGCTTCAGTCCCGGTGCGAACAGGAAGCCCTGCGCGATCGGTACGCCGAGGCGCAGCAGGAACTGACGCTGTGCTTCCGACTCCACGCCTTCGGCCACAAGGCCCAGGCCGAGACTGCGCGCGATGCCTGCGACTGCCTGACAGACCGCGACATCGGAATTGTTGTTCGGCACGCCTTCGACGAACAGCTGGCTCAGCTTCAGGCCGTGGATCGGCAGCCGGCGCAGATAGTTCAGCGCGCTGTAGCCTTCGCCGAAGTCGTCGATGGTCAGCACCACGCCCATTTCGCGCAGGTCGGCGAAGGTGCGCAGCGTGTCGGGCGCGTCCTCGATCAGGACGCGCTCGGTGAATTCGAGTTCCAGCGCCACGCCGGGCAGATGGAATTCGTCGAGAATGCGGTGCACCGCTTCGGCGAGGTCTTCGCCGACGAACTGGCGATAGGACACGTTCACCGCGACGCGGACGATGCCGAGCCCGGCGTCGCGCCACGCCGCGACCTGGCGGCAGGCTTCGCGCAGCACCCAACTGCCGATGCGCACGATGTCGCCGGTGGTTTCGGCATGGCTGATGAAGCGGTCCGGGCGCAGTTCGCCGAGCAGATGGTTCTGCCAGCGGATCAGCGCTTCGGCGGCGACGATCCGGCCGCTGAGCAGGTCGACCTGCGGCTGGTAGACCAGATGGAACTCGCCGTTGTCGGCGGCGCGGCGCAGATGGGTTTCCATCCACAGCCGGTCCGCCTGGGTTTGCGCCAGCGCCGGCGTGAACGCCTGCCATGCATTGCGCGAACGGCGCTTGCTGTCGTACATCGCCGCATCGGCGTTCTGGATCAGCGACTGCGGACGCTCGCCGTCGGCGGGCGCGCGGGCGATACCGATACTCGCGGTGATCGTGAACTCCTCGTTGTCGAAGCGAAAGCTGTCCGCCAGCGCCTGCAGGATCGCGCCTGCGATCCGCTCCGGACGCTGTCCGTCGTCGGCGAGATTGCAGACCACCAGGAATTCATCGCCGCCGAAACGCGCGATCAGGCCTTCGCTGCCGACTGCGGTGGCGATGCGCTGCGACGCCGAGGCCAGCAGTTCGTCGCCGGCCGCATGCCCGAGCACATCGTTGATCACTTTGAAGCGGTCGAGGTCGATGTACAGCACCGCGACTGCGCCGTGGGCCGGGTCCTGCATGCGGATTTCCAGCTCGACCAGAATCGCGTCGCGGTTGAGCAAGCCCGTGAGCGGGTCGGTGCGCGCCTGCACCCGCAGCGTTTCTTCCGCGTGCTTGCGCTCGGTCATGTCCTGCAGGGTGCCGACGATGCGCGAGGTGCCCGGGTCGCCGGTGTCGGCTTCGCCGATCACGCGCACCCAGCAGGCATGCCGGTCGCTGCGCAGATACTGCAGTTCCAGATCGAAGCTGCCGCCGGTTTCGATCAGCCGGTCGACCGCTGCGCGGATGCGGTGCTGGTCGGGGCCATAGACGCCGGCGAGCATGTCGTCCATGGTGTCCGGCGGCGGCGTGCGGCCAAGAATGCGCTGCGCTTCACGGGTGAGATACAGGCGCTGGCGGCCGCGGTCCCACTCCCAGCCGCCGATGTGGGCGAGGCCCTGGGCGCGGTCGAACAGCACGTTGTCGCGTTTGAGCGTGGTCACATCGCTGAACATCGCGAAGACGTACTGCGGCGTGGTGCCGTCGGCCTCGAACACCGGCACGGTCGTCACCGAGATCCAGGACATCCGCCGGTTCGGCAAGTAGTACAGGCCGACGACGGTGTTGCTGACGACCTGTGCGCGCTCCAGCGCCTGCGTGGTCGGCCATTCGGGAAAGGTCAGCGGCCGGCCGCGGGCGTCGACGATCTGCCAGTGTTCGGGCTGCAGCAGTGTATGCATGCTCTGGCCGGGCTCCGCGCCGATCGCGCGGTGCGCGGCCGGGTTGGCCGAGATCACCTGCATGTCGCGGTCGAACAGGATCACGCCGACATCGATCGATTCGAGCAGCAGCCGGTAGCGGGTTTCCGCCTGCCAGCGCGAACTGAGGTCGCGCGCGACCGCGACGATGTGTTTCCTGCCCTTGTAGTCCAGGCGCGCCGAATGCACTTCCACCGGAAAGCGGCTGCCGTCGCCGCGCATGTTCGCGACCTCGACGGAGTAGGTGTCGCCGCGGCTCAGCGCTTCCCAGACCGGGACCAGATGGTCTTTGGGCAGATCGGGATTCAGCACTTCGATCGGTTTGCCGACGATCTCCTCGCGCGGCCGGCGGTACGCGGCCATGCCCGCCTTGTTGAGGTCGAGCACGGTGCCGTCCCAATCGAGAATGCTGACCGGGTCGGGCATGGCGTCGAACAGCGCCGTGTAGCGCAGGCGTTCGGATTCGGTCTCGTCGAGGGCGGTGCCGAGCGCGGCATGGGCGCGCTCCAGCAGTGTGCGGGTGTCGGCGTCCAGCGCAGGGTTCCGGCGGGCCTCATCCAATGCGGCCAGTGTCTGCGTCATGTCGGCGGACGGCGGCAAGGCGGGATCGGGCCATGCGTCAGTCATCGTGTGCGGTCCGTGCCGGAGTCCATCCGTGCCTGAGTGAATTTGCTGCCGGTCGGCCGGCCGAGCAACTGTACCAACCAGCGTCCGGTGGCGCTGAGCGCGTCGAGATCGATGCCGGTATCCATGCCCATGCCCTGCAGCATATACGCCACATCCTCGGTCGCGACATTGCCGCTGGCGCCTTTCGCGTACGGGCAGCCGCCGGTGCCGGAGACGGCGGCATCGATCACCCGCACGCCAGCGTCCAGACAGGCCAGGATATTCGCCAGCGCCTGGCCGTAGGTGTCGTGGAAGTGCACCGCCAACGCGGTCATGGGCACCTCGCCGGCGACCGCGCGCAGCATGGCCGCAGCCTTGGTTGGCGTGCCGATGCCGATGGTGTCGCCCAGCGATACTTCGTAGCAGCCCATGGTGTGCAGCGCTTTGGCCACGCGCACCACGTCGGCGACCGGTACCTCACCTTGATACGGGCACCCGAGTACGGTCGAAACATAGCCGCGAACCGCGACGCCGTCGCGCTTCGCGCGCGCGATGACGGGCTCGAACCGCAGCAGCGATTCCTCGATCGAAGCGTTGATGTTTTTCCGGTTGAAGGCTTCGGACGCAGCGGTGAATACCGCGATCTCGTCCACGCCGACGGCGCGCGCGCGGTCGTAACCCTGTTCGTTCGGCACCAGCACCGGATAGCGCACGCCGGGATGTTTGGCGATGCCGACGTAGACCTCGGCGGCGTCGGCCAGCTGAGGCACCCACTTCGGGCTGACGAAACTGGTGGCCTCGATGCTGCGCAGACCGGTGGCGGAGAGGCGGTCGATCAGCTCGATCTTCGCTGCGGCCGCAATAAGGGTCTTCTCGTTCTGCAGGCCATCGCGGGCGCCGACTTCGACGATGCGGACGGCGTCGTTCACGCGTCCGCTCCCGTCTCGATGACCGCAATCACGACCAGCACGGCGTCGGCCTCGACGAATTCGCCGACGGCGACGCGGATCTCGGAGACGATGCCGGCGGCGGGCGCTTTGAGCGCCAGCTCCATCTTCATCGCTTCCATCACCAGCAGCTCCTGACCTTGTTCGACACGGTCCCCCACCTGCGTCCTGATCAGCACGATGCGTCCGGGCATCGGCGCCACGATGCGATCGCCGACGCTGCCGGACTGTTCGTCCGCAGGCCGGTAAGCCGGTACCCGCACGAACCGCCAGCGGCGTTCGCCGTCGTGCACATCCACGCGCGAGGATGTGCCGGAACCGCCGTCGGCGTCCAGACGCAGGCGGCGGCCTTCGCCGTCGAAGCGTGCGAACAGCATGCCGTGGTCGATGCGTGCGCCGCGCACGGCGACACTGCCGCCGCCATCGTCCATGTCGTAGTCGCCGCCGGTGCCGTGCGCGATCAGGGTATGCGATCCGTTGCCGTCTTCCAGCACCAGCCGCCGATGCCCGGCGTGGCCCAGCCGCCAGCCATCGGCGATGGCCCACGGTGAGGTCGGATCGCTGCCGGCTGCGGCCGCAGCGCGGGTCTGCGCTTCTTCGATCAGCAGCAGCGCGGTCGCAGCGGCCATGCGCGCATCGCGCGCCCGCGATGCGGCGGCGACCGTGGGCATGAAAGCGTCGAGATCGCGGTCGAGCGTGCCGGTATCGATGGTCGCGTCGACGACGCTCGGGTGGCGGATCAGCCGTTCGAGAAAGGCCACATTCGACTTCGGTCCGTCGATCGAACACTGCGCCAGCGCGTCGCGCAGGCGGGCGAGGGCGCGCGGGCGATCTTCGTCCCACACGATCAGTTTCGCGATCATCGGGTCGTAGAAGATGGTGACGGTATCGCCTTCGATCACGCCACCGTCGATGCGCACGTGCGCATTCGCCGCAGGCAGGCGCAGACGGATGAGTTTGCCGGAACCCGGCAGGAAACCCGCTTCCGGATCTTCGGCATACAGCCGCACTTCGATGGCGTGTCCGCGCTGCGCGATCTCGTGCTGCGCTTTGGGCAGTGTTTCGTTGGCGGCAACGCGCAGCTGCCATTCGACCAGGTCGAGGCCGGTGACGAATTCGGTGACCGGATGTTCCACCTGCAGCCGCGTATTGATCTCCATGAAATAGAAGTTGCCGTCCTGGCCGACGATGAACTCCACGGTGCCGGCGTTCTGGTAATCGATCGCATGTCCCGCCTGGACCGCCGCCGCGCCCATGGCATCGCGCAGTGCGGGCGTGAGGAACGGAGAGGGCGATTCTTCAAGCACTTTCTGGTAGCGGCGCTGCGCCGAGCATTCGCGTTCGTTGAGGTGGATCACTTCACCGTATGCGTCGCCGAAGATCTGAATCTCGATATGGCGCGGCTTTTCGACGTAGCGCTCCAGCAGCACGCGGTCGCGGCCGAACGCATTGCGCGCTTCGCGCTGGCAGCTTTCGAGATTCGGCAGGAATTCCGCCGAATCGCGCACGATGCGCATGCCTTTGCCGCCGCCGCCGTGCGCCGCCTTGATCATCAGCGGGTAGCCGATGGCGTCGGCCTCGCGCTGCAGCAGCGCCGGCGACTGGTCTTCGCCGGTGTAGCCCGGTACCACCGGCACGCCTGCGGCCTGCATCAACTCCTTGGCGCCGGCCTTGCTGCCCATCTTGCGCATCGACGCGGCTTTCGGGCCGATGAAGACAATGCCCGCTGCTTCCACCGCATCGGCGAAGTCGGCGTTCTCGCTGAGAAACCCATAACCGGGATGGATCGCCTGCGCGCCGGCAGCCTTGGCGACATCCAGAATGACATCGCCACGCAGATAGCTTTCCTGCGGGCGTGCGCCACCGATGCGATGCGCTTCATCGGCCAGCCGCACGTGCTGCGCATCGGCGTCGGCGTCGGAAAACACCGCCACCGTGCGGATGCCGAGCCGGCGGCAGGTGCGGATCACCCGGCAGGCGATTTCGCCGCGGTTGGCGATGAGGACTGTGTCGAACATCTTTCGCTGCATGGTGCTCAAACTTCGCCATCCCAGTAGTCGAGGCCGTCCCCGTGACGCGCGATGTGACGGAAATCGTCCGGCCCCATCCCCGTGATCGCATTCAATTTGCCCGAATCCGGGTATTCGCAGATTTCGGGGTAGGCCATGGTACTCACGGCGAGGAAGCGCAATTCTTCATGGCCGGTGTTGACGAGCTGATGCGCCGTTTCCGGTCCGCCCGGTGGGCAGGCGATGACATCGCCGGCGCGGATCGGATGGGTCGCATCGCCGATCTTCAGTTCGCCGCTGCCTTCGAGGATGAAGAACATCTCCTCGTTGACGCGATGCGAATGCTTCGGGAACGCGGCCTTGCCCGGCGCGATCGCGGTGAGGTTGTAGCCCAGTTTCTGCGCGCCGATCTTCGGGCCGATCGGGCCGATGCGCCCGCCGTAGCGCGCGGGAGGCATGGCGTTGCCGCGCTGCCGCGAGCGTTCGGCCAGATCGATCATCTCGACGTCGGCGAGGTTGAGAATCGGTGAGTCGGGGCGGTTTGAATTCACGGTCAAGGTACCCAGCGTGCTTTACGTTTTTCGAGGAAGGCGGCCAACCCTTCCTGGCCTTCGGGCGAGACCCGCAGGCGCGCGATCAGATCGGCGTTCTCGCGGTCCAGCCGGTCGCGGTCGGTCTCGCCGGCGACGCGCTTGACCAGGGTTTTGGCCTGGCTGGCGGCCAGCGGACCGGCGTTCAGGAGCAAGTCGACCTGGCGTTTGACGGCGGCATCCAGTTCATCGGTGGGCACCACCGCATGCAGCAGACCGATGCGCTGCGCTTCGGCGGCATCGAAACGTTCGGCGGTGGCGAACCAGCGCCGCGCCTCGCGGGCGCCGATGGCGGCGATGACATACGGCGAAATCACCGCCGGCAGCAGCCCCAGTTTGCTTTCGGTCAGCCCGAATTTCGCATCGGCGCTGCCGATGGCGATATCGCAGCAGGCGATCAGCCCCACGCCGCCGCCGAAGGCCGCGCCCTGGACGCGGGCGATGGTGGGATGGGGCAGATCGTCCAGCAGCCGCATCAGGCGGGCGAGGGCGATCGCGTCGAGCCGGTTCTCCTCGCGCGTGGCCGTGATCATGCTGTGCATCCAGTGCAGATCGGCGCCGGCGGAGAAGCTCGGGCCCGCGCCTTCCAGCACCACCACCCGCACCGTGCTGTCCTTGCTGACGGCGATCAGGGCTGCAGTCAAGGTTTCGATCAGGTCGGCATCGAAGGCGTTGTGCAACTCCGGGCGATGCAGGCGCAGCCGGACCACGGCGCCATTGCGATGGTGCTGCAGCGAGTCGGTCATGCGCCTGATCCTGGCCTGGTCGGCAATGCGATGGCAGGCATCATATCCGCTCGGTCGAAACATCCGGTCGCTCCCCATTGCGGAATTTGATCCGGGCGGAATTTGATCAGGAGCAGATCTGCGGCGCCGGGCGTGGTATAGAATGAGAACAATTCCCATTTGAGGTCTTCCGTGAAGCTGAGCGAACTGTCCCGCCGGGTCGAAGCGCAGGTCGAAGCGGTGGAAGAGCTGGCCCCGAACGACGCCATCGCGAGGCGCCTGCGCGAGCTGGGTTTTGTCGAAGGCGAGCGCGTGGAGGTCGTGGCGACCGGTCCGTTCGGCGCGGAGCCGCTGCTGGTGCAGATCGGTTTCACCCGCTTCGCCCTGCGTCGCAGCGAGGCCGCGCGCGTGCGCCTGCGCGAGGTGCCGGCTCTGTGACTACAGCATCCGTGAGTACAGCCTCCGTGCAACCGCTTCGTCTCGCGCTGGTCGGTAATCCCAACTGCGGCAAGACCGCGCTGTTCAATCTGTTGACCGGCAGCCGTCAGAAAGTCGCGAATTACGCCGGTGTGACCGTCGAACGGAAGGAAGGACGGCTGCACACGCCTGCGGGCCGAGCGCTCGTGCTGCTCGATCTGCCCGGCGCCTACAGTTTCCACGCCGCAAGCCTCGACGAAGCGGTGACCCGCGATATCTGTCGCGGCTTCTATCCCGGCGAGCCCGCGCCGGATCTGCTGGTATGCGTGGTCGATGCCACCAATCTGCGCCTGCATCTGCGCTTCGCGCTGGAAGTGCGCGCGCTGGGCAAGCCGATGGTGGTCGCGCTGAACATGATGGATGCGGCCAGGCATCGCGGCATCGAGGTCGATATCGATGCGCTGCAGCGCGAACTCGGCATGCCGGTGGTCGAAACCATCGCGGTGCGTCGCGATGGCGGCAAGGCGCTGCTCGCCCGCCTGGACGCGATGGCCGGCAAGCTGCATCCGCCGGCGCGGCGTGCCACCGAAGCGCCCGACCTGCATTCCGAAACCCGCCGGTTGCTGACCATGGCGGTGCGCATGCCCACGCGCACGGCGCGCGTGGACCGCTGTTCGGACTGCTGACGCTGGCGGTGGTGATGTTCCTGATCTTCCAGGCGGTCTACGCCTGGGCCGCGCCGCTGATGGAGGGCATCGACGCCGCGACGGTATGGCTGGGCGAAGCGCTCGCCGCGCGGATGCCGGAGGGGCCGCTGCAGAGTCTGCTGGTGGACGGCATCATCGCCGGTCTCGGCGGCGTGATCATCTTCCTGCCGCAGATATTGATCCTGTTCGCGTTCATTCTCGCGCTGGAGGAATCCGGCTATCTGCCGCGGGCGGCCTTCCTGCTCGATCGGCTGATGTCCAAAGCCGGCCTGTCCGGGCGCAGCTTCATCCCGCTGCTGTCGAGCTTCGCCTGCGCGGTGCCGGGCATCATGGCCACGCGCAGCATCCAGGACCCGCGCGACCGCCTGGCCACGATTCTGGTCGCACCGTTGATGACCTGCTCGGCGCGGTTGCCGGTGTATGCGCTGCTGATCGGCGCGTTCATTCCGCGCCGCGAAGTATTGGGCGTATTGAGTTTGCAGGGTCTGGTGCTGTTCGGCCTGTACGTAGCAGCGATCGTCAGTGCGTTGCTGGTGTCGTGGATGATGAAGCGCTGGCGCCGCGACAAGGGCGAGCATGCGTTGATGCTGGAACTGCCGTCGTATCGCGTGCCGAATCCACGCGATCTGCTGATCGGGCTGTGGGAACGCGCGATGATCTTCCTCAAGCGCGTCGGCGGCATCATCCTGGCGCTCACCATTCTCCTGTGGTTCCTGCTGTCGTTCCCGGGCGCGCCTGCCGACGCGACCGGCCCGGCGATCGACTACAGCTTCGCCGGCCGTATCGGTCATGCGATGACCGCTATCTTCGCGCCGCTGGGTTTCAACTGGCAGATCTGCATCGCGCTGATCCCGGGCCTGGCCGCGCGCGAGGTCGCCGTATCCTCGCTGGCCACCGTGTACGCGCTGTCGGCCGGCGACGATGATGCCAAGGCGCAGGCGCTGGCGCCGCTGATCCAGGACGGCTGGTCACTGGCCACCGCGCTGTCGCTGCTGGTCTGGTACATCTATGCGCCGATGTGCCTGTCCACGCTGGCGACCATCAAGCGCGAGACCAATTCCTGGAAGCGCATGGCGATCTCGGCCGGCTACCTGTTCGCGCTGGCCTACCTCGCCTCGCTGCTGACCTACCAGGTCGCGGTCCTGCTGGGGGCGGGCTGATGGCGCTGGCGCTCCAGTACCTGGTGATCGCGGTGGCCGTGCTGGTCAGCGCCTGGGTCGTGGCGCACAAGCAGTTCCCCAACGCCACCCGCCGCGCGCGCACCGCGCTGGCCCTGCCGCTGCTGCGGGCCGGGCGTCCGCCGTGGCTGCAGCGCCTCGGCAGGGCGCTGGCGCCGCCGGCCAGGGCGGTCGATGCCGCCTGCGGCGGCTGCAGCAGCTGCGGGCCGCAGAAGCCGGCGGTGCGCAAGTAACGCCGCGCGGCGCGCTCAATGTGCGCGCCGCTTTCGCCGCCATCCGCGGGGACGTCAGGACAGGCGGCGCTTGCCGCGCGGCGCCATGCCGCCGCTGTGCGGGAACATCTCCACCGCCAGCGAGAACGTGCGCTGCTCACCTGGCCTCAAGGCGCCGACGCCGACCACGTGGCGGTCGATCTCGCGTCCCTGTTCGTCGCTGATCACCATCACCGCGGTGTACTCATAGGCGGTGGCGGCCTCGGCCGGGTGGTTGACCGTGCCCTGGACCTTCAGCGGCACCACGCGCTGGGTCTCGTGCCGGGCGACGGTGGCCGCGTCGTCGAAGCGCAGATGGTGCTTGCACGACGGGCAGACCGCGGCGGTCTCCAGGATCATCGCCTTGCAGTGCGGGCAGGCGCGGGTCGCGCCTGCCGTGCCGGGACGCGGGGTGCTCACGCCGCGTCGTGGCGCTTCTCGCTGCCGTCCCAGCCGAAGTCGGCCTGGCCGCGCATGCGGGCGCCGGCGGCGACGGTCATCGTGCCGCACTTGACGTCGCCGGTCAGGGCGCCGGAAGCCAGCAGTTCGACGTGCTTGGCCGCGTCGATGTTGCCCTCCAGCTCGCCGGCGATGGTGATCTTGCTGGCCTTGACCCCGCCGGACAGCTTGGCGCCGTGCTCGATGGTCAGGTCGCCCTGGACATTGACGTCGCCCTTGAAGCGGCCGGCGATCCGCACGTGGCCGCTGCCCTCGATCTTGCCCTCGATGGTCAGGTCAGAGGCGATCAGCGACTCCTTGCGCTCGCGGCCGCCCGCGCTGGCGGCGGGTGTCGAGGCCGGGACGGGGGCGCTGGCGACCGGCGCGGGCGCGATGGGCTCGGCGACCGGCGGCGGGGACGGCTCGATGACCGGGGCGGGCGGGGCATCCTTCTTGCTGGACAGCGGATCTTTCCACATGGACATGTCGCAAGGTCTCCTGTCGGGGGAAACGCGACTATCGCGGCTTGCGCCGCACAGGCGCTGTGACTGGTCTCACCAATCCGCCCGTCGGGCGGCCGTGCCGGAGCGTTGCACGTCCTGGGTGTCTGGGCAAATGGAAGGGCGGCAGCAGGTTCGCGAGTGAAGCACCAGCCGTGCGGAAACCGTGGGTGAGGTCTCTCAGGGCGACGCAACCCACCGGGACGTCGCGGAGAAGAGGCTGTTCTCTCGATGGGAGGATCGCGACGGTCGCGTGTGCGGCTTCGGTTGGGCAGCGATCCGGTGGGCGGTGGCCGCTTATCCCTCGATCAGGGCTTCCTGCCCTGCCTTAAGGCGCTCGGCGTCCTGCCTCGCCAGGCGCGGCCACCGCCCGCCGGACCGCTGCCTCGCGCGTCAAGTCACGAGGCTTCGGCTTGGGGGCGCTCGAGCCTCCTTACGCAAATGCGATCAGTGGGGGGAGGGTATCGACTTGAGGCCCCCTCCCTTGCGCGGCGCAGGGGAGGGACGGGGAGGGGCTTTCCCGGAAGCTTCAGAAGAAGGAGCGACAGCACCCACCCCCTCAGTCGCTAGTTCGCGACTTCGAGCTCGCCTTCGCCTGCGGCGGAAGAGAGGGGCAGAGCGCTGCTCGATGCATTCGAGTTGGAAGAAGTCCTGGTCTATTCGCCAGGGCCCCGATCCGGGTGGGAGCGCGGACGCAGGTCCAGGGATGGCCCCGTCGAAGCGGCGTTCACTGGCTCGGCACTGCCGCGAGGAACCAAAAGAAAGAGGCCCGCTCGCGCGGGCCTCTTTGCGTACTGCGGCGTGCGCAGATGGCTTACTTCTTGGAAGCCTCGCGCGCGTCCTGGGAGACCTCGGCCGCCTTGTCGGCGGTGGCGTTGGCGCCTTCGGACACCGCGGCGGCGGCATCGGCGGTGGCGGCCTGCGTCGCGTTCTCGGCCTTCTCCGCGGCGTTGCTGGCGGCGGCAGCGGCGTTGTCGGCCGCGGCGGCAGCCTTGTCGGCGGCGGCGTCGGTGGCGGCGGCCGCCTTGTCAGCCGCGTTGTCGGCGGCGGCAGCGGCCTTGTCGGCGGCGGCGGAGGCATCGGCCGCGGCGCTGTCGGCGGTCGCGGCGGCGCGGTCCTGGGTCTGCTGCGAGCAGGCGCCCAGCGCCAGCACGGAAGCGATCAGCACGATGTTGAACTTGTTGGTCATGGCGTTCCCCTCAACGGTGATGGGTGGATGGAATGACGCGAACGCTGCGGGTGTCACCACGCCAGGCAGTCACGACGCGGCGAGCCTACGAAGGCGCATGTCAACGCCGCGTGCGGTCGATCCTTACAAAAAAGACCGCCGGTTACCCGGCGGTCTTTCCGAATCCGAATGCCGATGGCGTGCGCCAACGGCAAAGCGCGGATTACTTCTTCTCGGCGTCCTGACCGGCGGACTTCGCAGCGTCAGCGGCGTCCTGCGCGGTGTCCTTGGCAGCCTCGGCGGCGTCGGCAGCAGCGTCGGCAGCCTTGTCCGTGGTCGCGGCGCCAGCGTTGGCGGCAGCGTCAGCGGCGGTGTTGGCGGCGGTCGCGGCGGTGTCGGCAGCAGCCTGGGCAGCGTCGGCGGTCGGGGTCGAAGCGGCGGTATCGGCGGCAGCCTGGGCCTCGGTCGCAGCCTGCTGCGCGTCGGTGGCGGCGTCGGAAGCCTGCTCCGGCTTCGAGCAAGCAGCCAGGGCCAGGCCCATTGCCAGCGCGATCAGCGTCTTGTTGATGCTCATTGGTAAATCCTCGTCGATTAGTTTGGCAACGCGCAGTTGCGCGCCGGGCGACATCATGACAATCCGTTTTCCACTGTCAAGCATTCGCGGGCGTATGGCTCAGATTCGTCAACTTGGCGTTAAAACCGGAAAACGTCTTCAGAGCAGTTCGACCGCGATGGCGGTGGCTTCGCCGCCGCCGATACAAAGCGAGGCGACGCCACGGCGCTTACCCTGCACGCGCAGGGCGTTGAGCAGCGTGACGACGAGGCGAGCGCCCGAGGCGCCGATCGGATGGCCCAGCGCGCAGGCGCCGCCATGCACGTTGAGCCTGTCGTGGGCGATGCCCAGCTCCTTCATCGGCACCATC
>JBIITV010000132.1:0-12238 GCA_044340325.1 Lysobacteraceae bacterium
GCCGGTTCAAGCTCAAATCGCTGGAACAGGACCGCGCCAGGTACGAGCGCCTGCTGCAGGTACTGAAAGCGCACGATGTCCGTTGGTTCCTGTACAACGGCGGCAACGACTCCGCCGATACCGCGCTGAAGGTCTCCAAGCTGGCGGCCGAATTCGGCTACCCCCTGACCTGCATCGGCGTGCCCAAGACCATCGACAATGACTTGGCCGTCACCGACTGCTGCCCGGGCTTCGGCTCGGCGGCCAAGTACACGGCGGTGTCCGTACGCGAGGCTGCGCTGGACGTGGCGGCGATGGCGGACACCTCGACCAAGGTCTTCGTCTACGAAGCCATGGGCCGCCACGCCGGCTGGCTGGCCGCCGCCGCCGGCCTGGCCGGCAACGGCCCGGACGAAGCCCCGCATCTGATCCTGTTTCCCGAACGCGCCTACGACGAGGCCGATTTTCTGGCCAACGTGAAGAAGATCGTGGCCCGCGTGGGCTACTGCGTGGTGGTGGCCTCGGAAGGCATCCGCACCGCCGACGGCACCTTCGTCGCTGACGCCGGGGGCGGCAAGGACGCATTCGGCCACACCCAGCTCGGCGGCGTTGCCTCGTATCTGGCCGGCAGGGTCAAGGACGAACTCGGCTTCAAGGTGCACTGGACTCTGCCCGACTACTTGCAGCGCTCGGCGCGCCACATCGCATCGAAGACCGACCTCGACCAGGCCATGGCCGCCGGCAAGGCCGCCGTGCAGTTCGCGCTGAAAGGTCTGAATGCGACGATGCCGGTGATCAAGCGCACTTCGAATACGCCTTATCGCTGGAAGATCGAAGCGGCACCGCTGGAGAAGGTCGCCAACCACGAGAAGGTCATGCCAGCGAACTTCCTGCGCAAGGACGGCTACGGCATCACCGCCGCTGCCCGCGCTTACCTCGAACCGCTGATCCGTGGAGAATCGCCACCGCCGTACGGCCGTGACGGCATGCCGAAGTACGTGACGCTGAAGAATGTGGCGGTGAAGAAGAAGCTGCCGTCGTGGGAGGGCTGAGCGACTCGAAGCACTGCCATCCCTGAAAAAGATGGTCATCCCGGTTGTGTGTGAGGGATCTGTTTTTGCTGTACGCCGATCCAGCAGAAGCAGGTCCCTGCTCGGGCAACGCCTTCGTTCGGGGCACCTTCGTTCGGGGCACCTTCGTTCGGGACAACTTCGTTCATGTCACCGAGCCGGGCGAGCATGTCTACATCTTGCATCCGGAAGCGAGGGATGCGCTCGACTTCGCCGCGGTGGATGTCAAACCGTTGGCGACTGCCGGCCACGCCCGACCCGATACCCAAGGGCGCCATGAAGCAGCCCCGGAAGGCTGTCGCGGGCAGGTTGGGTTTGCGATAATTTCGAACTCCGGGGGGAACACCATGCCATTCCAATCCAAGGGCGCTCGCGCGTCGCTGATGCTGTCGCTCTGTTTCGCTGGCCTGCCGCACACCAGTGCGCAGGAAACCACCCAAGCCCCGCCTGCAGTTGCCGATCGACCGCCACCTGCCGCGCCTTCGGAGACGCCGGCATCGCTCGACACCGCCCCATCGCCTGCAACAGACGCACCGACCTCCCCGGCTGCCGACGCAGGCCCCTGCTGCATGCTGCCCGATGGCAGTCCGATCAGGATCGAGATCGCCGAAGCGCTGAGTTCGAAGACCGCGCAGCGGGGCCAGATCTTCAAGCTGCGGCTGGTGCAGTCGCTGGCTGCGGCGGAGGGGGTACTGCTGCAGGCCGGCACCGAAGGCACGGGCGAAGTGGTCCACGCGGAACGCGGCCGTGGCGGCGGCAAAGCCGGCGAACTGATCCTCGCGGCGCGTTATCTCCAAGGCCCCAACGGGCCGATCAAGCTGCGCGGCATGAAGCTGGGGGGGGCCGGCAGCGACAAGACCGGCGCCGCGATGGCCGCATCGCTGGTACTGCCACTCGGCGGTTTCGTCCGCGGCAGCGAAATCGAGATACCGCTGGGAACCAACGCCGTCGCCAAGCTGGCCGAAGCCGTGCGCCTGCCGCCATTGGCCGCGCCGTTGCCAGCGCCTCCCGCTTCTCCGAACACGGAAAAAGCCGCGACTGCTCCCGGTCCGGATCAAGGCGAGGACACGCCGACACTCGCAGTACCCACGACACCGATCTGATCATCCACAGGAGTTTCTCCATGCGCTCTATTTCCAAGACAGCCCTCTTGACCGCGCTGTTGACCGCCGCACTCGCCGCACAGGCCCAAGACACGACTGCACCCGTACCGGCCGAACCGCAGGCACCGGCCACACAAGAGCCCGCACCGACTGCTGTCGCTCCTGCAGCTGAAGTGCCCGCTGCCGAGGCGCTGCCGAGCGGCATCTCGGCCCCGCCCGAAGGCATGGGTCAGATCGTGTTCTTCCGCGAAAGCAAGTTCGTGGGCGGCGCGATCGGCTACAAGGTACGCGAGGGCGAAACAGAACTGGGCAAACTGAGCAACGGCAGCTACTTCGTGCATGTGACCACCCCGGGCCCGCATGCCTATGTTGTGCACTCCGAGGCCAAGGACGTGCTGAATCTCGAAGTCGAAGCCGGCGAAACCTATTACGTGGTCGGCGGGGTGAGCATGGGTGTGTTCGCCGGCCGTCCCAATCTTTCGCCATCGGATCAGGGGACCTACGCCGCCATCGCCGCCAAGCTGAAGCCGGCCAAGCCGATCAAAGCGAAGAAGTGACATCGCGGCCAGCCTGCAACGGCTGCCCGGCAGATCCCAGGGAAGGCCGCATTTGCGGCCTTCCCTGTTTTCGGCGGCGGACAACTGCCGCCCGTTTTGTGACTGGCCTCAAACTTTGCCGAATCCCGTTACAATTCAGTGCAATAAATCAGGGGAACGTAATGTCCACGATCCGATGCGTCCGGGCGCTGTTCCTGCTGTCCGTCCTAACCCTCGTGCTGACTGGGTGCACCACACCCCAGGGCCGGACAGCAGGTGCCCCGCCCATGGAGGCTGTGCAGGCGCAACCCGTGGACGCTTACCGGATCGGCGTGGACGATCAGGTGCAGGTCGCGGTCTGGCGGAATCCCGAACTGGGCATCACCGTGCCGGTGCGTCCCGACGGGATGATCTCGGTGCCACTGATCGGCGACGTACTCGCCGGCGGCCGCACGCCGCCGGAAGTCGCCAAGGACATCCAGGACAAACTCTCGGCCTATGTCCGCGATCCGCAGGTCGCGGTGATCCTCACCCAGCTGCGCAGTCACGAATATCTGTCGCGTGTGCGGGTGACAGGCGCGGTGCGACAGCCGGTGTCGGTGCCGTTCCGACCGGGCATGACCGTACTCGACGCCGTGCTCGCCGCCGGTGGGCTGACCGACTTCGCCGCACCCGACCGCTCCGAACTGCACCGCAAGTCCGGCGACAGCGCACGCACTTACGACATCAAACTTGATCGCATCCTCAATCGCGGCGATCTGGCCACGAACTACCCCGTCGCACCGGGCGATGTGATCACGGTTCCGGAGCGTACGTTCTGATGAATGCACCGCTCCCGGCCCGACGCCCCTCCGGCCCGCGCGTGGGCGCGCAGGCGCAGGCAACGCTGGCGCCGAGCGAACTGATCCCGATCCTGCTGCACGAAGCCCGCCGCTATCAGCTGGTGCTGGTCTCGATATTCGCAGCGATCGCGCTGATCGCCCTGGTGGTCGGGCTGTTCCTGCTGCCGCGAAAATACGTGTCCACGACCTCCGTGCTCGCGCAGGAAAGCGACATCCTGCAACCCTTGCTGGAAAACCGCGCGGTGTCGACCCAGGCGGTGGATCGCGCGGGATTGGCGCGGCAGGTCGTGTTCAGTCCGAAAGTCATGCGTCAACTGCTGGCGATCGGCGGGTGGATGGACGAGAAACCTTCGGCGGTGATGCAGGACCGCTTGATCGAACAGCTCCGCGATCGCACCGTGATCAAGAACGCGCGTCAGAATCTGGTCCAGATCACCTATACCGACAACGATCCCGAACGCACGTACAAAATCGCCGGTGCGATGGCCGATCTGTTGATCGAGGAAAGCCTCGCCAGCAAGGAGCGAGAGAGTCGCGAGGCTTACGAGTTCATCGATAAGCAAGTCAACGACTATCACGACAAACTCACCGAAGCCGAGAACAACCTGCAGGCGTATCGCTCCGACAACGCCGACGCACAGCCCGGCAGCGCCACCGATGTCACCGCGCGCATCGGCGCACTGCGTTCCCAGGTCGAACAGACCCGGATGAATCTGATGGAGCTGCGTTCGCGGGAACAGGCGCTGACCGCGCAGCTGTCGGGCGAATCGGCGGTGACCGCAGTACAGACGCGCGAGACGCTCTATCGCACGCAATTACTGGACCTGCAGAACCAGCTCGACACCTTGTTGCTGAGTTATACCGACAGGCATCCCGACGTGGTCCGCATCCGTCATCAGATGGCCGATATCCAGACGGTGATGAAACAGGAAGAACAGCGCCGCAACCAGCCCCGCACCGGCGATGAGGCTTCAGAGGCTCGAGTCAATCCGCTGTATCAGGAGCTGCGGAGCCGGCTCGCGGAAACGCGGCGCGAAATCGCCGCGATCCAGTCGCGAATGGGCGCATCCGAAGGTCTGCTCGGCGACGAACTCGGCCGCAGCCGGCGCATCGCCGCATCGGAAAGCACGCTCGCGGAGCTCACCCGCGATTACGAAGTGAACCGCGACATCTATCAGGACATGCTGCGCCGGCGCGAGAACGCGCGCGTGTCGATGGAAATGGACCGCGAACGTCGCGGCCTGACCATGCGCATCCAGGATCCTGCGCAGATGCCGGTGCGCCCGACCGGCCTGCGCTTCATGCATTTCGCACTGGGCGGACTTGCGGCGGCGGTCGTGGTGCCGTTCGGGCTGCTGTTCCTGCTGGCGCGCTTCGATCCGCGCGTGCGTTCGCCGCGCCAGCTCGACCGCCAGAACCACTACGCGCTGCTCACGGTCGTGCCGCGCTATCGCACGCCGCGCGATCGCCGCCGCGAATTGATGCGGATGGCGGTCAGCGCTTCGATCGTCTGCGCGGTCGTGCTCGCATACGGTCTGGTCTACGGCTACAAGCAGATGCACGCATGAACGATCGCCACGACAACGACGCGCAAACCGGTTCGCAATCCATGAGCAGGACGCGGCAGGAGCAGGCGCTGACCACGCGCCAACTCGAAGAACGCCGCTTGATCCACCGCCAGGAATCCGTGCGCGCGCATGCGGACGCCTTTCGCGAATTGCGCACGCGGCTGCTCGCCCTCGGCAGCGGCCACAGCAGCAATTTCGTGACCCTGGTGGCGCCGGTGCGTCACGGCTGCGGCGGCAGTTACGTCGCCCGCAATCTCGCTGCGGCGTTCGCGTTCGACGACACCAAGCAGGCCCTGCTGATCGACTGCGATGCGACCCATCCGGCCCAGGGCGATGCGCTGCATGTCGCTGCCGACCGCGGTGGCCTGATCGATTTCCTCGAGCAAGAGGACATCTCGATGCGCGATATCGTCTACCCCACCGGCATACCGCGACTGCAGCTGATCCCGGCCGGACGCATCCGCGAAACCGCAGGCGAGAGCTTCAGCTCGTTCCGCATGCGCGCGCTGATCGATTCGCTGCGCACGCATCACGTCAACCGCCATCTGATCCTCGACGGCTCGCCGGTCCTGGGCTCGCCGGATGCGAGGATCCTCTCCGATCTCGCCGATCTGGTGGTGCTGGTGGTCGGTTACGGCCAGGTCGCGCCGGATGCCATCGACAAGGCGGTCGCGAGTTTCCCGCCGGAGAAATTCGCCGGCGTCGTCTTCAACCAGCGCCCATAAAACCAGCGCCCATAACCGGACCACAGGAGGCAGCATGCCCCGCTACCGGCTCTGCGATGTTCTACTCGGCGGATCGGTGCTGCTGGTCAGCCCGCACACCGCTCACGCGCTGCGGATCGATTACGTCGTGGACCTGACCGTGGAGCGCAGCGACAACCTGCTGCTGACCGAAAACGATCCGATCGCGCTCACCACCCTGCGGCCGGGCATCGGCTTCGAGATCACCCACGACTCCTCGACGCTGCAGACCCGCATCAGCGGCCGTACCGAATACCGCCGCTATGGCGACGACCGCTTCGACAATGTCGTCGACGGTGCGCTGACCGGCCGCATGAACTGGGTCGCGATACCCGACCGTCTCAGCTTCAGCGTGGTCGACAGCCTGGCGCTGCAGCCGGTCGACACCCTGGCGCCGGATACGCCAGGCAACCGGCAGCAGGTCAACGTGCTCTCCGCCGGCCCGACCCTCAGTTTCGATTGGGGCGCGGGCTGGCGCGGCGCGACCGAACTGCGCTACGTGCATACCGAAGCGGAGGTCACCGATCTCTTCAACTCGAACCGCATCGATCTGACCCTGCGCGCGATCAAACCGCTGAGCGCCACGAGCCGCCTCGCCTTCAACGTGCAGACGCAGCGGGTCGACTTCCAGGACGAGACGACCGCACGCGATTACGATCGCACGGAGCTGTTCGCGCGCTACACGCGCAGGCTCAGCCGCTTCGATCTCGCGGTCGATCTTGGTTATTCGCGGCTCGACTACCGGCGCGACCTGTCCGCTTTCGCCAATACGCGTTCCGATCCGCTTCTGCGCACCGAGCTGACGTGGCGGCCCAATGCCAGTCACCGCCTCGGCGCACGTTTCCGCAGCCAGTTCTCCGATGTCGCCGCCGCCAGCCTGACCACCGTCGCTGAAGACACCACGATCCCGACAGAGATCGTCACCGGCGACACCATCATCAACGCATCGCCCTATCAGGAGCGCGAGCTTGCGGTGAATTACGCCTTCACTGCAACGCGCTGGACGTTCGGGGTATCGCCCTATGTCGGCCGGCGCCGGTATCAGGACATCGGCACCTTCGATGAGAACGATCGCGGCAGCGGCTTCGAAGCGAGCTGGCGCGCAAGGCAGGATCTGTCTCTGGGTTTCTCCGGTTCGCTCAAGCGCATCGATTATCTCAATCTGAGCCGCGAGGACGAAACCCTGCGCTATGGCGGGTACATCCGCTATGACCGGACGGCGCAGTGGAGCGGTATCTTGTCGCTGGCACGCTATACACGCGACAGCAGCGTCGACAGTCAGAACGTCAGCCAGAACATCGTCGGCCTGACGTTGAGCTATCGAAATCGCTGAAGCGGCGAAGGCAATGACTGCGCTACATCCGGCACCACGTTGCGTTGGCGTCCATGCGTCAATCGCATGCCTGCTGTTGATCGCCGCCACCGCCTGCGGCCAACAGCAGAACGCCCAGGCCGCAGCAGGAACCGGCGAAGGTCGAAGCGCAGCGATCCAATCCCGCCCACCGCTGGCGCGGATCGAACCGGGTATTCCGCTCGACCTGGAATACGTCGATCGCAGCTCGAAAGCCTTCGCACGCTTCAAGCGCTGGGTCGACAGCGCCGTCGCCGGCGAGCCCGGCTATGGCTTCTCCGCCTACGATGCTGCACTGCTGTATCGCCTCGATCCCGACAGGAAATACTGCGACCTCGCCGTGACGATGATCCAGAGCGAAGTCGCCGACGCCGAAACCGCGATCGCCGATGGCCGGGCGCCGGAGATCGCCGGGGATTCGTATCTCGACGTGGGGCCGCACATCGCCGCGCTCTCGATGACCCTCGACACCTGCAAGGCGCAGATCGACGACGCCCAGCGCAAGCGCTGGTCCGCCTACGCCGAACAAGCGGTATGGAATGTCTGGCACCACCTCCTCGCGCACTGGGGCGATCGCCCGCGCCCATGGACAGGCTGGTCGACCGACAACCCCGGCAACAACTATTACTACAGCTTCGTCGAGGCGACCCTGTACTGGGCGCTGGTCAGCGGCGACAACGATTGGATGCGTTTCCTGCACGAAGAGAAAATCCCGCCGCTGCTGGCGTATTTCGCGAAGTTGCCCGGCGGTGGAAGCCTCGAAGGCACCGGATATGGCGCCGCGCACATGCGCCTGTTCGCGCTGTATCGGCTGTGGCGGGACGCCACTGGCGACGATATCGCCAACGCCAGTCTGCACGTGAACGACAGCATCGCGTACTGGGTACATGCGACGGTCCCGACGATGGACCGCTTCGCGCCGATCGGCGACCAGTCGCGCAGCTCGATCCCGGAGATCTACGACTACCACCGCCGGCTGGTGCTGGAGGCGCGCGCGCTCAGCAAGGATTCGGATCGGCAGGCGCTGGCCTCGTGGTGGCTGCATCACATCTCGATTGCACAGATGAGCAGCGGCTTCAACACGCGGCACGATCTGCTGCCGGCGGGCGATGCCGATGCGCCCGCACCCTCGGCCCTGTTCCATCACGCCGAAGGCACCGGCCATCTGTTCGCGCGCAGCGGTTGGGACCGCGATGCGATGTGGCTGGCGTTCGTGGCCGGCCCCTTCAACGAAAGCCACGCGCACGAGGAACAGGGCGGCTTCACGCTGTTCGCACGGGACTGGCTGACCGTCGCCGAGAACATCTGGACCCACAGCGGCATCCAGCAGGGCACCGAAACCCACAACGTCCTTCGCTTCGAGCGCGGCACGGGTGGCGATGACGTGCTGCACCAGCGCCGACCTAGCGTCTCGCGGATGACCGTCACGCCCGGCGCTGACGGTGCCCTCCGCGCGGTCGCCGACCTCAGCGACGCCTATGGCGACGGTTCGCCGGTGCGGCGCTGGACCCGCACCCTGGATTTCGCCGGACGCCGGCTACGGGTGGAGGACCGGTTCGGCATGGATCCGGGCCTCCGGGCGGTGTTCCAGCTGAACCTGCCGGTCGAGCCGCAGATCGACGGCCAAACCGCAACCGCCGGCCAGCTCAGGATCCGTGTGATCGCACCGGCGGGCGCCAGCCTGACCAAACTCGACTGGCGGATGGTCGACAGCGAGGAATTCCGCAGCGGCTGGCGGCTGGATATCGCTGGTGGAACAGAGGCTTACGTCGTAGAGCTCGAAGAAGTCTCAAACTGAATGCCAGCTGACTTTCGTCCTAGACAGCGTTCACACTTCGTCCCGATTGCCGGCACAACCGTCCGGCCGGTCACACTTGTCGCCCTCGCCCCGGACCATACTGCGTTCAGGTTGGCCCGTTCAGTGACAGGCCGCCATGTACGACGCGCTGCACCCGGGTCCGGACGGGGTGCATCAGGGGGCGCGACCGGCCGCACTATCGCCACGGACGCGAACGCAGAGTCTTCGATATGCCCTTGCCGCACCGCAACGCCCATTCCCATTCCTTGCCGACAACGCCCGTCGCCCGCCATCGTCTGGCCCGTGGGCTGATCGTGTTCGGCGTGATCGCCTCTGCCGGTATCGCTCTTGCCGGCCCGGCCAAGCTGATGCGTGAACTCCGCGCCTACCGGTCCGTGCAGGAACGCGAGACCCCGGTGCAGCAGGCCCGCGCCCAAAGCCGACAAGGCGATTCGATCAGCAGCCGGACCCGCTCGACCGCAGGATCGACGGCGGCACAGGCATCGGAGATTCCGATGAATCTCACCTATGTCGACACCAGCCGCACCGCCTACACGCGGTTCCGCACCTGGGTCGACAATGCCGTCGCCGGCAGCCCGGGCTACGCCTACGAGGCGCGCGACTCGGCGCTGATGTTCCGCATCACCCGTGACGTGAAGTACTGCACCCACGCCATCGGCATGGTCGACCTTCAAGTCTCGCAGGCCGAAACCGCGATCGCGGCCGGTCAGAATCCGGTCGTCGCCGGCGATTCCTATCTCGATGTCGGGCCGATGATCGGCGATGTCGCGATGACCTACGACACCTGCAGCACCCGCCTCACCGCGAGCCAGCGCCAACGCTGGTCGGCCTACGCCGAGCAGGCGATCTGGAACGTCTGGAACTACCAGAGCGCGCGCTGGGGAACCCGTTCCGCGCCATGGACCGGCTGGTCGATCGACAATCCCGGCAACAACTATCACTACAGCTTCCTCGAAGCGACCATGTCGTGGGCGCTGGCCTCGCGCAGTGCGACCTGGATGAGCTTCCTGCAGACCAACAAGCTGCCGAAACTCGAAGCCTATTACCGCGCGCTTGCCACCGGCGGCAGCCAGGAAGGCACCGGCTACGGCACCGCACAGATGCGTCTGTTCAATCTCTACAGCATGTGGCGGGACGCGACCGGGATCGATCTGGCCAACGCCAACAGCCACGCGACCAACACCATCAAGTGGTGGACGCACGCCACCGTGCCGACGCTCGACCGCTTCGCCCCGCTGGGCGACCAGTCGCGCAACTCGATCCCTGAAATCTACGACTATCATCGCCGGCTCGTACTGGAAGCGCGCCACCTCACCAACGACGCGACCACGCAGCGCATCGCCAGCTGGTGGCTCAACAACATCTCCGTGCAGCAGATGGGCCAGGGCCTGAACTTCCGCTACGACATGCTGCCGCCGGGCACCAACGGCGTCCCACCGGCGGAGCTGTATTACCACGGCAGCGGCACCGGCCATCTGTTCGCGCGCAGCGGCTGGGACCGCGCCGCGATGTGGATGTCCTATGTCGCCGGCCCGTACAACGAAAGCCACGCGCATCAGGACCAGGGCGCATTCACCCTGTTCGCGAACGACTGGCTGGCGGTGACCGAGAACATCTGGACCCACAGCGGCATCCAGCAGGGCACCGAAGTGCACAACATGCTTCGTTTCGAGCGCACCAACACCGCAACCGCGCAGTGCGGCAGCCCCGCCAACGACCGCATCGTCCACCAGTGCGCCAACACCACCTCGACCATGACCGTCACCCCCGGTGCGGCCGGTGCGCTGACGGTCGTGTCCAATCTCAAACCTGCCTACGGTAACAACCCGGCGCTGAGTGCGTGGACACGTCGCCTCGACTTCGCATCGCGCAAGCTAACAGTACGCGACAACTTCACGCTGGCTGCAGGCACCACCGCGTTCTTCCAGGTGCAGGCGCCGGTACAGCCGGTGGTCAGCGGCACCACCGTCACCGCCGGCAAGCTGAAAGTGCGGGTGCTGGAACCGGCGAACGCCACCATCACCCTGAAGAACTGGAATGCGGTGGACGCCAGCGAGTTCTACAAGGGCTGGCGAATCGATATCGGCGGCGGCACGACGACTTATCTGGTTGAGCTGAGCGAAACGCCGTAACGAAAAACGCAATCGGCGGCTGTCGTGCGAAACGCAAAAAGCCCGAAGAATTTCGGGCTTTTTGCGTTGTCTCGAATCGAACATGACGCGTTCGGAAACGCGATCACGCGACCATGCCCACGATCGCACCGGATCCGGTCCCGCGCCCTAGACTGCTTCTCCTATGCATCGATCAGGTAGCGCAATGCACGACACAGACGCCCAGGACCACGCCAGACAACTCGAAACACTCCGCAGACTCGTCAACGATGTCCCGGTGGCGATGCTGACCACCGCCACAGCAAACGGCACCTTGATCTCGCGCCCGCTGCAAACGCTCGATTTCGATGAAGAACACATCCTCTGGTTCGCCACCGATGCGACCAGCGAGAAGGCGCGCGAGATCAAGGCACAGCCGCATATCTGTCTCAACTATGCCGATCGCCGCGACAACACGTACGTCTCGATCTCGGGCCCTGCCCGGCTGGTGCAGGACCGGAAGAAAACAGAGGCGCTCTGGTCGCCCGCGATGTCGACTTTTTTCCCGCAAGGCAAGCATGATCCGAATCTGGCATTGATCCGGGTCGAGATCGAGCGTGCCGAATACTGGGACGGACCGGGCAGCATCGTCGGCAAATTGCTTTATCTCGCCGCCGCAGCCATCACCGGGAATCCGGGCGTGATGACGCAGAACGTCATCGTGGAGAACAGCAGCGCCTGATCGGATGAGCCCATGCGGCCTACAGCGCAGGTCGCATGGGCATTACCTGCGTTTAGCCACCGCGATCGCCGCGTAGTGCGCGAAATACCACACGGCGCGGATCGAACCCAGGCCTTCGACGTTGCGGTAGATATTCCACTGCCAGCGCGCCGCCTTACGTTTGTCGGCAGAGAGCGAGCCGCTGCGGACCAGATACTCCGCCAGGGGTTCGGCCGTCGGTACGCGCCTGGCGATACCGGCCCGGCGCACCAGTTGCAGCCAGAACACATAGTCGGCCCTGCAAAATAGCTCAGGCCATCACGGCAACTCGATTTGCGGCTCTCTCGCCCATCTGTGCATTCCATTGCGCCCAGATCTTGACCAGAAAAAGTCGCACAAAAAACGGCCCAAGACCC